>DASZZL010000001.1:0-17802 GCA_035545035.1 Pyrinomonadaceae bacterium
CGTAACGATATCCGAAGTGGACTGAGTAGTTCTTATTGAACTGGTAATCGCCTTCGACTATGTCCTGGTATTTGCGATAACTAATGATCCTGTTAGCACTGAGACCGCTGACAACCAGCGAGGACGACGAAGACGGGGCCCTGGTGAGAAAGAAGGCATCGTTGAATGTGGCGATGCCATTGATCTCGAAGTCTTCCACCCGAAACGTGTTTGAGATTCGGAACTTCTCCGTCGCCAAAATGGTCACGCCAATATCGCCGAGCGTGTTTGGCCGCTTAACGTTCGCCGGAATGTTGTACTGGCCAAGCGCAAGGACATTAGGAGGTGAAAGCTGGCCGGTCACTCTGGTGTTAAAGTTCAAGCCGGTCATGTTTTCGAGAAAAACAGAACTCGAAGTTGCGTTGCTGTGGACGATGCGACCCGTGATGTCGAGTTTCTTAGCCACGAGAGTGTGCGCGCTGAAGGTCGTGTAGTTAACGCTTCCACGGGTCGGTTCGTTGCGAATGAACGTGGTGAAACTGGCTACTGCAGGATTCAGGTTCACACCTGGAGTTTGCCCGAGATTGATGAAGGTATCGTCCCGGAAACGGCGGAACCCCTGCAGAAATGAAAAATCGATTGGCCCAACCTTGCCGTCGGCCCCGACACGGAAGTCGTTCGACCGCGATTTGAGTTGGGCGGGGAAGATAAACTCGTTTCCCCCAATATGGTAGCTCGTGAAAAAAGGGCCGTCGTATCTCTCGGGCGAGTAACCTAGAGTGAATCTGATCTTCTCGTTCTTGGGCAGGAGCGTGAGATCGAAATCTCCCAGCTGCGTCCGGGTGTTGAAGCCGTGCTCGCCCGTGACCGGATTGGGCGGACGACTGAACGTTGTCGGACTAAATATCCAATTAGGGTTCGCGATGTTGTTCAGAAAGCGAAAATACTTGAACCTCCGATAGCTGCCTTCGAACCGATACCACCTCGGCTTTTCTGCCTGAATCCGCATCTGCCCGTAAGGATCGGCGCCCCAACCGGACGAAGTCACAAGGAGGGTGTCGAACAGTTCGCCCTTGCCATCCTTCGACCGCATCAGAAAGCTGCTGTCGAAAAGGCGCACGCCCGCGTTGTAGTTCAGATCACTCTTGTACTTGTTGTGATCGCCATCGACCCTCAGACCTCGAACGCCAAGCTCAAGGCTGGATGTGATCGTGTAATTACCGGCGTCTTCGCCAGTTTGAGCAGAAGTGGTTTCCGCTTCCGCCGCTGCCTTCTTGGCGTCCGACTTCTTCGGGCTTGGTGATGGTGATGGCTGCTGCGCGTTTGCGACACCCATCAACAACGTAATGCCCAGGGCAAGTCCCGTTACTATGTGTAGCGTGTTTGTAATGTTTTTCTTCATTGCCCCCTCTGTTGGGTTCAGCCATTCAAAGCCGGCATCTGCTTGAACGTACAGCTTCAACGGAAGAAGACAGGGCTTGTACGCGACCCGTGAATCTTCACGTGACAGGCTGTGCAGTTCGCGTATTGCGCGTTCTGGTTATGCTGAGGCCCGGACGGCTCAACCGCGCCGACGTCATGGGCAACGCTGTGGCACGTCAGACAGAGTTGGTTGACGGCGGCGTACCTCAATAACCGCGGATTTGACGAGCCATGCGGCGTGTGACAGGCCACGCAACCTTCGGTCTTGACCGGAGCGTGTTCGTAAGTAAACGGGCCTTGCTTGTCCACGTGGCACTTAATGCAGGCTGCATCTCCGCCGGTGGCCAATCTCGCTTGCTTGAGTTCGAATCCACCATGAGGATTGTGGCAATCACTGCAGCGCATCGCTCCTTCCAGCACTTTGTGATGGAAGGGCGAAGAAAATGCCGGCTTGACCTCGCTGTGGCAACTCAAACAGAGCTGAGGGTCGTTCGCTTTCAGCATTCTGATGGTTGAGAAGCCCGGCTTTTCGGCATTCGCTGTTGTGACCAGGAAATTCGAGCTGGCCAAGTTTCTTCCGGTCGTGACTAAGTGCGGCGAGTGACAATCCGTGCAGCCAATGTCGTTGCGCCAGTGTTCGCCGCGACGAAAGTTGTTTCGCTCTTCCTTGCCCGCGTGGCAGGAAAGACAAGTCTCGGCGGTTTCCTTCGATGATTTGTTCTTGAAAGAAATGATCTTCGCCGGGTCACCCTCTGCGATGTGGCCCTTGCCGGGGCCGTGACACGATTCGCAGCCGGTTGCTTTTCCTTTCCAACTGCTCATGTTGGCCAGGCCAGCATGAGAGGTGTGGGAAAAAGCCTTGAACTGATCTTCGTGACAATCTTTGCAGGCGTCGCTGCCGACGTAATCGCTGTCAGTGTAGGTTGCCGGCGCTTTGGGCGCGACCGGATCAGCAGCGCGCGAAGAACTGCGAGCAGTGAACCAGACGACCGTGGACGAAAGAGCGCTACAAATCAGAAGCGCTTTAAGAAATTTGATTGGACTCAACTCCCGGCCTCCTATCGTGCGAGCCTTCCTTCAGCTAAAGCTTTTCAAGGCCAAAGCATTGTAATTGCTGCTTTAGTCAATGGCTGTGATGGCGGTCACATCACCTTGGCCTTTTCCAACAGTTCGCGACCGACTCAAGCGCCCTGCGGTTGCGAACCAGAATCGAGTTGCGAGTCAGATGGACTATGCGCCGGCGCCTGAACTCGCTGAGCACACGCGTCACGGTTTCGCGCGACGTGCAAATCATTTGCCCCATCTCTTCATGAGTCAGGCCGGGATTAACCCGAATCCCCTGTGGCGTCCACGTGCCTACTTCATCACACCACTTGATTAAAAGTCTGGCCAGCTTTTCGGCCGCCGACTGTGACAAGAGGAGCACGCGAGCGTGTTCGACCACTCCGCTGAATCGGTTGCTCAACGCCTGGACTACTCCACAATACGCTTTCTTGTCACGATCAAGGATTCTTAGAAGGTCCTTCCGCCGAACAAAATCGACGCGACAGTGCTCGATCGCTTCCGCTGTTACTTCATAGGGCCGGCCGGTAATCGCGGCGTTTACTCCGAGTAACTCGCCGGGTTGCGCTATGCGCAGAACGACCGTCTTGCCTTCCGGTGATGCGATGGAAACTTTTGCTCGCCCCTCACAGAGAAAAAAAACACCACGCGGAGTCTGGCCTTCGACGAACAGCGCGGCTCCGCGTGGGTAAGAGCTGCTTAGCTTGACCGCCTCGTATTCTCGAATTGCGTGTAACGGAGATGCGCACGGCAGCCGACGAACGAAAAGCTGTTCGTCGTGCCGGTTCGCAACGGCTCTTAGTTTCTTTGCGGTAGGCATCGGCCTTCCTGTTCACCGTGATTTTGCATTTCCGTTAGGGGTACGATCTCCAGAGATCGTTTCCAACACAACTTGGGCAAGCGATGTGCCGATGCGCGGGCAGGGCTCTTGCTGCCGATCCCGGTAATTGCCCTAGCTTTTTCTGGGCGTTTTCACGCAATGCTTTGAGGAAGTTTCCGCAGGAACCTGAGCCCTGCTGCTTGCATTGGTAATTATGTCTTCAGCCCGCAGCCCGGCATATCTGTTGCCTTTATGTGATAATCGCTAATCCCCAAACTCGATCGAGAAAGAGCAGCGTCTGGCTGCTCGGCAGGCTCAGGGAGAAACGGAGGTCGCAGGACCATGGCGAAAGACGATCGCGACATTCTCGGAATCCTTAAAGATGAGTTGGAGTTCATCGAACAGGGCGGTTATGGACGATCCGTCCGCACGCCGTGGAAACCAACGTCGGCTTTGCAAGACTCCCTGACCTGCATCAATTTTGGCGATCCGAGCCGCGCGCATCCGTGCAGCGACTGTCGCCTGATGGAATTCGTCGCTCCGGAGCACCGCGCTGAAAACATTCCCTGCCACTTCATTCCCTTGACGGAGTCTGGTGAAACGGTTGAGGACCTTGAGCTCAAAGGAAACCAGTCCCGGCTGGAAGAGTCGCTCAAGCAGTGGCTGCGAAGAAAGATCAGCGAGCTTGAAGCGGAACGCGCGGCGAAAAATACGACATAGACCGTAGCGAATACTCACGACGGCCTTAAGGGTTGGTCGCGAGCGACGTGAGGAGCGTTCCACTGACGGCGCTCATCGTTTGGATTGATTCACCTGGCGCATCGATCGCCAAAAGAAATCGCAAGTTGTTGGTAAATGGGCGAACACAACGTTGAGCAGGAAATTGACGAAGGCAAGGCGCAGAGGTTCACCAAAGCTCTGCTGGAGGATCTGCGTGCGCTCGAATACATGCTCGAGCACGACCGCATCGAGAGCGGCGTGCGCCGCATCGGCGCCGAACAGGAGATGTTCCTGGTCGACCGAAGCATGCGGCCGGCGCCCCTGGCAGTTGAGGTGCTGGCGCGCGCCGGCGATGAAAGACTCACCTCCGAGATTGCCAGATTCAATCTGGAAGCCAATCTATCCCCGCAGTTGTTAACCGGCCGCTGCTTTCATTTGATGGAGAGCGAGCTAAAGCAACTGATAGACCGGGCCCGCACGACCGCTGCTGACTTTGGCGCCGATGTCTTGCTCGCCGGCATTCTGCCCACATTGCAGAAATCGGATCTCACGCTGGAAAACATCACACCAGTCGCACGTTACTATCAACTCAATGATTCAGTCAGCCGCCTGCGCGGCGGGCCGTTTTCAATCCACATCAAGGGACTCGACGAATTACAGATTACGCATGACAACATCATGATGGAGTCATGCACCACCAGCTTTCAGGTTCATGTTCAAGTCGGCCCGCAAGAGTTCGCGCCGCTTTACAACATTGCGCAGGCGATTACCGCGCCGGTGCTCGCCGCCGCGGTGAACTCGCCGGTGTTGTTTGGTCATCGCCTGTGGCAGGAAACTCGTCTGGCTTTGTTTCAGCATTCGGCCGATGCGCGTTCGCAAACGCAAACTGCCCGCAGCAAGCCTACTCGGGTCAGCTTCGGCGAAAGGTGGCTCGACAAATCCGTCGTCGAGATCTTTCACGATCAGATTGCCCGCTTTCACGCGATCATGATCACGAATGAAGATGAGAATCCGATGGCCATGCTCGCCGCCGGCCAGGTCCCACCGCTGTCCGCCTTGCGAATGCACAACGGAACCATCTGGCCCTGGAACCGCGCTTGTTATGGCGTCACCGACGGGATCGCTCATTTGCGGATCGAGAATCGCGCGCTTCCTTCGGGGCCAACTACGATTGACGAAGTGGCGAACGCTGCTTTCTTCATTGGCCTGATGTCGGGAATGCCGGATGAGTATGGCGAGATTTCCAAGCTGATGACGTTTGACGATGCGAAAGAAAACTTTTTTGCGGCCGCGCGGCATGGCCTTAACGCGCAGTTTGCCTGGACGGGCGGGACCAGTTACACGGCGCCGTCGCTGATCCTCGATCGCCTGCTGCCTTTGGCCCGATATGGGTTGATGAAGTATCAGGTGGATTCAACCGACATCGATCGCTATCTCGGCATCGTCGAGGAACGAGTGCGCAGCGGTCAAACCGGGGCGCAGTGGACTTTGAAATCGCTCGCGGCGATGGACGACCACGGCGCGAAGTATTCTCGGTATCAGATTTTGGCCTCGACGATTCTGGCGCGCCAAAAGGAGGGAAAACCCGTGCATAACTGGCCTGTAATTGAAGTAACTGAGCCCGGCGACTGGAGTGAGAGCTATCAAACCGTCGGGCAATTCATGTCAACCGATCTGTTCACGGTGCGGCCCGACGACCTGGTGGATCTCGCCGCCAGCGTCATGGAGTGGAGACACATCAGGCATGTGCCGGTCGAAGACGAGCAGGGTCGTTTGGTCGGTCTGGTGACGCATCGAGGATTGCTGCACCTGCTGACTCAGGGATTGTCGAATGAACACGCGCGCGCGACGACCGTGAGGGATGTGATGAAAGCCGAACCGATCACCGTCACCTCGACAACGCCGACGCTTGAAGCTATGGAAATCATGCGGACGAACCGAGTGGGCTGTCTTCCGGTTATTGATGACGGACAACTGGTTGGCATCGTAACCTCGTACGATTTCCTGGAAGCCTCGGCCTGGATCTTCAAACAGCAACTAACGATTGGTGCCGGCGCACAGAAGACTCTGGCCGCCGGAAATGAATGATCGAGAGCGTTTGGTCATTACCACCTGCGTTAGCGGGTCATCGGGGCACTAGCCCGACTGTGAGGGAGGGCTCCTCATCACGAGTAGATTCTATGCAAGACCAGATCACAACGCTAATCAAACAGATCGATCCCTTGCCGCAGGCGAGTACCCGTAGCACGCCAACTCGCTTCAAGCAACTGAAGCACATGATCGGGAACACGCCGCTGCTCGCCATTCGGTTCGCTTTCCGCGGAAAAGAACGCGTCATCTATGCCAAGGCCGAGCACATCAACATGACCGGCAGCATCAAGGACCGGATGGCGTTTCATATTCTCAAGAAAGCTTATCAGGAAGGCCGGATTCAGCCCGGCGATACCATCGCCGAAGCGACCAGCGGCAACACCGGCATCTCTTTCGCCGCGATTGGCCGCGCGCTGGGACATCAAGTCGTGATCTTCATGCCCGATTGGATGAGCCAGGAGCGCATCTCTTTGATCAAAAGCCTGGGCGCAAAAATTATTCCGGTGCGGCGCGATCAGGGCGGCTTTCTCGGCAGCATCCGCATGACTGAAGAACTGGCCGAACATGAGCCTCACGTGTTTCTGCCGGCACAATTCGCGAACGAAGCCAACGTCGAAGCGCACGAGACGACCACCGGTCCCGAGATTTGGTGGCAACTATACTTTCATTCGATCAAACCCGATGCGTTCGTGGCGGGCGTGGGGACAGGCGGCACGATCATGGGCGTTGGGAGATTTCTTCGCCAGCGCAATCCGGCTATCAAACTGCATCCGCTGCAACCGGCTGAATCGCCGACGCTTTCGACGGGACACAAGGTCGGCCATCACCGCATCCAGGGAATTTCCGATGAGTTCATCCCTTCGATTCTGCAACTGGCAAAGCTCGACTCAGTAGTCAGCGTGCATGACGGCGACGCGATTTTGATGGCCCAGAAACTCGCGGCCGGCCTCGGCCTCGCGGTCGGCATTTCATCGGGCGCCAACTTCATCGGCGCGTTGATGCTCCAGAACGAGTTGGGTGACGACGCCGTGGTCACGACCGTCTTTCCTGATGACAACAAAAAATATCTCACCACCGATCTGCTGCGCGAGGAACGCGCGAACGCAGACTACTTAACCCCCGAAGTCGAGCTGCTAAGCTACGAAGCGATCAAGCGAGTCTGCTACACGTGCTTTGAGGAAGAGTGAACTAACTCACGCCGCTTTGCGCGGACGCACTTCACGCTCGATGCGATGGGCGGATGAGTCGATGGTAACGGTGAGGTCGTAGGTGGCCTGAAGATTGACCCAGAACTCGGGGGTGCTGCCAAAGTAGCGCGACAGACGCAATGCCGTATCCGCATTGAGGCTGCGTCGGCCGTTGACGATTTCACTTATCCGGGTAACCGGAACCTTCAACTCGCGCGCCAGGCCATTCACGCTGAGGCCCAATGGCTTCATGAGGTCTTCCCTGAGAATCTCTCCGGGATGAACGGGCGGCATCTGGCGATTCTTCCTGGACATAACTCTCCTAATGATAGTCAACAACCTCAACTTCGAAACGCCCCGGCCAGCGCTCAGCGCGCTGGCCGCGTTACTATTTGGCGGCAGAGAAGATCTCAAAGAACTTTTCCTTGAGTTGAAAGCTCACATGAAATTGCTCAAAGAAGCCTCTCTGACCCAGCAGCCCAGTTCCTACCGCCATCGAATTCGTGAAGCCAACATCGAGAGAGATCGTGTTCAAGCCTCTCACTTCGAGATTGATTCGAAATAGATAGGCCAATTCCCGGGCTCCTGATACACCCTGGAAAGCCAACTGCGGGGCTGCCTCTATGTCGATCCCAAGCATCCTTCCGATATCAGAGTGGAACAGGCAGAGATCGGCACCGGAATCAACCAAGGCAATTACATCCTTATGCCTCTCTTCATGATGCAAACGGACAATTAGATACGGCCTCGGAAAAGGTCTTGAAGGATCCTGCTTGTTACGAACTTCCGTGTAGCGGAATCTCATGCCAGTGGGATAAGGGCAGAATCAAAGGATGGCACTTTGAACAGAATCGTCTCTCGATAGCCTTTGCGCTCGGCATCTTCCGTGGCTTCAAAGGCGCTGTCGCCTACGCCGACGATCTTCTCATCAGATTCATCGATGGCGACCCATTTGTTCTCGTGTTCCTCGAACTGTTTCGAGAGTGCGGTTACATCCATCGTCAAGTCTCCCGGTCTTCTCGGAATTATGGCCTCGTGGACGATACCTGTAAAGATAGCGCAGAGATATTGCCAAAGTTTTCGATCACGCGATGAATCAGGTAAGGCGGAGCTGATGACTCGGCACGGTAAGGCAGAGCCTTACCGCACATCAGGCGGCGAAGCCGCAAGTTTCAGACGCGTTTATTTTTTGCCCGTCCGCGAGCACATCAAACCGAAAAGTAAACCCACAAAGGCTCCTACACCGGCGGCGATCCCCACCGATTGCCAGGGATTATGTTTGATGTAATGCGTGGTTTCATCCAGATAGTCTTCGCCGGCCTCGCGGCCTCGTCTGATCGCCCTCTGCGCTTTTCTTTTTCCAATCTCCACGAGATCTTCAGCCAGCATTTTCCCTTCAGCCGCTTTGGCCGTTAGATGAGCGAGTTTGGCTGCCGTGCCCGTTGCGACGTCGTTAGTTGCGGTTGGCATCTTGTACTCTCCTTCGTCCCGGATAATTGCGTTCACCGTTTGAAAGTATACAACGCCAACCACGTTGCCGGGTTATGGCGCAACATTCTTCAGCACGACGCCGGCGGCAAATGCGAGCAGCGCGGCAATGCTGCCGACCAGCAGCGTAGAAATTCCGGACCGCCACCAGGAGACGGTCGACCAGCGGCTCTTCGCCGATCCGATCGCGAAAAAGACGGCGCCGGTCAGAAGAATCGAGAGCCGCAGCGGATCTCTGGAGCGCAGCAGATAGGGAAGCAGAGGCGCGAGACCGCAAATCACAAACGCGCTGAACGTGCTGATGGCAGCCAGCCAGGCCGAGCGCGCTTCCTGCGGCAATCCATACTCTTCGGTCAGCATTGTTCGCACCCAGCGTTCGCGATCGGCGGTTATCAACTCGACGACTCGCTCGAGGTCGGTTCCGGCGAAACCTTTCTTCGCGTAAATCTGTCGCACCTCTTCGCGTTCACCTTCGGGCGCCATATCGATGTGGCGTCGCTCGACCGTTTCCAGATGGCGGATGTCGTCGTGCTCGGACCTGGTTCCCAGAAAGTTGCTGGCGGCCATCGAAAAACCGTCGCCCACCAAATTCACACCCCCCATAATCACAATCACCGCCGGCGACAAGTGCGCGCCAACAACTCCGGTTACCACCGCAAAGGTCGTAACTGATCCATCGATTCCGCCGTAGATCCAATCGCGCAGATAGTTGTGTCGTGGACCAGCCTCGAGCCGCGCCTCAATTGCTTCGATTGAATGCTCGTGTTCCATCAAAGTGAAGGCCGCGCGCTTCTGCTCTCAAAGACGTTGCTGGTAAAGTTGATCAGGCAGCGGCACCGGCTCAAATCGCAAAAGGTTTTTCTCGCCCTCACTGTCGATGATTTCCAGCGCTTCATCACGACCGTCCAGGCCGCGCTTTGGCGTGATCTGTTGGACATTCGCGATGACGTGCGTCAGATGGCGCGGCTCCGTGTCATCGCCGCCGAACATGATCTCGATCGACGGAGTGCCATTTATCTGCTCAAGAGCGATACCGGCGAATGGCAGGCCGTGCTCTTCCTCTTGCGCTCCGTTTTCGCCAAAGACTTCCAACTGCGTCGCTCGCGATTGATTGCGCCTGGTGAACTCGTTGAAATAATTAATCCATACACTGCGATCAAGATTCTCTTTCATATATCCCTTCCTTTCTGTCCGCTCAGCCGGCATATCGATTACAGAACGCTGGATGCATTACTCCTCAGCCAAACCTGTGACCCGGTCGACGCGAATGCGAAAGACTATGACCTCAGGAGGCGCAGCATCTTTGGGGATGACTGACTCAACCGGCGTGAGCAACGGAAAACTCTGGAGCAACTTGTGCAGGACTTGCTCACGCTCACGCTCGAAACCGATCTCCTCGAAGCTGCCAAACGCGATCGCGCTGCGCCACCGAAAGTCGCTCTCGACCTGGTCCACTTGCAGGCAAGCACGCGGACAGGCCCGCAGCGCCCTGATCTTTCGACCCAACAACGAGTGCCCGTAGATCGCGCCATCTTCGAACAAGTAATTGATCGGCACCACGTACGGCTCGCCATCATCAACACAGCCGAGACGCCCAACCTTGCCGGCGGTAATCAGTGCTCGTGTTTCTGTCTCGTTAAGCGTTCTGGTCATCGCGTGCCGCGCCCTTCGCCAGCCTCTGAGGGCGCAACGGATGTGCCAGCGAGGTTTCCGCCGATTCACTCGATTGTCAGGGTAATTAGGAGAGGAGTTTGCGAGGTTTCTCGCAACGGCGTGGGCAACTTTGCGCAGCAACCGCAGGTGTGGACAACGAGCTGAACTATGGCTGATCGTTTAGCGGAAGATGAATGGTAAAGGTCGAGCCGCGGCCGGGCGTTGAATCTACCTCGACGCGTCCGCCATGCGCGCGCGCGATGCGACGCACCGCCGGCAGACCCAAGCCGGTGCCGCCGGCGGTCGTGGTGTAGAAGGGATTGAAAATGCGGGGGAGGTCTTCAGCGTTTATGCCGCGGCCGTCGTCGCAAACTTCGATGATTGCGGTCTTCTGCGAGTCGGGATCTTCGCTATCGTTCCAACCGACGCGCACGACGATCCGTCCCTGGCCACGGGTCGCTTCAATCGCGTTGATGATCAGATTGAGCACGGCATCTTCGACTTGCGCGGCGTCGATGGGAACACTTAACGAATCGGCGGGCGCATCGAAATCTATCGTGACTTGCCGGCCGGGCGAAGTCGGACTCGTTAGTGTCGAGCGCGCCAGGTTCACCGCGCGGCGCGCAACTTCGGTCAGCGATCCGGTCGCCACCGCGACTGCGCGTGGCCGTGCCCGATCGAGCAGCGCGCGCACCGTGCCGTCGATGCGCTCGACTGACTGCCGAATTCCCTCCAGCGTTTCGCGTTCAGGATCGTTTGTCTCTCGGCGGCGAATCAGTATGTCCACGGTGCCCTGGATTCCAGCCAGCGGATTCTTGATCTCATGCGCCAGGCCCGCCGCCAGTTCGCCGACAAACGAGAGCTGCGACGCGCGCTGCAAATCGGATGTTTGCTGCCGTATTTGCTCTTCGGCCAGTTTCAATTGCGTGATGTCGTGCCTGATCGCCACGTACTGATAAGGCTTGCCTTCGGAATTCAGAAAAGGAACGATGGTGGTGTCGACCCAGTAGATTGTGCCGTCTTTAGCGCGATTGCGAAGTTCGCCTTTCCAAACTGTGCCGCTGCCAATCGTCGTCCAAAGATCGCGGATGAACTCTTTTGGGTGATAGCCGGAATTGATGATGCGGTGATCCTGGCCCAGCAATTCTGCGCGCGAGTATTTCGAGATCCTGCAGAACTCATCGTTGACGTAGTTGATGATGCCGCGTTGATCGGTGATTGCGACGATCGTGGATTGATCGAGAGCGAACTTGATGTCAGCGAGTTCTTTCAAAGACTGTTCGAGCGCCCGCTCGGCGCTCGCGTCCGGAATTATCTCTTGCATATCCGGGGCAGGATTCCGCATTACTGCTTCAATCTATCACGAACTGTCGTTTCCGACAGCCTTGGCTTCGTCCAGTTTTTTCATCCGATAGCGAAGCTGGTCGCGCGAAATCCCAAGCAGCTCGGCGGCTTTTGTCTGGTTGCCGCCGCTTTGCTGAATCGCCTGACGCACCAAAGACATTTCAACCTCGTCGAGTTCGACGCCTCCCGGCGGCAGCCGAAACAAATCTTGAGAAGGCGCTCCGTCCGCGCGACCTCCATAAGCCATCTGGGCGCCGGCGACTGCGCGCGGCAAGTATTTCATCGTGATCATGTCGCCGTCTTCAAGAATCAAGGTGCGCTCAATCACGTTGCGCAGCTCGCGCACGTTTCCCGGCCAGGTGTAACGACGAAATGCTTCGACGACCTCGGGGTCGAGACCGCGAATGTTCCGGCGCAGGCGCTCGCCTAAAGTTTTGACGTAGTGCTCGGCCAGGATCACGACGTCGTCGCCGCGTTCATGCAAAGGCGGAATATCGATTTGAATCACCGACAGCCGATAGTAAAGATCGAGCCGAAAGCGTCCTGCTTCGCTCTCCGTTTTCAAATCGCGATTCGACGACCCGATCACGCGCACGTCGAGCGGCAGGTCCTTCAATCCGCCGACGCGTCGAAAACAGCCCTCTTCCAAAACGCGCAAGAGCTTTGCCTGGAGACTCAACTCCAGCTCGCCGATCTCATCGAGAAACAACGTCCCGCCTTCGGCCTGCTCGAACAAACCTTCCTTACGGGCCTTGGCATCGGTGAAGGCGCCTTTTTCGTAACCGAAAAGTTCGCTTTCGATCAGAGTGCCTGGCAACGCCGCGCAATTGATCGCGACAAAGGGCGCGTCAGCGCGGAATGACTGGTAGTGAATTGCCTTGGCGACCAGATCCTTGCCGGTGCCCGACTCGCCTTGCAGCAGCACTGAAGAGACTTCGCTTTCGGCAACTTTGCGAGCCATCGCCAGCATCTCGCGCATCGCCGCCGACTGGCCGACGATCTGATCGAAACTGAATTGCTGGGCGCGCTCGCGACGAATCAGGTTGACTTCGCGGCGCAAACGGCCGGCTTCGATGCCGTTGCGAATTGTGACTTGAAGTTCTTCAAGGTTGATAGGCTTCCCGATGAAATCGTAGGCGCCGCCGCGCAACGCCGCGATCGTCTCGTCCACGAGCACGTTCGCGGTGATCATGATCACCACCGTGTCCGGCTGGCTTTGGCGAATCTGGCGCAGCAGATCCAGACCTGATCCATCGGGCAAGTTGATATCGAGCAGCACCGCCGCCAGTTGTTCGCTCTGAAGCGCAGCAGCGGCAGCTCTCATATTCTCAGCTTCCGCCGGCTCATAGCCCCAGCCGCGCAGCGCCTCGCCCAGCGACCAACGAATCATTCTCTCGTCGTCAACGACAAGAATTTTTTCTTTCTGATTCTTCAGGACTGGTTCTCTCTTTCGAGTTGCGGTCATTGCGGCTGCGATTATAGGCAACCGCCCCGGCCTCTAGGAAGCGGTAACCGCTTGTCTAGTTCGAAGTCCGTCCGCTTGTGAGTGCGAACAAAGAGCCCGGCACGGCAAACTTCGTGCCTGCAAAGCGCAAGCAGCATCCACCTTGCATGCAGCAAGCAGGTAGGCAGGAACGTTGCGAAAAACTCCGCAGCCGATCGTCGGGATTGCGTGATTTTTCACCGGCAGTGCGCCAGCGTTTTTGGACTTAGCGGCGGTTTTCAGGAGCGCCGCGCGCAGTTGAGTTGCGCGGCCCGAATCTTGCTCGTCGCGGCGGCAAGAATCACGATTCAGGAGGGCGTATGCTGACCTTCAGGACAAAGTTGTTGCTAATCGTCGTGGCGATTTGCGGGGTTGGGATGGGCGCGCTGGCGCCGTTTTCAGACGGTCTTTACTCCGCGATCCTGCTTTTTGCTTTTCCATTCCTGGCGGCATTCCTGGCACTTTCAATTGGGTTCGACCTGAGCAAGACGCCGGCTGCGAAAGAAGAGAAAGAAGAGTCGCGTGTTCGCGAAAACCGGGCGGCTGCGCGCCATGTTCCACAAATGCCGATGGTAACTTCCCAGAGGGTTAACTAAGCGACGGGCGAGCCTGGCGGAAATTGTGGAATCATTCCGGCGTCGCTCGCGGGGTAATCATGGCGGCGAGCGGCACGCTTTTCTTATTTCCGTCCTGCTCGATCTCCAGGGAATCCGGAAGTGGGTCGTCAGGTTCCTTTTCGTAAAAGGCGATTACGCCAAAAGTGTCCTCGCCGCCGCGCTTGATCTTGTCAACCGCAATGGCATGGGCACCCGAGTCTCTCAGGTAATCAGAGTGTTGTTCGCGCGCCTCGTGCGCTTCTGCTTCGGTAGCCATCCGTAAATCAGCCGGTTCTAGTTGATTGCTTTTGTGACCAGCGTTACTCCTAAAGCCTCCAGCACCTGGTCGATTGGATTGAAGACGCTGCCCATCACGCCCTTCTTATCGGGGAAGCCGGCGAAATGCAGGCCGACGGCCTTTTTTGTTTTGCGGTCCAAAACGAGCGATCCTGAATCGCCGCCATTTGAATAGCGCGTGCAGAATACCTGGTCAAGAAATCCGACCTTGCCGACACCTTCATATTCAATAATGAAACGGAAATGTATGTCCTTGATGGTGCCGACAGTTTCTCCGGTAGTGCGCCCGACTTTAACTATTTCCATGTCACGCGCGGGCTTGATTGTGCCGCGCGGGATGAAGAGACCTTTGATATCTGATTGAAGATCTCCCAGGCGTTTAGCCACCGGCAGAGCGACGGCGCAGTCCACGTGATTGAGAAAGTCGTCGCCCACTTTGAATTGTACAAAGTCATAGAGCTTCGCGATCAAGTCTTTCGGAGCCTTCCCGTCATCAAGAGCGGCGGGATAGAGAATCCCATCACCTTTCTTACCCAAACCGCTGTTGGCCAGAATGTGGCTGTTGCTCAAGATTAGATTCCTGCCGTCTCTGGTAACAATCGCGCCGAGCGTGCCCGCGGTAACATCCACGTGGCCGATACTGTAGCCCGGCTGTATGGGATCGCGAATCGCAAGAGGGCTCGGGAGATCATCTACCTCAAGACGCGGCCGGCCGATCGCCACGACATCGGTGGGAATGGCTTCAGGGCCGCTGATGGCTTCCGGCACAGTCGGCGGCACAGCCACATGCGCACCCATCTTGTTGAGCGGTTTCTTGCGGTTGACGTAAAAAGTAAGGGCCAGCTTCCCGGTAGGTTTCCCTTGCGTGATCTTCTCGCTGATTCCCATCGCGACCACGTTCGTTGTGTCAACCACGCGACGCATCTTGCTGACGTGCGAACGTGCCCCGGCCGTCAAGCTTGCCAACTTCCCTTTAGGCGCGATGGTCAATAAGTCGAGCGCGCGAACCAGATTCTCTTCGGAAGCCATTTTGATTTTCTCTTCCTGCTAATTGTCCGGCGATCAGAGTTGAGACAGCTCGTCAGATTATGCGGCCGGTACTGTCGAGGTCAGTACCGGCCATGTTTAGAGAGTAGGTCTCTTGTCGCTCGGCTAGCGGATCATTGTTCGACGACTGTAATTTCGCCAACCACCGGCTTGGCATCAGCCTCGGGCTGGTTGGCGGGAGCGATGGTCAGCGCAGGTTTCGCGCTCAAACGTTTCGTGGCCTGCAAGTTCTTAGCGACACGCGTGATGTCAAAACTTCTGAACTTTGCTGTCCCGGCTGCTTCCGCGCCACCTTCGTGATCGGGATGCGCATCGAAAAAGTTGAGCGTGCCGACGTAATGAGGATCGCGCTTGCCCGGTTTGGGCGTCGTGCCCGGCGGCAGATCGAAATAGACGTGATAGACGACGCCCGGCTGCACGTCCGCGCGCAGGTTCCTGGCGACGACATAGAGACGACGCCCGGGCTTGAGTCGCTTAATATGCTCGCTGAGAGGAAGCTGCTCCGCTTCCGGTCCCGGCGGAGCTTCGAAGTTCACCTGCACCGGCGCGCCGCTAAGTTCGACCGCGCCGCCCGGCGCGATCGCGCGCGTCTGTTGAGCGGCTGCGGCTTCCGGTCCCATCTTCGCGGCGGGGCAGGCGGGCACCGGCTCGTAATGGTCGTAGGTGTATCTCAGGGGCCTGACTCTCCGAAAATCCTGGATCGTGCCGACAACTCGATTCCCGTTTTCATCGGCGAAGACGAACTGCTTCGTCAGCCACGAGCTGGCCGTAGGATTCAGACGGCCAGCACGGTTCCAGCTTTCCCACAGGCGATCGATGTTGCAGTGATGCATCCAGAAGATAGGATCGTTTGCGGCCCAGGCGATACTGCCCATCCCCTGCGAGGCGTTTCCCACCAGCACGTGGACGCTGCCGTGCAGGCCGCCGTCTAAATCCTGGTTAAAGCCGGGGTGCACGCCGCTCGGCGAGTATGTACACTGAGCCAGCGCCGTCAGATCCAGTGCGCCCGGGGAAGTCTGATCGATTGGCTGCCCTCCGTTTGTCCCGGCGTTGCGGTTCATGCGAAACAGCGGATTGGTCGAGAGAGCCGGCGCTCTGAACGCGCTCGGCATTCTTGGCCCCGAAGAGACCGCTGCGTTCGAATAGTTCCAGTAAGGCAGAGTGAACTCCGCATGGCCGCTGACTTTTCGGATGATGCGCTCCAGAAAGTAAACGTACATTCGATGCCACGGCAGAAAGTAATCCTCAACATCGCCGGCGTGGTGGGCCTGGCAAGTATTCCACATCTCAGTCGCCAGGCTCTTCTGCGGGCTGGGGGCAGGATAGACGCGCGACAACTCGCCCGCCTTCGTCCTGTCGCCTCGGACATTGTGCGTGTACCACTGAAAAAGCCAGCCAATCGGACTCGGTTCTGCCGTGCTAACCATCGTGCCGACCGTCTGTCGATAGATTCTAAGCATCCTCAGACCGTTCACCGACGTTACGTTATAACGTATGCGTGCTACCGTTTGCGCCGCTGCGTATTTCTCGAACCACAGTGCAAACGGAATCGTTGAGAGACCAGCGATAAATGTGCGACGAGGGAACTTAGACATGACCATGCCTCCTGTGTGGGTTTATCAGCGCAAGCCCGCGTTGAGTGCGCGGCAGCATATCACCTCCCTATCCTTTGTCAAGATTAAACGCTGACGCGAGAGATGTTTTCTGGCGTTGCAACAGCCGTGGCGGAAAGAACCGCGAGTTCTGACTTCAAAAACGTCTAAACCCGGAATTAGTTCGAGCGCTCACTGCTCGATGATTTCTATACGGCCGATCCTGGGGTCGGAACCGATGGCCGGAGTTCCGGTCGGGATTATCGTGACGGTAGTTTGATCGCTCAGAAGTTTCTGTGCGCGAAGGTTTCTGAGCACCCGCGTGATGTCATAGCTGACGAACATCGGGCTCTTCTCATTCGGCGCGTCGAATCTGCCCGCCTCGGCGGCGTTAAAAAAGTTGAGCGCGCCGACGTAGTGAGGATCGGTCCGGATTGGTTTAGCGTCAGACGGCAAATCAAGATACAAGCGAAACAAAACGCCCGGTTGTCCTACGACGCGCAGATCTCGAACGACTAAGTAGATATGCCGGCCCCGTGCGAGTGCTTCGATTCGCGCGGCGAGAGTTCTTCGTTCGGTGTTTGCTTCCGCGACAGGCTCCAGCGTTACGCGCGCGGAACCGCTGCCGAGCCTTACTGGGCCGTCCAAAAAAGCAATCACGCTCCACTGAATACTATCTGCGGTCTGGCTTATCGACAGCGCTTCCGATCGAACAAACGGCATCGAACCGAAGGCGACCCAAACGACGCTGACGATTAGTATTCTTTTACCGATTCGTTTCATATTGGACCGTCGCAGTCCGCTCAAACGTTCTTAGCCGGGCTTTCTGCGCCACCATTTCGATGCTACTTACCTGACCTGGCGTTCACTTGCTATCTGGAATAATAGTTAGATTAGGACGACGGAATGAATGGCTGGGAGGCAGGGACTCGAACCCCGATAGCCAGATCCAGAGTCTGGAGTCCTACCATTGGACGACCTCCCAGCAGCGAACTCGAATTTACGTAAGTCGCCCTGTGAA
>DASZZL010000002.1:0-3496 GCA_035545035.1 Pyrinomonadaceae bacterium
CATGTTTCGGGTCTCGGCCAGATCCGTCACCGCGAGTTCGTGATGGCGGCCGGCGAAATGACGCCGGAGGGCTTCGCGCAATTTCTCGAGACGTCTCTAGGCCTCCTGGCGACTTCCAGCCATCCCGATAGCCTCGTATATGTCTGCATGGATTGGCGTCATATCGGGGAGCTGCTCGCCGCGGCGCGGGCCAATGCGCTCAAGACGATCAATCTCTGCGTGTGGACGAAGCCCAACGCCGGAATGGGGAGCTTCTATCGCTCGCAGCACGAACTCGTCCTTGTCTTCAAGGCAGGGGCCGGACCTTACCGCAACAATGTTCAACTCGGCCGCTATGGCAGGAACCGAACCAACGTCTGGGCCTATTCGAGCGGTCCCAGATTCGGCCGCGCGGGTGAGGAAGGACAGCTTTCCGCGCTTCACCCGACGGTAAAGCCGGTCGCTATGGTCGCCGACGCGATTCTCGACAGCTCGCGAGACGGCGACATCGTCCTCGATCCCTTCCTCGGCAGCGGCACGACCTTGATGGCGGCCGAACGCACCAACTCGCCGATCGCGGCGCGCCTTGTAATCGACCCTTGCCTGAAGCTCCCATCTTCAAAGCCCGCAACGGCTGCCTTTCGCTGTCTCATTCAGCAAAAAGATTTTGGTCGGAGTGAGAGTCCGCCTAACTGCGGGTTGCGGGTTTTACTTGCTTCTACTGTCTTCCTGGAGAGAGCCAGGCTACTTGATTCCAATGCCTTAGCCTCGCTTCGCCACGATCGATAACGGCCTCTACTTGTTCAGTGTGACAATGCCATCACCAGCCTTTCGGCTGTACCTGCGCGCTACGGGGCTGCGATCCGAAGAAGATGTTGATCAGCGGCGCTGACGCGATCGACGCCGCGAGCCGTATGCGCGGGCATGGCGTGTCGGGCGAGCCGTGGATCGACTGGCGCGAGCTGATGGCCTCCAAGCCTTCCGCTTAATTGTTCATCTGAGAATTTAGGCACTGGCTGCAAGCCTCCGGATAACCTCAGAAGAACGAGAAAATGGAACGACTGTCGCGCCAACTTGAAGCAAATTCAGATCAGCAGGAGTCCAGTCTTCTTTGTCGTCGTAGACAATGCGTTGCTCCAAAAGAGGATCCCTGATTGCTCTTACGTCCAAGTTGGAGACGACGCGGGCATTAATCGAAGAGGCTTCGTGAGTGGCTGGATCAACAATTAGCCGTCTTCCATTTGGAAGCAAAACTACGTTTGCGAACTTGTGAGGCTTATTGCTGTGACCAACAATTATCGCATTGTGCGACACACGATCATCAAAAGTGAGTTTCAAAAATTCCGCCAACACGGCCTTAAAATCGCGCGTTCGCTTGATTTTCATATGCTCATAAAGCCACCGCGCAATATCTTGAGAAGCATTTGCGACATGAATGATAGCAGCTGAAACGGCCTCGATTTGAATTCGTGGGGTAAAAATTACACCATCGCTTATCGACAATCCTTGATCCCTAATCAGGTGAGCAAGCGTTCGATTGTAGTCTTTGAATGGAATGCCCGCGCTCAATGCCTCGCCAACGGCGCCACCTTCATCTGAAGCGACAATAGTTTCAACACTGCCACGGATCGTAACTTGAACGAGTCCATTTGACGGATACATACAGTGAGTTGTCACGCGAACACCATCGACGGTGCACGTAATCGACGCAATGCTGTCGAGGCTGCGGCCAATCAGATTCGCGAGGTCTGGCTGATAGCTCATTCAAGGAATTCCGGGGCCGGAAGCGAAATCAGATGGCCCGGCGGCAGCGATTCAATATTTGTGTCGGCACAGAACCAACGCAAGATCGCATCGAATGTTCGTCCAGGCTCATTGTATGGCACGGCATCGTGAAGCGTCTGCGGCGCAGTGATGCCACGAAAGAACCGACGATTCAGTGGCGATGAGTGACAGTGCGGCCCTGTCACGACATAAGGTACGGCGCGCAGAAGGAACCCGCTTATCGAGTTAGGGTGCGTCTCGTCCGTGTAATCAAGGTGGCAGATCATGGCAGGAAAAAGAATGCCAAGTCGGAACTTAAAATTCCGTTCACAGGGCAAGCACACGACCATAAGCTGTGCGCCCGGTACTCTCAATCTCCAGCGGAAAGCGGATGCCGCCGTGACTATTCCGGCAACCACGTAAACTTAAAATACGCAGTAATATCAGCAAGTTACGTGGCTACCCTTCCTGAACACTTATCGAACCATGTGCCTAGCGCCGCAGCCTGATTTTAGGCGCGTCTTGGAAGACGTTTAGGCGATGCAGCTGGCCGCGCGGGATTAAGGTATGAACTCAGAAACGTGGGCATGTGCAAGACAGACGTGTCAGAGTTCCTATGTTCGACTGACCTTTGAAACGGACAATGGGGCGCGCCGATGTCGCGGCCTCGACCGATAGCGGACGCGTGATCCAGAACGCTGCCCAACCCACCGCCGACAAAGGAAACATTGGTGAATCTCCCGTCCTATTTCAGCGACTTCATCAGCAGAGTCTTCAGCGAACCTCTGCGGAGGCCGCTTGCCGCACCAATGTCATCGATCTTCCAGCGACCGCCTTCGAAAATCAAGGAATAGACGATGATGTTCTCGTCGGAGGAGGCACGCACCCAATTGTCGGGTACAAGGGTTGCCACGACAGTCGCGCGCGTCGCATCCTTCTTTTCGGTCTGCAAGGTGAAGGATTTGACAGTCATGCCCTGTGAATTGGTCGTAACATCCCAGTCGATCGGCCCGATCTCGTCATGACGAGTCTTCGCTGCGGCATCGGCTTTGTCCCAGAGCGTCTTCAGAGCTTTAGACAGCGTTGCCTGCCGGTCCCGTGAATCCAGCCACAGCGCGCTGACTGCGCCGCGCGTCTTCAAGGAGCCATCGTAAATTGATGCAACGATCCGGCTTGGGTCCGGCGCCTCCTGAGTTGCCGCGTTGATAGCAAACGAGAACAATACAGCCGCGAGACAGAAGCTGAACTTTGGCGAAAGCTTCAGCTTCATGCTCATCGCCTACCTAAGCAGAGATTCGCGGTTTGACCAACGCTTGAGTTTTCCTTTTTGAATTCATGTTCTGAACGCCTGCTTCGATTTCGGCATTCAGGGCGTCGCGGTCGTGGAAGGTCTTGTGGGCGAGATGATGGGTTTTGAGAGGTTTCCAGTCGCGCTCGATGTCGTTGAGTTCGGGCGCATATTTTGGCAGCCATTCGGGCGTGAGCCAGTGCGCGCGCTCGGCCAGCGCGGCGCGCGTGGCCTTGCTGGTGTGAACCGGGCCCGCGGCCTGGCGCCGCGCGTTTCAATGCGCGAGCGGCGGCGTCCGTGGGAGGTGCCTGTGCGCCCACGTGGATAGGCTTGGGATGAGCTCTGGCGGAAGGGTTTGTCAGCTTCGGTTTTTAAAGCGCCAGCTGGTGTTTCCGGTCTCGATTATATCGCAGTGATGGGTTAGCCGATCGAGCATGGCGGTAGTCATCGTGGCGTCCCCGAACA
>DASZZL010000003.1:0-1946 GCA_035545035.1 Pyrinomonadaceae bacterium
GATGAGAAACTCGCCCGGCTTGTCTATGACTTGCTGGATGACTGCGTCGTGAACGCCTGCCTGATTGATGGCGGCGCGAAGCGCTTCGACCGACGGAGGCTGCTTGAACCTCGCAGTGACCACCGTTCCACCTTTGAAGTCCACGCCGAGGTTGAACGCTTCAGTTCCGTTTGGATGGAACTTGTGACGGTAAATTGAAGTCCCCATTCCGGCCAGCAACAGTAGGATCGAGAGCCCGATAAAGTATCGGCGCTTGCCGAGCCAGTCAATGTTTACGTCCTTGAATACTTGAATCATCAAATGCTAAGCGATGCGACTCGCTTTCCCTTGCGGCTCAGCAGCCAGATAAAAATCGTGCGCGAAACGTAAACCGCGGAGAACAAGTTGACCAGCAATCCCAGCACCAGCGTAACTGCAAAGCCGCGAATTGGCCCGACGCCGAATACGTAAAGAAACAATGACGAGACAATCGTCGTCACGTGTGTATCGATAATCGTGACGAACGCGCGCCCAAAGCCCTGCTCGACCGCTGACGGAATGGTCTTGCCCGAGCGCAGCTCCTCGCGGATGCGCTCAAAGATCAGCACGTTCGAATCCACGGCCATGCCGATAGTCAGAATCATTCCCGCGATGCCGGGCAGCGTCAGCGTAGCGCCAAAGATAATCAGTCCGGCAATCATCAAGATCATGTTGAGCAGTAACGCGACGACTGCGTTGATGCCCGCGCCGCGATAGTAGAAGAGCATGAACAGCACCACCAGAGCCAATCCAAGCGCTGAAGCCCGCACGCCCGAACGAATCGAATCGGCGCCCAGACTCGGGCCCACCGTGCGTTCTTCCTGATATTGAATGCCAGCCGGCAGCGCGCCCGAACGGAGCGTGAGCACAAGAGTGTCGGCCGATTCCTTCGTGAAACGTCCTTCGATCACTCCCTGATCAGATATTTGCGACTTGATAAAGGCGATAGACCTGATTTCGTCGTTCAAATCGACGCCCATGTATTGGTCAATGTTTGCGCCGGTCCACGCGCCAAACTTGTCGGCGCCAGATTTCTTCAGCGAGAAGGCGATCTCGTATTCTTCGCCGCCGGCACGCGCGGGAACCGCACTGGCACTTCGAAGTTCGGATCCATCAATGATGCCGGGTGATTCGACCACGACCCACTTTGTCGGCTTCGGCGTATTTGACTTTGTTTCCTGGCCCGGGATAGTTGCCGCATCTGCGCGCTCGTTGTACGGAAGCACGCGCCGGTTCGCGGGCACGTTTCCACCGCTGTTAAGCGAAGCCAGCGCTTCCTGCTCGGTCGAATAAGTCTGGACCGACGATGGGCTCGGCGGACTGATGACGTGCACCAGTTCCAGCCGCGAAGGATTCCCCAGCAACTGCTTCACGTGCTCCGGATCTTGTATGCCCGGCATCTGCAGCAGAATCTCGTGAGAGTTTTGCGCGCCGTGACGCTGCAGCGTCGGCTCAGCCACGCCCAGAGTGTTGATCCGGCTGTCGATGATCTTGTACGCCTGGTCGGTAGCTGACTCAGACAACGTGCGCTGCGTCGCCGAAGTCAACGTCCACGTCATCGTTGGCCCGGAAGCGGAAAATGACCAACCCCGGCTGTCGCCAAGTTCTACTTTCTTCTCTACTGCATCACGAATGGCCTGAGCTTTGGTCGGATCGGCTGCCTGAAGAACGACGCGGTAATTTCCGCCGGCAGTCTCAGCGTGCGCCTCCTTCACTTCAAGGCTTTGGTCTTTGGCCGCGATCTGCGCAGCCGTCGCGTTGTCCTCAGTGAGATGTTTCAAGTAATCCTCGACCTTCACGCGCATCACCAGGTGCGAGCCGCCTTTCAGATCGAGTCCGAGATGAATGTTTTGTTGCAGCGTCGCTTTTATGCCTGAGTAGGTGAAGTCTTTGAAATGAGGCCGGCGCCCGTGCGGACCAATAACGAT
>DASZZL010000004.1:0-21191 GCA_035545035.1 Pyrinomonadaceae bacterium
ATCGCAATCACGAAAGCATCCTGCGGGAATGGATCGCGATTACGGAAATCAACGCGCCCTCTGGCCAGGAACAGAAACGCGCGAAGTATATCGAAGGATTGCTGCGCCAGTATCACCTGGACGACATTCATTACGACTCGGTCGGCAATCTCGTCGCCGTGCGCAAAGGCACCGGCGGCGGGCCGGTGATCGTCTTTGACGCGCACATGGACACAGTGTTTCAGCCGGGCCTGCAAATCAAAGCGACGATTCGCGACGGCAAGATCTACGCGCCCGGCATCGGCGACGACACGCGTAATGTCGAAGCTTTGCTCGCCACGGTTCGCGCGCTGAATGAAGCCAAGATCAAAACCAAAGGCGATCTGGTTTTCGTCTTCACCGTCGAGGAAGAGACCACATTCAAAGGCGTTACCAATTATGTGAAAGAAAACAAAGGCAAGATCGATCAGTACATTGCGCTCGACGGCGGCTACGAAGGTTTCACCTACGCGGGCATCGGCATCAACTGGTATCGCCAACACTTCATCGGCCCCGGCGGCCACACGCGCTCGCGCACGCCTCCGTACTCGGCGACGCTGCCTTTGGCTCGCGCGATTGAGCGCATCTATCAGTTGAAGGTACCGACGAGCCCGTCTTCAAATCTGAACATTGGCATGCTCGGCGGTTCGGAAGTAGTAAACGCGAAGGCATCGGATGCGTGGTTCAGTGTCGATCTGCGCTCAACCAGCAACGAAGTGATCGCCGATCTGGAAAAACAGATTAAGAACATTCTGGATGAAGAAGCCGAGCGCGTCGGCATGAAAGTTAAGACCGACGTTATCTCCACTTCCCCCGCCGCCACGATTCCCGGCCATCGCGAATCGTATCTCGTGCGTATTTCCGAAGCCGTACACCGCGTCATGGGTTTCGATCCGCCGATCACGAATGCGGGATCGAACAACTCCAGCGCCGCTCTGCTCGCCGGCATCTCTTCGATCTCGACCGGCGCCGGCCCCTGCGACGGCGCCCACAGCCTTGCGGAGAACTGCGAAATCGAGCCGCTGTACAAAGGGATTAAGAAGATTCTGTTGATGGAGGTGGCGCTGGCGGGAGTGGAGTGAGTGTTGAAGTGTCAGCGAGAGGGACTGGGTGACGCTAACTCGTGGAGGTCTTCAAAGTACCGACGGTGCGTGCGTCGTACAGCCTCTTCGTTCGCAGCTTCAAGTAATACAACTTCGCTTTCGACTCCCCTCGCATTAAGATCGAGTTCAAGTTTAAGCCGTGATTCTTCAGCCTTCTCTCGATCCTCATCGTCGAAAGACTTCATGGTGACAATTCGTCCTGAGTCTCGATCGTATTCAATCAAAAAGATCATCTTATCGTCCTCCCTACTTGGCTATCAGTGCATTCAACCCCTCGATTATTTCTTGCTTGCTCGAGTTTACCACTTTGCGAGCTTCTTCAACTTCGCGATCCATCGTAATAATCTGCTCATCCGTCTCTCTCGCATCTAACTTGGACCGAGCTTGGGCGTA
This sequence comes from Pyrinomonadaceae bacterium, assembly GCA_035545035.1. GTDB lineage: Bacteria > Acidobacteriota > Blastocatellia > Pyrinomonadales > Pyrinomonadaceae > UBA11740. Next base: position 1,515 of record DASZZL010000004.1, read on the forward strand.
GCGAGATACGAGTTCCTGAAAGGGTTTTTCCCTGCCTTCAAATGACTTAATGTTTTCGGAGACCGTTAGCAATGGTGACGCGATATCCCTTTCACCTCCTCCGTACTTAATTGCCTTGTCGACTACATCTGAAAGTTTCTCCGAAAGTTCAGCCCAAAGATGCTGAAGCAGAGTCCGAACCTGTATTTCAATTAACTTACCGTTCATATGGGCGATAAGATGCACGGCCCGATAACCATGGCTCGGCTGCTCTCGCCGATCTACAAGTATGGATTTGTGAAACAATTCTGTCACTCGCCGCACAACCTCATCCTGTGTCGCTATATCGCTAACGATAAGCCTGCAACCAGCGATGTCCTGCATTTGGCTCAGCCGGATGCTTTCGCGACTCAGCTTTTCGACGATTGATGTTGTGGATTTCGCAGGTCTACCCGTTGGCTCCAGCTCCAGTCGATCGCGGATTTGGCCAACGACATCTTCGTACGCATCCGAAAACGAGCGTCTGTAACTGTCAAGCAATCGAAGATCGTCGTCACTGATATCGCCCTTTCGCAGGCGGTCACCAAGCCGATCAACTTGGCTTTTCGTCAAATCGGAGGATGGGAGCATGTTCTTTCCTACCGCGCCCACGCATACGCTTCCGTGCGCGGATCGGTGCCGGCGTGAAGCACTCCGGTTTTCAAATCAACGACGATTGCCGCCAGAGATCCATCCGACCACGCACCGGTGACTCGCAACTTGTGGCCGCGGGCGAGTAACTGTTTGCGCACGGCTTCGGGTATGCGCGACTCGACCGAGAGATCGCCCGGATACATCGTGTGTGGAAAAGGCGAGGCGGGAAAAGCGCGCGTCAGCCACTTGGGAGCTTCGATCGCCTGCTGCACGTTCATCCCGAAATCGATCATGTTCAGAAGCGTCTGCATCGTCAGTAGCACCTGCTGGTCGGCGCCGGGCGTGCCGAGCACCATGTGCGGCTGCCCGTCTTTGAGCACGAGCGTGCCTTGCAGAGTGCTGCGCGGCCGTTTTCCCGGCGCGAGCGCGTTCGCCTCGCCCGCCTCGAGCGAGTAGTAATCACCACGACAATTGAAAATGAATCCCAGGTCACCCATCACCACGCCGGTGCCAAACGCGCTGTGCAAACTCGGCGTAAACGTGATCATGTTGCGCGCGCCGTCAACCACCGCGATGTAGCTGGTGTCGCCATCGTGATCGGCATTGTCGCTAGTCGTGATTTTCACCGGCCGATCGAGCGGAGTCGCGTCGCTGGTGAATTTCTCCGCCGTGCCCGGACGAAACGCGAGTGACGCCGTCGTTTGATCGATTAGCTGACGACGTTCGGCCGCGTACTCTTTCGAGAGCAAACCCGCATACGGAATCTTGATGAAGTCCATGTCACCGAGATATTTTTCGCGATCGGCGAACGCGAGCTTGATTGCTTCGACGCTGGTGTGAATATAGTCGGCGCTGTTGTGACCCATCGCCTTGAGGTCATAGCCCGCAAGAATATTCAGCGCGAACAATTCCGCCGGGCCCTGGCTGGCCGAAGGATTCTTGTAGATTTGATAACCGTGATATTCGATCGAGACGGGCTCTTCCACTTTCGCCGTGTAGTTGGCAAAATCTTCGTAACGAAATAAGCCGCCATTCTCTTCCGAGAACTTCGCCATCTCTCGTGCGATGTCGCCTTTGTAGAAGCGATCTCGCGCCGCCTTCAGTGCTTCATGACGTCCCTTGCCCGCATTCTGCTTTTCAGCCTCGACCAAACGCTTCAAAGTCCGCGCCAGATCGGGGTTGCGAAAAATCTCGCCCGCTTGCGGCGCACGATTGTTGGGAAGATAAACTTTCGCGCTGGTTGGATACTTCCGCAGCTTCTGCGAAGTCGCAAGCGCACGCGCCAGCGAATCGCCAACCGGAAATCCGTTTTCGGCCAGATCGATTGCTTCCGCGAGCACCTGCGCGAAACTCATCGTGCCCCAGCGATCAAGCAGGATGTACCAGGCATCGACGTCGCCCGGCACGGTGCCCGACAGCAGAGAATCATTGACCGGCAGCTTACCGCCGTTGTGCTCTTTGTACCATTCAATCGTCGCCAGACGCGGCGCCGTGCCCTCAGCATTGATTGAATAGACCTTCTTTGTTCGCGCGTCATAAACCAGCAGCACGGCATCGCTGCCGAGTCCGTTCATCGCCGCATCGACGATGCCGAGCACCGCCTGTCCCGCGACGATCGCATCGAAAGCGTTGCCGCCTTTTTCAAGAATGCGTTCGGCGGCACGCGTGGCTTCGGCCTTCATCGACGCCACCGCGAAATGTTGACCGCGAACGACCGGACGCATCGTCCTGGTTGCGCCGTTGGTTTCTGACTCGCCTTCTTGTGCCATAGTCATCCCTGTAAGAGAACAGATTACGATGCCTACCAGCGCGATTCGATTCATTGATCGCATGGGGCCTCCTTTTGCTAACTTGTTTTTTCAATCAAACTCACGCTTCGGCGCTCCTTGCTCTGCTCCGACTCGACCCGCTTCGATTTTCGCCCTTGAGTAGTTCTCGCCGCGAACGGGCCCGCCGGCTATGCGCCGCAACATCGTTAGCTGGCCGACGTGCGTGAGCGCGTCCGCGATTGGGCCCTGAAAGAGTCGTTCGCAGGTGCCAGCCAACTCCACGTCGGAAGCGAGATAGTTATCGAAACGCTCAAGCGCTTCATGAAAGCGTGCGACCTCTTCTATCCATGGCAGCGGCTCTGCGTTGTGCCAGATCTCAGCGCCCTTCGCGATCGACAATGCCCAATCCAGCAAGTCGCCGATGTGCGCCAGAATCTGCGCCGGTGTGCGCGTAGTTTCCGACGCTCGAAACGACGCAAACGAATCAGGAGCGCCACGCACTGCTTTCGCGCCGCGATAGGCAAGCGTCGCCAGAGTGTGCCGCAGCAGCTCGCGTTTTTGGTCCCTCTTCATAACGAGTATTGAGCCCTCCCTCACGGTCGGGCTAGCGCCCCCTTGTTCCAAGACCACCTTCCGCTAATACGCATCCTCGCCCCGCCACATCACGGGCAGGGTGCGCAGAATGATTTTCAAATCCAGCAGCAGCGACCAATTCTCGATGTAGTACAAATCCATCCGCACCATCTCGTCAAACGAAAGCCGGTTGCGTCCCGACACTTGCCACAGACCAGTCACGCCGGGCTTCATGTCGAGCCGCTTGCGATGCCACAACTCGTAGCTTTCGACTTCGTAAGGAATTGGCGGACGCGGGCCGACGATGCTCATGTCGCCGCGCAGCACGTTGAAAAGCTGCGGCAGCTCATCCAGACTCGTCTTTCGCAACACGCGGCCCCAACGCGTCACGCGTTCGTCCGCGCGCAACTTGTACGCGGGACGTTCTTCGTCGCCGAGGTTGGAATCAACCTGGCCCATGATGTACTTCCGTTGGAACTCCCGGTGCTCGGCGTCGTCGGTGCCGGCGCGCATCGTGCGGAATTTGTAGAAGAGAAACACGCGTCCGTCCATGCCGACGCGCTCTTGCCGGTAGAAAACGGGCCCGCGCGAATCCAGCTTAACGAGCAAAGCAACCAGCAACCACAACGGCGAAAGAATCGTCATCGCGAACGACGCAATGATCAAATCCGAGCTCCGCTTGACGATGCGCGCGGCGCTCGATAGCGGCGAGCGAAACAGCGTGACCATCGGCAGCGATCCAACCTGATCGATTTCCGTCTTGCTCGGCAGACAATTCAAGAGCGTCGGCGCGATGCGAAATTCCACGCCACGCCGGCGGCCGGTTTGAATCATCACGTCAAAGAGCGCCTCGCCCGGGACGTTCGGGTCAGAGATGATTACTTCGTTGGCGCCTGATTCGCGAATCGCTTCAGGCAGGCTCTTGAGATCGGCGATCACGGGCACACCTTCAAAGTGCGAGGGTGCTGAAGTGTCGATACGTCCATTCTCGACAATGCCGATGACGCGATAGCCAAGCTCCGGTCGTGCGCGCATTTCTCGAATGCAAATAGCCGCCTCTGGTCCACGACCGACAATCAAGGTCGGAATCAAATTGATTCCGCGCCGCCGCACCAGAATCTGACCCGTGCGCAGAAGCATGCGCACCGCACCCATGCTGGCCAGCGCGAGCAGGAAATCAAAAAGGAAAATCGCGCGCGAGTAAGAGAACGTGCGATACGCGACGCCGCCGCGATACATGAAAGCTGCCGCCACAATCAGCAGCGAGCCGATCGCCATGGCTTTGAAGACACGCGTGACGTCCTCGACGAAAGAGAATTCGCCGCGCACGCGATACAGATCGTAATAGCGAAGCAACAGCAGCCTGATGGGAATCACCAGCGGCAGCAGCAACGCGTACGGAGCGAACTCTCTGCTCCACGCCAGATTCCCGCGCGAGGTGCGATGAACGATCGCTTCGTGATGACGCAGATAAAAAGCAAAGACAAATGACAGCAACGCGAGCGCGATATCGGTGACCGCCAGCAGAGTCTTCACCAGCGGCACAGTCCAACGCGGCGCGCGCGCGGGGACGCGCACGGCGCGAGCGCCGGTTGCAGGTTCCCTGATGGGTTCAGCTTTCATTAAGAGTCGCGGCGGCTATGCCGCCTGATGTGCGGAAGGGCTTTGCCCTTTCCGGCGGGTACTGACAAATGTTCTTAAGAGGCTATGCCTCGGAATAACCGGCGAGGCACAGCCTCGCCGGTTGGATATTAGATCATTATCACGGAAGGCCACAGGCCTTCCGCACATCAGGCGGCGAAGCCGCGTCGATTCAATTCATTCCAATATCAACCTGGCGATTTCCTCTTTCACGCCCCTCGCCTCGCGAGGGTTGATGCGTGATTTCTTTTGAACCTGCAAAGATTCAATCTCCTCGCGCGAGCTTATCCGTTGCAACCGCCCTTCGCGCACCAACTCTTCATCAATCGCCGCCCACTTGCCCGCGTAGATGCTGACAGCCGGCACGCCCAGCGCAGCAGCCTCGCGATTCATTGTGCCGCCGGCGCTAACTACCAGGTCGGCAGCCGCGATCAGGTTCGCCCCATCGAGCGCGTATTGCGGCATGATCACGTTGGGCCAGCCACGCTTTTCGTATTCCGCGCGTTGCGCGTCAGACCTCGGCAGCAAAATGATTCTTGCATCGTTGCGAGAACTCAAACGGGAAAGCAATTCATCGAACAGTTCGTTCTCGAAACGATGATACAACGCTTCGCGCGCCGGCGGACGCACCACGACCAGCACATCTTCGCTCGCGACGCCAAGCTTACGCAATGTCTCCGGGAACACTGGATCGGGAACGAAGTCGGCGAGATAGATATCTTCCTTCATCCCGTCATACCGCTTCACTTTCCGCATTGACCCGCCAAAGCGTCGCAACTCTGCCGCTGGGAAAACGCGCGGCACGATCACGCGCGACGCCAGGCGAAACGCGAGATGGTTCGCCGGCTGGTGCTCGTAATCCATCAAGGTGACGGTTTTGATCCCCAGCGCTGCCGCGGCGGCGATTTGCGCGTACGAGTTGTGACTGACGGCGAGATCGAATCCGCGATCGCGTGCCCACTTGCTCAACGCCGCGGCACGTCCGACCAGGTTACCGGCCTTACCGCTGATTGATCCACCGCCGTGCCCGCCAATGACGTGCGGCGTCATTCCCGCGGTCGTGGCCAGCTCGACAGTTTGCGCAAAATCGCGCGCCGTGATTTCAACCTGGTGCTGGCGCGCAGTGAATTCCGGAATCAACGCGCGAAAGAACGGCACGTGCGGCGAGTTAGCAAGATCAATCCAAATTCGCATCTGTTTCAGAACCGGGAGCGGTAGCGACCGGATCATAATGTCAACTACGAAAAACGCCGAACCGAAACGACCAGGCGCCACTCAACTTGAGTCTTCGACCCGGTCGCTACCGCTCCCGGTTCTGACACTCAATCAGCCTCGCCAGCCCATACATCATCCACGCTTCCGACCAGCGCATGTACGCTGTGCGCACAGTGTAAAAGCGGCGGCGTTGATAATGGAAGAAGCCGCGCCGGTCCCGCAGATTCTCAATCGCCCAGCGCGCAATCGTTTCCGCGAGTTCGATTGCGCCTGCGTCGAGCGATTGCAATTCTACTAATGCAACCATAGCGGCGCCGACCGAATGTGCGTCCGCCGGATAAAGCCGGTCTGGAAAATATTTCGGCCAGCCATTGGCCAGAAAAAATCGCTCGCGCCAGAAATCGTAGCCACGTTGCAATGCACCCTCGACCTCTTCGGTAACTTCTCTATGCTTCCTCTGTGCCCTCTGTGACTCTGTGGTGAACTCCTGCTGCATGACGTGCCCGTCGGAAGCCGACTTGCAACTCCGAACGATCCGCGACAAGCTCGCCAGCACGAACGCGGTGTGAAAATTGTCAGACCAGGATTGATGATCCCCCGAGCCATATGCCCACGAACCATCCTGGCTCTGTCGCCGCACGACGTAACGCGCCGCCCGCATTCCCCAATCGACCAAATGGTTTTCGCCAGTAAGAGCCCCGGCGCTCGTTAGAACTTCGCCGGCCAGCAAACTCGCATTGAAAACGCGCGTTCGGTCCAGCGGCGAGTAGCTGAAGCAGACTTCGTCCCCGCTCTCTTTACTGCGATTGAGATCGCGCAAGATGAAATCGCAGGCACTGCGCGCGGCTTGCAGATAGGATTCATCTCCGAATGCCCGCGAAGCTTCGATGAGAGCGCGCGCCGCGAAAGCAGTCGGCACGACGGTGGGCGTGCCGCGAGGCGCGAAGAACGAACGCGATTGCCAGTCAAAGTTGTATCCCCAGCACGCGGCGCCGCTCTTCGACGTCAAACGCGCGGCGAGCAAATCGTCAAGCAGAGCGCGCGCGTCGGTCTCGGCTTCAACAGTTCGTAAGCGCCGATAGTCCGCCAGCGCCGCCAGCGCGAACAGTGCTGTGCCCTTTGGATTTCGCTCCGCAGAAACACGCGCCGGCCGACGAAAGTTAAGAGGCGATCTCTTGAAAATCTGCGTCCAGGCAAGACGAGCAATTCGAGAATGCTTGAGAGGCGTCGCTTGCAACAGACGACTGTTCAGCGCGTCGTAAGGATCATAGCCGGCGAAGTCGTGGGCGCGGCACCATTGCCAGAGGCTTTTATGCGCGCTTTGAATTTCATCCTGGATCATTGGATCCGCGGTCGAATGGCTCTGAATAGCAATGCAGATCTTGAGACAATTTGCAGGTCAGGAAGGGGGATTGCCCCCGCATTCGACACTTCCTCAATAAGAGTCGGCGGGGGCGAGCCCCCTTCCCAACCTGAGAGTTGTTTGAACTTGAGCTGTATACTCCAAATCACTGCCTTACTGTTACCGAAGTTTCGATCCGTCTCGGTGTCTCAATAAAACTCTCGCGCCAAAGCTCAAACGTCAGTAGCGTCCACAGCAGTTTGCGATGATTTGCGGTGCCACACTCGTGCTCGTCTTGCAAACGCGCGACGTACTCAGGATTGAACAGACCGCCGCGACGCAGACGCTCCGGCGACAAGAGGTCGCGCGCGAGCGGGCGCAACTCGCCTTTCAACCATTTCGCAAAAGGCACGCCGAAACCCTTCTTGCCGCGGCGCCCGACAAACGCCGGCACCAAACCTTTGGCCGCGCGCTTCAGAATATATTTCGAAGTGTAGCCGTGAAGTTTGTAGCGCGACGGCAGCGACGCCGCGAATTCAGCGACGCGTGGATCGAGATATGGCGCCCGCACTTCCAAACTGACCGCCATGCTCGCCCGATCTACTTTCGTCAGGATGTCTTCCGCGAGATAAAGCTGCGTGTCCAGGCTCTGCATGCACTCAGCGAGGTCGTTCGAGTCGCACTCTGCGAACATACGACGCGCATTGCGATAGACATCGCCGTCACTCGACTGCTTCGCGTCGTCGGTCAGGAGCAAATCCTGCTCGGGCGGCGCGAACGAGCCGAACCAGATGTGGTGCCGCGCCACTTCATCATAATGCGACCCGGTAAGAAAACGACGCGCCCTGTAATCGAACGAAAGATTCTTCGTTTTCACCGGCAGGCGGTTAACCAGCGGTTCGATCACGCCGCGCTTGAAAAAGCTCGGCACGCGATCATAGACGTGCGCTATGCGATGACCAAAGTACATTGGATAGCCGGCAAAGATTTCGTCACCGCCGTCGCCGCCCAGAGCCACGGTCACGTGCTTGCGCGTGAATCGCGACAACAGATACGTCGGCACCACGGATGGATCGCTCATCGGCTCGTCCATCCACGCGCCGATGTCGGCGACCAAATTGGCGGCCAGGCTCGCGCTGAACCTCTCCTCGTGATGATCGGTGTTGAGGAACTTCGCGACGCGCCGGGCGTATTGCGATTCGTCAAACGAACTTTCCGCGAACGAGATCGAAAACGTCTTTACAGTTTCCGACGAAGCGCGCACGGCCAACGCTGTCACCAGCGAAGAGTCGATGCCGCCCGAAAGCAAAACACCCAGAGGTACGTCGGACACCAGACGCATGCGTACCGAATCAGCGAGCAGTTCGCGCAGTTGCTCGGCGGCTTCGTCGACGCTCGGCACTGGTTCACGTGTTTTGTAGCTGAGTTTCCAGTAACGCTCAATTTTTATTTTGCCATCCTCGAGCGTGAGCGTGTGCGCCGCCGGAAGTTTGCTGATGCCTTCGTAAATCGAAAGCGGCGCCGGCACGTAATCAAACGAAAGATACTGGCGCAACGCATTCAGATTCAGATTCGGCCGGACTGTTGGATGCGCCAGCAAAACCTTCGGCTCTGACGCAAACAGCAAAGTTTGATCGAAGACGCCCCAGTACAATGGTTTCTCGCCAAAGCGATCGCGTGCGATGAAAAGCCGCCGCCGCCGATCGTCCCACAGCGCGAACGCGAACATGCCGTTGAGATGCTGGACCATCTCGCGGCCGTATTCTTCGTAAAGATGCGGCAGGATTTCGGTGTCGGAAGCGCTGCGGAAGGAATGGCCACGCGTTTCCAAATCCGCGCGCAGTTCGCGGTAGTTGTAAATCTCGCCGTTGAGGATGACGGCAACGCTTTCGTCTTGGTTGAAAACCGGCTGCTCGCCGGTGACAAGATCGATGATCGCCAGGCGGCGCATGCCGAGCGCGACGCCGTCGCCTATCACATAACCTTCCGAGTCCGGCCCGCGATGGATCATGCGGTCGCACATCGAGCGCAGCAGCTCGTCCGCGCCGTCAGGCGGCGGCGTGCGAGGATTAAGATTGGCCCAACCGGTTATGCCGCACATAAAGGCTATTTCACCACAGAGGACACAGAGGAATACATAGGTTAAATCACAAATCTCTTGATGCCATCTTTCAGATGAAGTGAATGAAAATTGATCAGCAAACCGATCGGCTTACCGCTGAGTTTCAGGTACGAAATGATCTGAGCTTGGTGAATCGGGGCTAATGCCTCGATCGCTTTGAGTTCGACGACAACGGTATCTTCCACGACAATATCGAGACGATATCCAGCATCTAGTCTAACGCCGTCATAGACGACCGGCAGCGGAACCTCGCATGCTACCTTCAACCCGCGTTTTATCAATTCATGTTTCAAACAAGCTGCGTATGCACTCTCTAAGAGTCCTGGGCCAAGCGCCGAGTGTATTTTCATTGCTGCATCTACAACTGCGCCGCTGATTTCGTTCTTGTTCAAATTAATGTTCTTGTTCACTGCTTGAATTTCTCTGTGTCCTCTGTGGTGAAATTGATTCTTTCCCGCACCGCATAGATCGCCTTCGCCTGCGATTCGTGGTAAGTGCGCACGAGCATCTCTGCCAAAAGGCCCATCAGAAAAAATTGAATTCCCAGCACCAGCATGACCATGGTCAGCACGGGCAAGGGTGTCTGCACAAAGTCCGCGTGGTGCGGCCAGTTGGCAAATTTCATTACGAACGCGAACACGGCGCACACGAGCGAGAGCAGCAACGTCAACAACCCTGCCCAGCCAAATACATAAAGCGGCTTGGTCTGGTATGACGCCATGAATTTGATCGTCATCAGATCGAAGATCACCTTGATTGTGCGCGACAGACCGTATTTTGATTTGCCCATCGTGCGCGCGTGATGCTCGACCGGGATTTCGGTGACGCGTGCGCCCGACCATGACGCGTAGATCGGAATGAAGCGATGCATCTCGCCGTAGAGTTGAACGTCGGCAAGTGATTCACGACGATAGGCTTTCAATGAACAGCCATAATCATGCAAGGGCACGCCGCCAATCCAGGAGATCACTCGGTTCGCAATCATCGAGGGAATCTTGCGCGTGAACAGTTTATCCTGCCGGTTCTTTCGCCAGCCGGAAACGACATCGTAACCCTCATCGAGTTTGTCGAGCAGACGCGCGATGTCGGCCGGATCGTTCTGCATGTCGGCGTCCATCGGAATTAGCACGCGTCCGCGCGCCGCGTGGATGCCCGCGGCCATTGCCGGCGTCTGGCCATAGTTGCGTCGCAGAGCGATCACGCGCACACGCGGATCTTTCGCAGCAAGTTCGCGCAGGACATTGAGACTTCCGTCGCTCGAGCCATCATCAACGTAAATGACCTCGGCCGTTCGGCCGAGTTTTTGAAGTGCCTCGTCCAGTCTCGCGTGCAAGGGCTTAAGATTCGGCTCTTCGTTAAAGACCGGAAGAAAGATTGATATCTCCGGCGCCGCGCCATCAAGTGAAAGGGCCGGCTGGTCACGCAGAGTCTCGTCTGTTTCGGCGTAAATTGTTTTCATTGATCCGGTCGGCGTGCGACGCAAATCGCTGACACGCCAAAAGGAAAGTTCATCTTTCGCAGCCACCAACGCTCGGCGCCGAGAATGCGACCCAGCAAACCATTCAACGCGCCGATGTTGATGTTATTCTCGGAAGCCGGACGCAAACCAGTCACGCGCATTACGAGCCGGCCGAACAAAATTGGCGCGAAGAAAGTAACGTTCGCGTAAGACGCGCGCTCGACCGTCAAGCCCGCGGCTCGTAACTTTTCTTTCAGTTCGGTCAAGGTGTAACGGCGCCGGTGATGGCTGACGTCATCCTGCACGCCCCAAAGAAACATGAACGCGGGCACAAACAGCAGCGCGCGTCCGCCCGGACGCAGCACGCGAAACATTTCGCGCAAGCCCGCAACATCATCGTCGAGATGCTCGACGACATCAAGCCCGGTTACCAAATCAAACTGAGCGTCTTCGTACGGCAAACTCTCGGCGGCGCCTTGCCTGACTCTTCCCAATCCGCGCGCGCGACAGAAGTCGAGCGCTTCGGCTGAAACGTCGACTCCTTCAGCAACGCCAAACTCCGCGAGCATCTGAAGATTCGCGCCCGTGCCGCAGCCAACGTCGAGAATGCGCGGTCGCCGCTTCCCGATTTCGCGACAGATGTTCTCAGCCCAACTCGCGATAATGCGACGCCGGCCGACAAACCACCAGTGTTTGTCCTCGACCTCGCGCATGATCGCATAAGTATGCGGCTGCATTTCGCGCGGCAAAGAACTGGTGACACTGTTTGCGGTGATGGCCATCGGGGATCAATTCTAAACAACAAGACCATCAGGGCTATACGCGGCTTGCGGTGGTCTTGTTGTCACGAAACCATTCGACGAACTTCTGAATTCCCTCTTCAATCAGCGTCTGCGGATCATAACCAAGCAGACGCCGAGCTTTCGTGATATCGGCGAAGGTCTGTGGCACGTCGCCGGGTTGAGCCGGTTGCCGGTCGATTTCAGCATGTCGATCCAGCGCTTTCTCAAGCAACGAGATCAATTCACGCAGCTCAACGGTGCGCGACTCGCCGAGGTTAATCACTTCGTATTTGCTCGCGTCGTAATCGATCGCGGCGCGCACGCCGGCAATGATATCGTCAACGTAGGTGTAATCGCGGAGCGTCGTGCCGTCGCCGAACACCGGAATTGGTTTGCCGGCGCTGATGAGTTTCGCGAATTTGTGAATCGCCAAATCGGGCCTCTGCCGCGCGCCGTAAACGGTGAAGAAGCGCAGACACACAATCCGCATGTCGTATAGATGAGCGTAAGAATGACAGAGCAACTCTCCCGCTGCCTTGGTCGCCGCATACGGCGAGATCGTATTGAAGATCGGATCGTCTTCGCTGAACGGAACCTTCGGGTTAATTCCGTAAACGGAAGATGACGAGCCGAAAATGAATTGCCTGGCGCCGTTCGCGCGCGCCAGTTCAAGCAAATTCAAGGTGCCGTTGATATTTGTCTCGACATAAAGCCGCGGTTCTCGGAGCGATGGTCGCACACCCGCGCGAGCTGCCAGGTGCACAATGCAGTCAAACTTTGCTTCACTGAATGCCCTTCCGAGCGCGCCGAGGTCGCGAATGTCCGCTTCGACAAGTCTGAAAGTCGGATTCGAGAGATGCGCGCCGATGTTCTCACGCTTGATGGACGGATCGTAAAAGTCGTTGAAGTCGTCAACGACTGTGATATTCCAGCCGCCTTCCCCGAGCAAGCGATCGACCAGATGCGAGCCGATGAAACCCGCGCCGCCGGTAATTAAAATGCTTCGCATTGTTAGTTTTGAGTTTTCAGTTTTGAGTTTGCAGCCATTTTTTAGCTATCGACGAGTCTCAAAACTGAAAACTGCGAACTGAAAACTGGTCACTTCGTCGCATAAACCCACAGATGCCAACCCCAACGCGAGGCCAGCGCCGATTCGAGCGAGCGCGGCAGGAATTTCCCAATCAATGGAATGAAACGCTTGTTGAGAAAGTATGCGCGCATTTCGATTTCGCGAAAGTCTTTGAACAGCTCGCGAGCTTCGCGCCGCGAATACACCCGAGCCAAAGGATTGCCGGCGCCGTCCGTACTCTGACTCAGAAACTCCGGCGACGAAAGATAGCCGTTGCTACTCGCTTTCAAGAGGCGCGCATGCTCACGTAAAGAATCGACCGGCTCTCCGGTTAGACGATTGATCAACTTGATCCCTCGCTCACTCTTCAGCAAGCGCGTCCCCGAACGTCGCAGCACTCGAATGCCGACGCGATAGTTGTAGCTGCCACGATGATACAGCATCACCATCGCGCGGCCTCCGGGTTTCAACACGCGGTGAATCTCGCGCACCGCGCGCGCCGTGTCCGGCGTGTGATGCAAAACGCCGTGTGAGTAAACCAGATCGAACGACTCATCCGCGAAATCCAGGTTCTCTGCATCCGCCGTGCGAAACTCACCGCGCAAGCCGAGCAGTTCGAAATGTTTTCTGGCCAGCTCAACCGCCGCATCGGTCAGATCAACTCCGATATAATCGGCGCCTGCTTTGGCGAATTGGGCGCCATCAGTTCCCAGGCCGCAACCGATTTCCAGAACGCGCAACCCGCGCGCGCCGGCAAAGTCAGCGGCCTCGGGAATGTGCCATTCTTTCGCGTAGCGATGTGCTTCGACGCGCTCGAAAAATTCGCGCGTGCCCATCTCGGCGTCGCTGAACTTAGTGCCGCACGGATGCGCCTGCCAAAAGGCGCGCACGCGTTCCTTCAGTTCGGCGTTTGCGTCGATTTCTATTTGACCTTGAGGCGACATCAAATATAGTAAGCTCTGTCAGCTCGTCAGTATAAACTGAAAGCTCTGACGAGTGCAGGAGCTACTTAGTATTTGTTCCAAAGCGCGAGCAGGATGCTCGCGAACCGCAGGCAAGATGCCTGCGCTCCAACATGATTACTTTTCAGATCGCGGGTTATCTGACTGAATTCACCGGCGGCCGCGCCGAGATAATGGTTGACGGCGCATCAGCAACGGTTGGTGACGCGCTGGAAAAGCTCTGGAGCGTGCATGGCGGGCTGCGCGATCGGGTGCTGACCGAGCAGGGTCAGGTGCGGCCGCACGTCAACGTGTTCGTCAACAGTGAAGTCGTTCGACGAGATCAAGTGCTGAACGCCGCGCTGGACGATAATAGCGAGATCTGCATCATGCCGGCCGTCAGCGGCGGGGCGGAAGCCCGCGCGTCAGCAAGGGCTCGGGTACAGAACCCCGATGCATCGGGGTAGCGACCGGGTAGTCTTTATTAACGATGTCAGGCATGAGTCGGAACTGCAAAGCACTTTCTGCCGTATAATCCACCAACCATGTTTTGTCCAAGCTGCGGTTCCAACGAACAGACGAGTCAGTTTTGCCGCGCCTGCGGCACTGACTTGCGGCCGGTGCGCGTGAGCCTTGAGCGCCCTGACTCGATCACTGCGTCCGCGGTCTCTGCACGCGAAGATATTGGCCGCGCGGTCGCCGCACAGATTCGCGAGGTGGAGGACGCTGACGAATTGAAGAGAGTCGCCGAAGACGTTCTGCCGCAGATCGAAAAGTTTCTCGAATCGCCGGAAGAAAAACGCCTGCGCCGGATGCGCGCGGGCGTGATTACCGCCGCGTGCGGGCTGGGCGTGGGCATACTCGGACTGGTCCTGTCGGCTGCTATCCATTCCACTGACGGCGAGACCTTCGGATTCGGTGTGTTCGGATTTGGATTCATTGCCTTTGTGATCGGCCTTGGCCTTGTCCTTAACGGCGTGCTGTTCACCAGACCTCGCCAAGGAGTGGCAGATCATTCTTCCGATGCGCGCACGCAGAACCTTTTGGACGCCGGCTATGCGCCGCCGCAATTGCGATCAAGCGCCGAAGCGCAATCAGCATCTCGGGCCGCTACCACCTCGAATCTCTCCGGCGCTGCTGGTTCATCGGTAACTGAGCACACTACTCATCATTTGAAGTCGGAACGCTGAAACGGGTGACTGAAGTTACAGAACCGCGAGCGGTAGCGACCGGATGCCACCGATCAACCTTGGAAGATGACTAAGACAACGAGCCACCGACTCAAAAGTTGGATGCCAGGATCCGGTCGCTACCCCGATGCATCGGGGTTCTGTACCGGACCGGCTTAACCTCTCTATGGCCGCAAATCTCGAAGGAGGCTGCCGCGTTTCCGACATGCGCGAAGGCGAGTCTTTGACCGAAGGCACGCTGCGCATTTGGAATCGCATCGGCCGCGCGACGGGTGCGCAGGCAATCTCGCTGCGCGTGATGGAATTTGCGCCGGGACTGTCGCCCGGAATTCGCAACGACGACTGTGACGAGATTTTATATGTGCTCGACTGGGAGCGCGGACATCCTGCTCGCGATGAAGTCAGTACCGCCCACGTCAGCGGGTGGGTTAACGCGTTCATCGATGGCCATAATTACCATGTTGACACCAACACCGGAATCTACCTCCGCCCCGACGAAACTTTTGCCATCAACAATCCGGGGCCAGCATCAATCGTGCTCGTCAGCTCGCAATGTCCCGATCCCGATCGCCGCCCGAGCTTTGTTGCGCCGTTAACCGCGCCCTCGGCTGATTCATCGACGCCCGATCATCCGCCGCTCGTACGTCTCGCCGATCGTCCGGCGCAACCCACTGCCGATCGCTGGTATCGCGTGCTCGTTGACAACGAAGTCGGCAGCACCCAAGTCACCCAGTTCGTCGGCGCGATCCCGCCGGGCCGCGCGCCGGATCACTTTCACAATTACGAAGAAGTGCTTTTCATTCTGAAAGGCGAAGGCCGCATGTGGACCGGCGAAACCAACACGCCGATCGCGCCCGGCTCTTGCATCTATCTGCCGAAAGGTCAGGTGCATTGCGTCGAGAATACCGGTACGGATGAGTTGCGGTTGCTGGGCGTGTTCTACCCGGCGGGCAGTCCGAGTGTGCGGTATGATGTGTAGGCCT
Source organism: Pyrinomonadaceae bacterium (assembly GCA_035545035.1). Classification (GTDB taxonomy): domain Bacteria; phylum Acidobacteriota; class Blastocatellia; order Pyrinomonadales; family Pyrinomonadaceae; genus UBA11740. The sequence continues at coordinate 17,213 of DASZZL010000004.1, forward strand.
TCTCTTACTCTTGTGCAGGGATTGGCCGTGGCAGCTCATCCCACGTGCGGCCGTCCAAGACTCGTCCGGTTGTCGACTTCCGAGTCCCACCCCATTGTTTGAAAAAGAAGGGAACGCCCGCCGACACGCAGTCGTTGCGAATGCTTCTGACCCAGTTGGGATTAATCGGTCTCGCATGTGGCCCTGACTCACCTCCGACGATGACCCAATCAATGTTCCTTAAAGATAGCCTGTTAATTGGACCTAGGAGCGGTTCAACGGACAGAAATCTGACGGCGGCAGGAATGCCGCTCAAATCATCGATTCGATACGTGTAGTCTTCACTCTCGACGCTTACCCCCATCCAGACGTTCGAGGGCCAGACTAATCTATTCGCGATCTCTGCCAATCGTTCGGATCGCTTCGTCAATACCTGAAAGATATGCCAACGAGCTTCAACCATGACCTGGAACACCTTCTTCAAATACGAAAGCGGTACGTCGTCATGGAACAAGTCGCTCATGGAGTTGACGAAGACTAATCGCGGCTTTTTCCAAGCCAAAGGCTGTTCGATTACATCCGGTTGAAGCGTAAGCTTAAACCCATCGCGGTAACGTGGCTGTCCCATTGACTGCAGCCGTTTTGCCATTCTCTCTGCGTAGCAATGTTTGCAGCCCGGGCTGATCTTGGAGCAGCCTGTTACCGGATTCCAGGTCGCGTCGGTCCATTCAATCGATGATAGTTGAGCCATGAGATGTTAGTACTTGAAGCCTAGCTGGTTATCGCTGTAACTCTTTGCCTGCTCCCAGAAGCTCTTGCCACGCTGGTGTCGACTAAAAAGCGCAAGACGATAGAGCGGCAAGTTCTTTTCAGTCGAGCGGACAAGCTTTGTTTCGCCGATGGGAGCGCGAATGTATCCTCTGGCCTCCATCTGCTCTGAGAAACGTTGCATCAAGAAGGAACTAAAACCCTCCCTCCTATCCTTTGCCACTCGCCACTCGGCTCTCCAAGTCGGCACGCCAAGAAACCGCTCAACGACATCACTTTGAGGTAGCTCGTACTTAGAAACGTTCCTGGCTGCATCCATGTCGGTTGCAATTAATACCAAGAAATCGACGAAGAGTTTGGATAGTCGGTCGATGGTATCAAACGCCAGATCTTTCAGATTGTAAGGATCGACAAAGCAAAAGCTAAGGACCTTAAAATCCTTAGTATACTTCGGAATCTTTTGAAGAATGTCAGCTATGGCTACATTCGCATCACCGGGTTGGAAGTCGACGTTCGCGTCGCGATAGTCACGCGAAACCCTCGTCTTGAGTGCCAACAGCTTGTCCGGGTCCTTCTCGCAGAATATGTACTTATCAAAAGTTGGATCGACTCCCAAAGCCACGAGGGGCGATCCCGCTACGAGTCTGTTCGTTCCTTTAATCTTTGAACGGCCGCTACCGGCAAAGAGGTCAATATAGACGCGACAGTTCCACTTGTTCTTCATGGAAGCGGCGAACATCTGGGCATAAAGACTGAGGAGTCGATACTTCTCTTGTCCCCAGTCACCGATCTCCTCTGTAACGAGGTCATCGTCAGACAATGGTGGGAGTTGGTGCGCCATGCTTCGTCTCGTCAGGCCGAGGATGATGCCTTAGCTGCGCGGATTATAGGACGAGGATTAGTGAAATACCACCACTTTCTTCTGTTGCACGGGACCTATCCAATCACTTCCGCCAGAATCCCCATCGCATCCCTCAACTCTTCATCAGTATTGAAGAAATGCGGCGAGATGCGCAGGCCCACACCGGGGCGGCAATCGACGAAAACTTTTCTTTCGCCCAGGCGATTGATCGTCGCAGGGCCGTCGTCAACTGCAATCATTACTGAGCCGCCGCGCTGGTTAACGTCGCGCGGGCTGTTTACTTTCCAACCTTGCTCCAAAGCAAACTCGATCATCCATTCGGTGCGGCGCTGTGATTCGGCCTGAATTGTCTTCACGCCAACCTCTTCGATAATCTGCAAACCCGGCAGAACGGAGTAAAGCGCGGGAATGCTCGGCGTGCCTTGCGCGAAGCGACGCACTGAATCGACGTAGCGCATCGGCGCCGCCGCAAACGCAAACGGCTCGGCGTGCGCTACCCAGCCAGTCAGTCGCGGCGTTAGATCCTCTTGCAGGTCAGGGCGCACGTAGAGATAGCCGCATGCGGGTCCGCCGCACAGCCACTTGATTGTGCCGCCAATCAGAAAATCGACCTCCCAATCGCTGGCCCACAACTCAACTGCGCCCGCCGATTGGTAAACGTCAAGTAAGACCAGTGCTCCGTGCTGGTGTGCGCGCTCGACAATTGCCTGGGCATCGACGCGATACGAACTGCGAAACGAAACATGCGAGAGCGCGACCAGGCAAGTCTCTCCATCGATTGCGTCAAGAATTCGTTCGAGCGGAACCGTGATGCCATCGTCGGAGGGGACTACTTCAATCCGCGCACCGACGCGAGCCTGCGCGTCCCAGATGTATTCCATCGAAGGAAAATCGAGCGCGCTGGTGACGATCTTGTTGCGTTTGCTCGCTTGGAAATCGAAACACGAAGCGATAGATGAAAGCGCGATTGAAGCATTCGGCTGGATCTGCACCGAGCCGGGCGCGCCGCCGAGAATCGCGGCGATGCGATCGCCGACGCGCGCGGACATCTCCCACCAACTCGTGGCCCACGCGTCTTCGCTGGTGTGATGCTCCCACGCATCCACATAAGCGTTCATCGACTCGCGCGCTGCGCGCGGCACCGGCCCGAGGCTGTGACTCAGCAGATGAATGCCGGAAGCGAGCGCCGGGAATTCTTCGCGACGGCGATTGATTTGGGGAACGGCTTGCATATCTTGGCGGCTATGCCGTCTGATGTGCGGAAGGTCTCTGACCTTCCGTCAAGGCTCAATCTTTTTCTTGGGGCTCCGCCCCAAATCTTGCGAGGCGTAGCCTCGCTAAATCAAAAACCAACGCTCTCGGAAAGGCAGAGCCTTTCCGCACATCGGGCGGCAAAGCCGCGACGACGGAGCTCTCACGCACGAATCTGCGAAAGCATTTTCTCAAGTCCTGCCGGATCCGTTCGCAAACTTTCCAAGACTCGCTCAGCTTCTTCGCCAATCGGCGGATCGATTGTCTCCTCGCGGATGTGACGAAGGATTTCGCCCGCAACAAACTCAGTAGTCATCTTTGGCACGTCCGCGCCGCGACTCATGTCTGTATCGATCGTAGTCGGCATTACGGTCATCACCTGCACACCCTTGTCGGATAGATAAGCGCGCAACGCCTGGCCGAGCGAAAGCAATGCCGCTTTGCTGGCGCAGTAGGTTCCCACGAGCGGTAGATTGACCTTGGCAAAGGCCGTGGCCACGTTCACGATCATTCCTTCGCCGCGCTCGATCATTGCCGGCGCCAGGGCCCGCGCCATGCGCAGCGCGCCGAAGTAGTTCACGTTCATCTCGTCCAACGCATTTTCAAAGTTCATTTGCACCGGATCACCGTACCCAGCCACGCCTGCGTTGTTCACCAGCACGTCGATGAAGCCAAGTGTTCCGGCTGCGCTTATGTCGTCTTCGTTCGTTACGTCGAGTTTGATTGGCGTAACCGGCGCGACAATCGCCGCCGCATCACGCTTCAACTTCTCAATGTCTTCAGGTTTGCGCGCGCCGGCAAAAACTTCGCGCGCGCCTGCTTCGGCAAATGCAAAGGCCAGAGTGCGGCCAAGGCCGCGACTCGCACCAGTGATTAGAACTCGTCTGCCTGCAATGTCCATAACAAATGTCCGACGAACTTTAAGTCTGCGTGAACATGAGGTCAGTACCACCCGCGTCAGCGGGTGGGTCAGACACTCAACGCAGGTTGCGCACTGGACCCACCTGCTCACGCAGGTGGTAGTGACTTCATTTCCCGCATCAATCGCGCAAAACCATAAAGTACCGCGCCGATCAGGGACCACACAAGCGCGAGTTCGAGGCTCGTCAGCGAATGTTT
>DASZZL010000005.1:0-34548 GCA_035545035.1 Pyrinomonadaceae bacterium
TTTCACGTTGGGTGCACGGGCTCAGAACGACGTCCGCCGCTCGACAATCGCGATCACCTATCCGCTGAACCAAACGATCGAGGTCGCCTTTCACGGAACGACGCGCTTGCCGCGGTTGAAAGGCATCGCGAGAGTCCGAAGGCAGGGTCGGCGGGGCACGCGCGTTGAGCTGAACATCGACAACTTACCGCGCGCGTACGAACTGGGAGGCGTCTACACAACCTACGTGCTGTGGGCCATTTCGCCCGACGGCCACGTTGACAACATGGGCGAGATTAAGCGGAGCGGCAGCGGCCTCGTCGATTCCAAGATTGACGTGACCACTTCGCTGCAAACGTTCGCGCTGATCGTTACCGCTGAACCGCACTTTCTTGTGCACGTGCCGAGCCGCATGGTCGTGCTGGAGAATACTCAGCCCATAGTTCAGCGCGACGCTCAGGTTGAAACGGCAAACGTGCAGTACATCGGCAACAGCAGCGACTATTTTCGCGACTCAAACGTTCCGACAATCGCCGAGTCCGACTATCGCGATATTCCGACAGCTCTGCTGGGCGCGCGCCAGGCGATTAACCTCGCGCGCTATGCCGGAGCCGAGCGTGATGCGCCGAACGAGCTGCGTACCGCGGAAGCCGATCTGGAACAGGCCGAAAGTGCCCGCCGAATGCGCCAGCCCGATCGCGAGATCGACATCCTCGCGCGGCAGGCGACTAGCAGTGGCGCCAAAGCGGAAGACATGGCCCTGGCGCGGCGCACTTCCCGCCAGCGACGCGAGGAGGTTGAGCGCCGTGATCTCGCGCTACGCAACGCGGAAGACTCGACTGCCAGCGCGAATCAGGAAATCTCTCGCCTGAAAGCGGAGCTTGATAACGAACGACACGCGCGCGATCTTGCCGAACGCGACGCGCTGAACGCTAACGAGAAGTTGCGCGACGCCCGCACGGAAATCGCGCGGCTGCGTGAAGAGATGCAAACCGTCCGCGCCGAATCCGAAGACGCGAAGATCAGGCTGGCGCGAATTGAAGGCGAGAAACAAGCTGAGGATGCGCGGCGCACTTCCGAGAAACGTGCCGCCGATCAACGCGTGACTTTCGAGAATCTAAAGCAAGCGCTAGCTCGATTCGTCACCGTCCGCGATGCCAACCGCGGCATGACTCTGGTGCTGGCGGAATCGCTGTGGGCTAATCCGAGATCCAGCAATCTGGTCGCGGCCTCTGCCGCGAAGCTCGATCAAATCGGAGCGCTGCTCGCCAACAATCCGGATTATCAAATCTCAATCGAGTCGTACACCGACAACCGCGGCGACGAAAGCGCGCTGCAACAGCTTACCCAGGATCGCGCGCGCGTCCTGTCTGAACGACTTGCCGCAGCGGGCGTCGACGTCACGCGCATTCAAGCCAGCGGCATGGGCGCAGCGAATCCGGTCTCACCAAACACGACGGTCGCCAGCCGCGCGCGGAATCGAAGGACTGAGGTAACATTGTTTCTGAACAGTCGGAACTAGATGATTTGCCAGTTTGCGAGGATCGTGATGTGCGGCGAGCGAAAGCCTTTACAGATATAGCGGTGCTGACTATTTCAGCGCTTTTTGTGCGCCTGTCGTGGGTATTTCTGCGTCCCTGGGTCGCTGGGGACAGCGTTGGGTATCTCACGATAGCGCGGAACATCCGCTTTCATCATCTGTTTAGCGTGACCGAAAGCGCTGTCGGGCCGTTTCTTCCTAGCGTCCAAAGGCCTCCACTTTATCCCGCACTCATCGCTTTATTCTGGATCAAAGATTCACCTCCAGTTACGCTAGTTCTAGTTTTACAAGCAATGATGGGTGCCGCAACGGTCACTCTTCTTTATCTATCGGCCCGCGACAGGTTCAATCGGAAAGTGGCCTGCTTGGCTGCTGCGTTCATGGTCATTGCGCCGATGAGCATTCATTTCACGGCCGTGATTCTGACGGAGACGTTCTTTACCTTTCTCTTGATGCTAGCTATCTTTTTCTGGGGAAGTGGCCGAGCGGTATTCTCTGGCCTGGTTTTCGGACTGGCGGCTTTAACGCGCCCGACAATCCTTCCGTTCCTGATCATCCTACCCACGATTTCGCTCTTGCCTCGATTCAGAGATACTTGGCGGAGGCATTTGATAATCCTGCTCGTGGCGGTAGCCGTCTTATCGGTCTGGATCGTCCGCAACGCGGTGGTATTCGGGCGGTTCATTCCAGTTGCGGCTAGTGGATGGGGCATGAACCTGCTTTTGGGAACGATCGACACGGAATTTGTCGGGATCAAGGTCTGGACCGGAAGCGGGTGGGCGGTGCCGGATGTCAGCACACATCCTTTGCTTCATGTCGAGCCAGGGTTAAGCGAAACGGAAACGGATCGCATTCTGTTGCAAAGAGCTGTTGAGCGGATCAGAGAGCGCCCGCTGCATTGGGTCGTAGTCAGAATGGAGCAGTATCCGAAGCTCTTCCTCGATCCCGGCGATTACGCTCTGGGAACTTACAATGCTCCTATTCGTGAGGCGGCCACTCATCGGCTGTTCGGCGTACTGCTCATCAAATTTCTATTCATTGCCGTTACCCTGGTGGCTCTGGCACTTGCTGTCTTGGGACTCTATTCTGTGCGTCACCGTTCGGTCGAGTTAGTGCACTTGATCTCTTTCCCACTTTTCTTGCTCGTGGCACAGATTCTCATGTGGACAGAGGCCCGCTACACCATCCCCATCATGCCTGTGATGGCGATCTTCTCCGCGGTTGGTTTGCAACAACTCTGGAACAGTCGATCTCTAGTCCGGCTCCGCAAGGCTTGATTTGACATGTCCCTTCTCGAAGCACTCCAACTCATCGGTTACAGTCTCGGCGCGGTGCTGCCGCTCGGGATGGGGTATCTGCTGTTCAAGCAGCGGCTCGGCCTGGCGCCGGCTCACCGCATGCTGCTTGGCTTGGCGGCATGCATGGCGGGATGGCACGCAAGCAATCTGGTTATTACGCTGCGCGGATTGCTTGGGCTCGACGTCGCGCAGTGGGCCAACGTCCTGCGAACGGCGGATTCAGTCGCGGTGGTCAGCATCACCGTTTGTTACTCACTCCTGCTGCATGTACATCTGTACCTGTGGGCCGGCGCGCACAAGCGGCCGCTGACTCGCGCTGAGCGCATCAGAGTTTACCTCTCTTATATTCCCTGCCTGTTCCTCGTTCTTGCGCTGTGGCGAATCTGGGCGGGAGCTTACCAGCCGATGTTGACGAAGCTGTCGATCTTCGTCCTGCCATTCGCGGTTTGGATCGTTTATTCGCTCGGAGACGTGGCCATCACTGAGCTACGCGTTGCGCGCGGGCCTGTGTCGCCCAGCGAGCGAACGAATTTGCGCACGCTGGCCGTCTCGTTCATAGGCATCGCGATCCTGGTGATGGCCGCTGTGGGACTCGGTCTCGGTCGTGGCACGACGGCCGGTTTGTATCTCAACACGTTCGCGAATCTGGGCTCGCTCTTGCCGTCAGCGCTGCTGGTTTATTACATCTATCGCTACCGCTATCTCGAGCTGATCATCAAAGAGAGTCTGATTGTCGCGACGTTCGCGGCGGTTGTGCTGGCCGTCTATCTCTATGGCATTCGCCGCGTCGGCGATTGGGCCAGTTCGCGTTTTGGCCTGAGAGCAGGAGTTGTCGAAGCGATTCTGATTCTGGCGCTGACGCTTATCGCCGCGCCTTTGCGCGGCTGGCTGGACAGAAGTTTCCGCAAGTTATTCGAGCGCGAGACGGCGCTTTACCGCGAAGTTGTCGCTCGTGTCGGCGCGCAGGCCGGACAGTATCGCCAGCTTCCCGAGCTGCTTGCTTTCATCGAATCGGAAACCGCGAGCGCGCTTTCGCTGCGACGCGTGAAGATTGTTTTGCGCTCGGAAGACGAGAATCAAAAGGACGAAGACGCAGCCTGGATCGAAGACCTTCTGCGACAAACCGGGGCAAGCGGCCTTGCGTCTGTCGAAGACGTTCAGGATTTGCGCGAGCATGGATACGACATTGCTTACGCGCTGCGCCGCGAAGATCGACACGAAGGACTGATGCTGGTTGAGGCGGCGTCGAACGCTCTGACGAATGACGTGCGCGCGGTGCTTGAAGTGCTCGCCGGCCAGGTTGCAATCGCCGTGGAAGATTGCCGTCTGGCTAACGCGAACGTCCAACTCGAACGCAGACTTGCAGAAGGTGAGCGCTTGGCCGCTCTGGGTCAGATGGCCGCGACGGTGGCGCATGAAGTGAAGAACCCGCTCTCGGCAATCAAGTCGATTGCGCAGGTGATGTGCGAGGACGAGGCACTGAAGACACAACATGCTCGCGACCTCAGCTTGATCGTCGGCGAGACTGATCGCCTAAGCAACAGCGTCACACAGTTGCTAAGCTTTGCCAGCAAAGAGCCGCCGGCGGCTGTGCCTTGCCGCGCTGACGAGTTATTGCAGAGCGTGGCCGGACTTTTTCGCGCAGACGCCGACGAACGCAATATCGCGCTGCAATTCTCGGCGCTGGGTGATGCCGCTTTGGACGGAGTCCAGACCGCCGCTGTTCGTGACGCGCTGTCGAACCTGTTGCTGAATGCTCTGCAGTCCACGCCTGCCGGCGGCCGCGTCACTATCGAATCGCTTTGTGATGCCGATGGAATTCATTTCGCGGTGAGCGACAGCGGACCAGGGATCAGCCACGAGTTGCAGGCGCGAATCTGGGAACCCTTCTTTACTACCAGACAACGCGGCACCGGCCTGGGCCTCGCGATTGTGCGCAAACGCATGGAAGAAGCGGGCGGCTCGGCGCGACTTGCGCCATCGCGCAACGGCAAAGGCGCGCGATTTGAATTGCGTCTGCCGCTGACTAGCCGCGCAAGATCGGGGCTCTAGTATTAGCAGAAAGGCTGAGCCCTCCCTGACGGTCGGGCTACTGCCCCGGAACTCTTGTTGGAACTTTCGTTCGCACGAGGCGTGACAGCAACGGACGAGCACTTTCCCTATCAGCGAGCAATCGCTACTTCAACAATTAAGGAGAACGCGTGATGATCCGAACTAAAGTTAGTCGTGTGATCTTTCTTGCGCTTTTGTGCGTCGTGGTGGCTGCCACGGCGCCAGAAGCGTTTGGCCAGGAAACCAGTCAAGCTTCGCGTGCGGCGGCGCAGCGCGAGGATGACACCAACCTCGATACTCAGCTCTATCTGATCCTGGCGACGAATCGTGACGTGGAAGAGGGTAAGCTGCCGATCGCTCTCGATTCAGTCATGAAACGACTTCATGAATCGCTCACCTTCAAGCATTACAGCTTGGCGGGAACGTTCCTGAATCGGGTGAGGAACAACGGCCGGCTCGAGGTGAGTTGGGTGGGCGGGCCTTTTCTGGTTCCCGCATCTTCGATGACGGGCAATCCGAGCTTTAGCCAGTTCACGGCGCAGGCAAAGCTGGCGGCCGATGAAAGCGGTCGCGACGTGGTGCGCATGAACGACTTTAGATTTGGGTCACGAGTGCCGATCGTTACCGGCGGGAACAACGCGACGGTCGCTTCAAGCACCGGAACATCCTTCCCGGCGATCAATTACGAGCCAATCGGCCTCCGCACGGACATCAGCATGCGCGAAGGGGTGCCGGTGATTGCCGGCACGCTGAACATTGGGACGTCCGGCGACGCGATTATCGTGATTATCGCAGCCCGAAGGTCTCCGAACTGAACTGGTGGCTGAGGAGTCGCCGACGGATTCTGGCACGCAACACGCAAGCAAAACTCCCGGAAAAGTATTAAACTCTGGGGAGTTCGAGATGGAAACAAAGAGCTTGCGTCTGTTGATTGTCGATGATGAAGAGGCCGCGCGCTATGGCATGCGACGCGCGCTGGAGGCGTTTGGCTGCGAGATTGCAGAGGCCGAGAGCGCGGAAGCGGCCCGCGCGCTGACGAGCGAGTCCAAGTTCGATCTGCTGCTGCTCGATGTGAACCTGCCCGGAATCAGCGGGCTGGATTTTCTGAAAGAGTTACAGAGCGATCCATCGGACTCACCTCTCGTGATTATCATCACCGCGCACGGCTCTGAGCGCCTTGCGGTCCAGGCGGTAAAGAGCGGCGCCTACGACTATCTCTCAAAACCCTTCGAGCTTGACGATCTCCGCCTGGTCGTCAAGAACGCTTTCGAAACCATCCACCTTCGGCGCGAGAACCGTTCGCTGCGGCGTCGAATTGAGATCGAAACTTCGCAACGTGGAGCGCTGCTCGGCAATTCCGCGGCGATGCAGAACGTCCGCGCGATGATTGAAAAGGTGGCCGACACCGACGCGACGGTGCTTGTGCGCGGCGAGTCGGGAACCGGCAAGGAGTTGGTCGCGCGGGAGCTTCACGAGCGGAGCACGGCGCGGAGCAGCGGCGCGTTTGTCGCCGTGAACTGCGCGGCGCTGCCGACTGAGCTGATCGAGTCAGAGCTTTTTGGCCACGAAAAGGGCGCTTTTACGGGCGCGGCAGCGCGACGGCAGGGAAAATTCGAACAGGCCAATGGCGGCACTCTGTTCCTCGATGAGATTGGCGACATGAGCGCGAACGTGCAGGCGAAACTCTTGCGCGCGCTCGAAGAGAGAAGGATTGAGCGGCTCGGCGGCAACGATTCGATTCCGGTTGACGTGCGCATCGTGAGCGCGACGCATCGCGCACTGGAAGAAGAAATCACGACGGGCAATTTTCGCGCGGATCTTTTCTATCGCTTGCGCGTCGTGACGATTGACATCGCGCCGCTGCGCGAACGGCGCGAAGACATTCCCTTCCTGGCGGAAACATTTGCGCGCCAGGCTTGCGAACGTCACGGCTTGCCAGAGCGACCGCTCAGCCGCGATGCTTTGCGAAAGCTGATGGAATACGACTGGCCGGGCAACGTGCGCGAACTTAAGAACGCGATCGAGCGCGCCGCGATCATGTCGGACGGCGACGAGTTGAGCGTGAGCGACCTGGAACACTCACCGCCCAGCAAGACGCTGGTTGGCGAAATAGAAGCCAACGCAAACGGCGACCTGTCGGTTCCATACACGTCCGATTTTCGCGACGACCGGCGCGAGTTCGAGCGGCGCTACATCGCCCGGTGTCTGGACGAATCCGGCGGCAACGTCACGCGCGCCGCTTCGATTCTGGGGATGCATCGGCAGTCGCTGCAACACAAGTTGAGGGAGTTGGGACTGGGACGGCGTTATGTAGCTGTTGGCGCTGACAAAGATCGACAAGAGTGATATTTTTGCGGCATGTCAGGAAAGCGGCCTCACAAATCCACCAAGACGAAAGCAGAAACGGTCGAGCGAGCATCGCCTGAATCAGAGGCAAGATTCCCTTCTCATCTCTCACCAATTATTCAATGTAAGAAGAGCGTGCTCACTCGCTCTACGATCGAATTCTACGGCTCTCTTGTTTTTGCTGCGGTCGTCGCGGCGGTGCCTTTTCCGATGAGCGGGCTATGGCGGTCGTTTATTCTCGTGTTTGCCCTAGCTCCTCTAGTGGACGTAGCTTGGCGCTCGCCTTGGACTCATGCTTGGAGACGTACCTCACAGGTAATAGCGACGGCGGTCTTGGCAGTGGTTTACCTTGGCATTGCGGCAAGGCTGACTCTCCCAGAGCATCCCTCTATCGTTCTTACAATCAAGACTTATCTAAATAGCGGACGCGCCGAATGGCTAATTCGCTGGCTATATCTTGTCGCCGGTTTGTTGCTTGCGTATCTAGCGTCAAAGTTATTCTCTTTGCTCAGAAGCTACTTGATGATTCGTAAGGCAGAGAAACTTGAGGTTCGACGTAAGTTTCGTGAGACTCAGAAGGGGTGGTTAGATTATCGGCTTGCAAGCGAGGAATCTTCTAAGCATTTACACTTTCTGGTTGCGCGGTTTTCTCGGAAACTGCGCGGAGTTGCTCGCGCTATAAAACTTTTGCCTTGGTTGCTTGGCAGGGAAGCCGAAAAGCCGCCTGTGGTGCGAACGCAGATAGCAGCTCAATTCATAACTGTGATATGTGATCGCGGCTCGGCAAGGATGGACACCGACTTAAAGGATATGGAAGCGACAGCAAACGTATTCATAGAGAGCACAGAAGGCTATCTGAAGACAGCAAAGATCGTCACGAGGCGAGATTACGTGCAACTTGCAGGACTTCATGAATACTTTGAAGCTCAGTTGAAAGACGTAAGAGATATTGCGAACAGCTTGAGCAAGCTTGCGCCAGCAGTTGAGCAGTTTAAGGGTGTATCCCAAGACTGTACGGCGGCCATTAACAGACAGGCGAGCATATGGCGATCTCAAGTAGACATACTGCGAAAAGTCGAGGGACATTGCGCTCGGATGGTTAAGATGACACAAGCCTACTTTGACCGCGCAATATTGAACGCGAGCGAAGAGCTGTTATCAACCCTGGTAGACCTTATAAAGCTAATGGGAGGTGACAAGGGGATGGAGGAATATCGTCGCCTTCCAAAAAAAAGGGGCCTTAAATTGCCTGCCCGCTTTGCGTGATTTCTTATGCGCTTTATCTACGGCCAGGTTCTTGTATTCAAGATTCGATGACGCTAAAAGTCTGAACAACGTATCGCGGAACAGAAAAGGGTTGTGGCGATTGGTACAGAACCGCGACTCGTCGGGGTAGCGAGCGGGATGCTAAGCTCAACTTCGGAAGATGCGCGCGAGGGAGATTGGTCACTCGCGAATTGAATTGTCCCCTCCCTCTGGGAGGGGATTAGGGGAGGGATTAGTCGGCGTAATGCCCTCTCCCCTAGCCCCTCTCCCAACGGGAGAGGGGAAGAATGATTCATCTTATATCGCTCGCGGTTCCTTAACTTCGCTCATAGCTTTATAAACACACTTCAGCGAGAATGACGCTATGAAAGCACGCATAGACGCCATCATCAATCGCGAACAGGCGGAATATCTGGATCAGCTTCAACCGCCGAGCACGGGGTTGCTCGCGGAGATGGAGAGCTATGCTGCAGAGCATCGTGTTCCGATCGCTGACCGTGAGGTGGCGCTGTTCCTTGAAATCACGGCGCGGGCGATTTCTGCGCGGCGAGTGCTGGAATGCGGGATGGCGATTGGCTATTCCGTAATTCATCTCGCGCGCGGGATGGCGGACGAGGGCTTAGTCATCACGATCGATCCCAGCGACGAGATGATTAAAGCTGCGGAAGGTTATTTCATGCGCGCACGTGTGCGTGAGCGGGTGCGCATCGAGAAGGGCTACGCGCTCGAAGTCATCCCGCGCCTTGCAGAAACATTCGATCTCGTTTTCATCGACGCGGTGAAAGAAGAGTATCGCGGCTATCTCGATCTTGCTTTGCCTAAGTTGCGCAAAGGTGGCGTCGTGATCGTCGACAATCTTTTGTGGGGCGGCCAGGTGGCCGGCGAAATCCGCTCGCCGGATCAGAAAGCCTCTACGGAAGCCCTGCGCGAATTCAATCACTACTTCGTCAATCATCCGCAGTTGCGCGCGGAGGTTCTGCCGGTAGGTGATGGTTTGGGTTATGCAGTGAAGATTGGATGACTCTGTGGCGCTCTGTGGAAACTCTGTGTCTCTGTGGTGAGATTTGTCGGGAAAGCACTCACCACAGAGTCACAGAGGCCCCACAGAGATTCACGGAGAAAACACCAGGTTGATAGCCTTCTTTGTTGATTCTTTTGGACAGCCAGCAAAGCCATAAACGCGCCGCCGAAGTCATCGCACGCGGCGGCGTCATCGCCTTTCGCACGGACACATTCTACGGCCTCGGCGCGGACCCATTCAATCGCGGCGCGGTTCAAAGAATCAAACAGCTAAAGGGCAGGGAAGCGAGCAAACCGATCCTTGTCGTCATTAGCGACATTGATCAGATCGAGCGCTTCATTTCTGAGCGTTCAAGGACATTCGATCTTCTGGCAGAACGCTTTTGGCCGGGGCCGTTGACGCTGATTGGCAAAGCCTCGCCGGAAGTTCCTGACGAAATCACTGCTGGCTCCGGAACGATCGGTATCCGTCTGCCTGACGATGACGAAACGCGCGTGTTGATTAGGTCGTGTGGCGGCGCGCTAACGGCGACGAGCGCAAATCCTTCCGGCGCTGAACCCGCGCGGACCGTCGAAGAAGTTGAACGCTATTTCGGAGCGGCCGTTGATTTGATTATTGACGGTGGCGAAGCGCGCACGAACGCTCCATCGACTGTGGTGGATACCACCGGTGCAGAGACCAGGGTGGTGCGCGAGGGTGTCATAACCGCAGCGGAAGTCGAAGGCGCGCTCAGCGGATTGAGGTCAGTACCACCTGCGTCAGCAGGTGGGCCCATCGCTGAACCCGCGAGTTGAGTCGTCGATCCACCCGCTCACGCGGGTGGTACTGACTTCACTTTCCAACCGTCAAATCCTTCACAAACCCCCAATCACCGCTGGCGTTGATGTGAATGTTGCCGACGCTCTTTTTGGCGATGACCATGTTGGCCTGATACCACAGCGGGAATACCACAACGTCGCGGCTGACGATCTCCTGCGCGCGCGCGTATAGTGGCGCGGCCTTCGCGTGATCGAAGGTGTTTGTCGCCTCGTCGAGAATCCGGTCGAGTTCGGGATTGCTGTAGCGGCTGCGATTGCGGGCCGCGCGCGTTTCGCTGGGAATCTCCGACGTGGCAAACAGGTCGCGATAAAAGATTGGGTCCTGGTTCCCGCCAACCCATTGGCCGTAAGTCATCTGAAACTGGCCGCGCCGAAGGAATTCGAACAAAGTGTTTAGTTCGGAGGTCTCGATCGAAACCGGAATGCCAACCTCTCTCAAGTAATTGTAGATCACGCCGGAGTATTGCCGGGCTGCACCACTGCTGCCAGAGATGCGAAAGATGATTGGCTTGCTGAAACGCATCTGCGGCCCGTCGCCGTCGGGATCGCGAAAGCCCGCTTCGTCCAAAAGCCTCTTCGCCATCGCCGGATCGTAATGATAGGTTTGCCCCGGCGTGTAAGCCCAGGATTCTTCGGGCAGAATCGAGTGAGCTATCTTGCCCTGGCCGAGGACGAGATCGCGAATCATGCTCTCGCGATTGATCGCGTAGGCGATCGCCTGTCGCACCTTCACATTGTCGAGCGGCGGCTCGGTGGTATTAAAAGTCAGCAGATTCAAATTCGAGCCGCCGAATTGATGGACGGTCAAGTTCGAATTCGAGCTTAGTCCTTTGATCGAGTCCGGCGACAGACTGGTCGGCAGCGGCGCGATGTCCACACGGCCGCTTTGCAGCTCAGCCTGCAACGCGTTCGAATCGCTGATCACGCGCGCCCGCAGGGCCGTAATTTGCGGCGGCCCGTCCCAATACTTCGTGTTCGCTTCCATATCGACGACCTGCTGCGATTGATCGTAGCTCTTGAACTTGAAAGGCCCGGTGCCGAGCGGATGCGTCTTCTGCGATTCGTAGCTGTCTTTGGGAATCATCGCGATCGCCACGAGATTCGGCAGCAATCCCGTCCACGATTTGTTCAGGCGAATGACGAGCGTGTGCGCCTCGGGCGCTTCAACGCTCTTGACGAATGCCTTTCGATTTGCGCCTGAGCCTTCGAAAAAACTCGCGGCCTTGGCAAACGTCGAAGCCAGCACCGTGTCGAGCGTGTACTTCGCATCAGCCGAAGTAAACGGCCGCCCGTCATGAAAAGTCACACCGTCGCGCAGAGTGAACGTGAACGTCAGTCCGTCTTCGGATCGATCAATCTTCGAAGCCAGTTCCGGAACATAGTCAAACTTCTCGTCCTTCTTCACCAGCGAATTGAACATCAACGAACGCACGCGTTCGCTGGCCGCATCGACGGACGGCGATCCAATCGGATCGATTGTCTTGACGTTATCCGAAAGCGCGATGACAAAAACGTTGCCTTGGCGGCGGCAGGCAACCGGCGACAACAGCGCGAGCACGAGAAACGAGGCGAGCGCGACGCATTTCACAACGCGCCCGTTGGCCAGCCGCGATTTAAGCGCGCGGGAGTTAACTAACATGAGATTCTCCGGGGTAGCGGTAGTCGAGCGTGTTATTCAGTGCCGTTATCTCCGCGGCCAGTTGCTTGTACTGGGCGAGGTCAAGCGGCGTCGGCGGCTGCGCCAAAGCCTTGGTCGCGGCGATCCGTTTCAGCGAGGCATTTATTCTTCTTTCGCTGACTCTGCCCTTCCGCGCCGCTTCCAACAGCGCGCGGTAACCGCGTCGGATCGTTTCCGGCGTCGCGCAAATCAGCAACATATCTTCGCCTGCCTGAAACGCCCGCACGGTTGCATCTTCGATTTCACAATGCTTGGCGATCGCGCCCATTTCCAGATCATCGGTGACGACCAAATGTTTGTACCGGAGTTCCTGACGCAGCAGCTTCGATACGATAGTCGGGCTGATCGAAGCCGGCTCGACCAAACCGCCCGTGGTGCCTTTCTGGATGTTGATGTTCGGAAAGCCGCCGTGGCTTACCATCACGACTCGGACGCGATCGTCGATTCGTTGAAACAATTCGATGTATGGCGCCAAATCCTGTCCGAGCAAATCGTCGTGCGTCAGGGGCACGACCGGCATCTGCATGTGCGAGTCAACTGCGCCTGCTCCGATGCCGGGAAAATGCTTCAAGCATCCGAGACAGCCCGTGGCTTGCAAGCCGCGCATGTACACGGTCGTGTTGCCGAGAACTTCAGCGGGCGAGCTGCCAAACGACCGCGAGTAAAGTCCGTTGGTGAGCTGACTGCGCGCTTCGGTGATGATGGACATCACCGGCGCAAAGTTAATGTTGAAGCCGAGCATGCGCAATGTTTCGCCGGTGATGCGGCCCAACGTGCGTGCGCCGGCAAGATCGCCGTGCTGGCGAATGGCCCGCGCCGAAGGCATCGGCGGAAAGACCTCGCGCAAACGATCCACTAAGCCGCCTTCCTGATCGATGCCGCATAATGGCGGCATCGGCGAAAGAGCGCGCACGCCGTCAAGCAGGCCGCGCACCTGCTCAGGCGAAGCAATGTTCCGGCCGAAGAGAATCACGCCTCCGGGTTTGATCTCTTCGACGAGTTCGCGAGTCTCTGAATCCAATTCCGTCCCGGGAAGGCCGATGAAGAAGAATTGTCCAATTTGCTGCTCAAACGGCAGCGCGAAGATTTGATCGGATGGCATTGACTACGATGACCGACAATTAATCGAGAAAAGAACTCGGCAAGCTTACGACACGGAACGCGATGATTCAACCTAATTCGGGTCTCGCTGTCGTTTCATCATCGCCCGGTGCGGAGCGATTGCTGCGACCGGCGCAAAGATCGATGTCATTTTCATCGGCGCTAATTTAGAATGTCACGAAGATGAAAGCAATGATTCTCGCGGCGGGTTACGGGGCGCGGCTGTGGCCGCTGACGGCCGATCGCACCAAGTCGGCGTTGCCCGTCCTGGGAAAGCCGCTGGTGGGCTATGTGGCGGAGTATCTCGCGCAACAGGGGATCGAAGATGTAATCGTCAACTTGCATCATCGGCCAGACTCGGTACGCGCGGCGCTCGGTGACGGTAGCCAGTTCGGCGTTCGCCTTCAGTATGTTCACGAGCCGGTTATCTTAGGAACCAGCGGCGCGCTCGATAACGCGCGTGAAATGATCGGTGCTGACACGTTCGTTGTCATTAACGGAAAACTCATCACCGACATCGATCTGCGCGCCGCGATCGAGACGCACCGGCGGACGAAGGCGCTGGCTACGCTTGTGCTGCGAAGAAATATTGCTCGCGAGCGTTTCAGCGTCGTCGAAACCAGGGACGGTTTCGTGACTCGATTTGCCGGGATGCCGCGACCATCGGATGACGTGCCGTTGATGTTCACCGGCATTCAAATAATGGACTCGCGAATCTTCGATTACATTCCACCCGGCGTCTTTTCGCATTCCACGATGGATGTGTTTCCGCAGGCGATCGCCAAAGGTGAACGCATCGCAGCGCATGTCGCCGAGGGCATGTGGTTCGAGCTTTCAACGCTGCCGCGATATCTTGACATCAGTCTCGCGCTGCTGAATCAGAGAGGGTTGGATCTGTACACGGGACGCAACGCGTCTGTCGACCAGCAGGCAAACGTGCACGAATCGATTCTGTGGGATGACGTGATTGTCGAAAGGGACGCGCGAGTGCGTCGCGCGATCCTGGGTGATGGTGTGTGCGTGCGTGCAGGTGGAGGGGTGGAAGATGTGGCAATCGTTCGCTCCGAACTTGTGGCCGGCGTAACGCCGCCGGCAAAGGCTGCCAAGGGTTACGTAAAAGGCGACACCTTTGTCGTGCCCTTATCGCAGTGATAAGATTTGCTGACACTGAAAATTAGCAGACGAAATAATTGCCGTGGATGCGAGATCGAAGCGATATCGCTTCACTCGAGCCGCGAATAAACCGAGGCAACTCCGTCGCTACGATGAATCCAACATCTCAGACTAAGTCAAACACCTTCGCGGGCGGCGCTCGTGAACGGCTTGCCCTTTATCTTGCGCGACAAAAAGCCGGGCGCAAAGCTGAGATTATTCCGCTGACTCCGGACGCTTCGACGCGGGAGTATTTTCGCATTCCCTGGAACCGCGGTTCCGCCGTGGCCGCAGTCTACCCTGAGCCGTTCGATCCGGCCGTTCATCCTTACCTCGACATCACGCGGTTGTTTCTTGAAAGCGGATTACCTGTTCCCGAAGTCCATGATGTTGATGGTGCCGCCGGAATCATTGTTCAGGAAGATCTCGGCGACCGACAGTTGTTTCAGGTCTTTGAAGCGGCATCGGACGAAGAACGCGAGGGCCTGCTGGAAGGAGCGATCGAAGTGATAGCGCGAATTCAGGCGGCGACACCAAAGGCGTTCGCGCGGGACTCGATTGCCAGCAGGTTGGCATTTGACGAAGCGAAGTTGGCCTGGGAGTTGAATTACTTTTTTGAGCATTACTTTGGTAGTTTGCGCGAAGAGACCTTGCGTCATGGCGAAGCGGCGGAGTTGAAGGTGGAACTCAACGACCTCGCGGCCGAGCTGGCCGCGTGTCCGCGCGTACTTTGCCATCGCGATTATCACGGCGCGAACCTTTTGGTGGACGACAAGAATCGCATTCGCATCGTCGACCATCAGGATGCCCGGATGGGCCCGGCCAGTTATGATCTCGTTTCACTATTGATGGATCGGCAGCCTGAGCCACCATCGCTGGCCGCGGCGCGCGCTCACCGTCTATATTTTTTGGAAGCGCGACGCCGGCAAGGACTGCCGGCCATCGACCCTGATGACTTCTGCAAAGAGTTTCGGCTGATGACGATTCAGCGAGGGTTGAAAGCGGTCGGTACGTTTTCTTATCAGACCGCGGTGTGTGGGCGCGGCGCGTTCTACGAAAAACATATTCGACCTACTTTTCTGATCGTGTTGCAGGCTGCGGAGTGGCTGGAGCGTTTTCCAGTCCTGCGCCGAATGATTGGGGAGCGAATTGGAATCAGTTCTGCGTGAGGAAGGAATTCACACAGAGGCCGGAGAGATAGCACAGAGAACCACAGAGTGTTTCCCAGTGAACCTCTGTGCGATCTCTGTGTCTCTGTGGTGAAGAAGCGTCTAAACAGATTCAATTGGAATGATATGGGACAGACTTACATAAGCGATTTATCCAAACACATCGGCGATGAAGTCACGCTGAAAGGTTGGCTTTATAACATGCGTTCGAGCGGCAAGCTGATGTTTCCGCAACTGCGCGACGGCACTGGGATCGTGCAGTGCGTCGTGGCAAAGAATTCCGTGTCGCCCGAGATTTGGGATGCGCTGAAGCCGCTGGGACAGGAATCCGCGCTAGCTTTTACCGGCCGGGTGCGCGAAGACAGCCGCGCGCCGGGCGGATTTGAGCTCGATGTAACCAATGCTCAAGTCGTTCAAAGCGCGCACGATTATCCCATCACGCCGAAAGAGCATGGGCCTGAGTTTCTTTTGGATCATCGCCATCTGTGGATCCGCTCAAAGAAGCAGCACGCGATCCTGAAAGTTCGGCACACCGTGATCAAGGCGGTGCGCGATTTTCTCGACAACGATGGGTTCACACTCTGCGACACGCCAATCTTTACGCCCGCCGCGTGTGAAGGCACGACGACTCTGTTCGAAGTCGATTATTTCGGTGATGAAAAAGCTTATCTGACGCAATCGGGCCAGCTCTATAACGAAGCGACGGCCGCGGCGTTCGGCAAAGTTTATTCCTTTGGTCCGACGTTTCGCGCCGAGAAATCAAAAACGCGAAGGCACTTGACTGAGTTCTGGATGGTCGAGCCAGAGATGGCCTACGCAACGCTCGACGACGTGATGGATCTGTCGGAAAGGCTTCTTTCATACATCGCGGCGCGCGTGCTGGAAACTCGGCAGGAGGAATTGAAGACGTTGGAGCGCGACACATCAAAGCTGGAAGCGATCGTGCCGCCGTTTCCACGGCTTCACTATGATGATGCCGTGAAAAAGTTGCATGAAGGGCACGAGAGCGGGGCGCTGGAACAAAAATTCGAGTGGGGCGGCGACTTCGGCGCGCCGGATGAAGCTCACATCTCCAGCCAGTTCGACAAACCTGTGATGGTTCATCATTACCCCGCGGCAGTGAAAGCTTTTTATATGGCGCGCGACCCGGGGCGCGACGAACTCGCGCTGGGCGTCGATGTGCTTGCGCCCGAAGGTTATGGCGAAGTAATCGGCGGCGGCGAGCGCGCGACGTCACTGGAGTTTTTGCAAAAGCAGATCGTTGCGCATGGTTTGCCGCAGGAAGCCTTCGAATGGTATCTGGACCTGCGGCGTTATGGCAGCGTGCCGCACGCGGGCTTTGGCATGGGCATCGAACGCTGCACCGCGTGGATGTGCGGCACCGAGCATATTCGCGAGACGATTCCATTCCCGCGGATGCTTTATCGTTTGCGTCCCTAATTCAACTCTCTGGATCGAAGGAAGCATATGAACATGCAGACAAAACATAAAATACAGGTAGCCGTGCTCCTCCTGGTTATGGCCTCGGTGGCCATGGCTCAAACTGTAACGCAGAAAGTCGCGCAGGGCGGGAAAGCGACTGTATCGCAGGAGTCCGTACGGAAGTACATGCAGGCTTTGGCGAGTGATGAAATGCGCGGACGTGGGAGCGCAACCACGGACGAGTTGGCGGCGGCCAAGTACATCGCGTCGCAGTTGAAACTGCTCAAGATTGATCCGGCCGGCGACGATGGTGGCTATCTCCAAACCGTGAAGTTTATGAGGAGATCGCGGGGCGGAGATTCGTCTCCGACGGAATCCACTACGACCAACGTCGTCGGAATCCTGCGGGGCAGTGATCCGAAGTTTGGGAAAGAGACGGTGCTGCTGTCGGCGCATCTGGACCACTTGGGGATCGGGCGGGAAGTGAACGGCGATAACATTTACAACGGCGCGGACGATGACGCTTCCGGCGTCACCGCGGTTCTGGAGTTGGCGGAAGCGCTCGCCGCGGGTCCAAGGCCAAAGCGGACAGTCGTCTTTGCTTTGTTTGGGAGCGAAGAAATTGGCGGTTACGGCGCGAGGTATTTTCAGGAGCATCCGCCTGTTCCGGTCGAAAGCTTTGTGGCTAACCTGGAATTTGAAATGATTGGCCGCCCGGATGCCGCAGTCGCCGCACATACACTTTGGTTGACCGGATACGAGCGCTCAAATCTGGGCGCAGAATTGGCGGCGCACGGCGCACGTCTGGTCGCCGACCCGCATCCCGAACAGAACTTCTTTGAACGTTCGGACAACTATGTACTAGCCAGGAAGGGCATCATCGCGCACACAGTTTCAAGTTACGGTTTGCACAGCGATTACCACCAACCAAGCGACGACTTGGCGCACGTAGATTTCGCGCATATGACCGAGGCGATCGAATCAATGGTCGAGCCCGTCAGGTGGTTAGTGAACACTAATTTCAAACCGCAATGGAGCAAAGACGGAAAACCTTAAGCCTTCAGCATAAGCAATGACTAACGATTCGCAAGAGCAACTACGAACCGAATTCAACGAGTGGGCCCGCGCCGGCAAAGGCGAGAGCATGGAGAAGGGCCATCGCCCGGTCGGTGAGCAGGCAATCGAGCGCATGCGCGTCCCAACAGATGCGCGCGTGCTGGATGTCGGATGTGGGTCTGGTTGGGCGACTCGCTTGCTCGCGGAATACGCGTCGAATGGTCGGGTAACCGGAATCGATATTTCCGATGAGATGATTCGTATCGCCCGTGAGTCTTCGCGGACGCTTCCTAACGTCGACTTTGAAATAGCCAGCGCCGAGCGACTTGCCTTCAACGACAATGAATTCACGCACGCGTTTTCCATGGAGTCGCTCTATTACTACCGAGATATTGCAGGGGCGTTGAAAGAGATTTACCGGGTCTTGAAGCCTGGCGGTGTGTTCGTCGCCGTCGTGGATCTTTATTGGGAGAACGAGGCCACGCATCAGTGGATTGATAACTTGAATGTTCCCGTCGAACTTCTTAGCGTGGACGACTATCGTTCGTTGTTCATCGACGCTGGTTTCGTAGACATTCGCGACGAGCGTTTATTCGATCCTACGCCGATACCCGCTAACTACACCGGCAGCTCTTTTCGGAGCAGGGAAGACTACGAAGAATACAAACGCGCTGGCTCTTTGATGTTAAGGGGCGGGCGCTGATCCACAGATTACGCAGATTTACCAGCGAAGAAAAGGTGGATAGTGGAATTGATGAGGGAATGTAAGATCAACCTCGCTGTTTGTCATTATCTGTGTAATCTGCGTAATCTGCGGATGCTTTTGCCAGGCGAGGCGTCCGTGCTCCCAGTAACAAGATGAGCGAAACACAAGAACGCATCGTTACAATCTTTGGCGGCGCAAAGTGTCGCGAGTCGGATACTGAATACGCCGAAGCGCAGCGCGTCGGTGAACTGTTGGCCGACTCCGGTTTTACGATCTGCACTGGTGGTTATCTCGGGGTGATGGAAGCGGCCAGCCGCGGTGCGCACGGGCGAGGCGGGCGCGTGCTGGGAATCACGATGAATCAGTTCAAGTCAGAGCCGAATCGTTTTCTGACTGACAAGGTCGCGACGCCGCACTTCTACGAACGGCTGCAGCGATTGATCACTCGCTCAGTCGGCTTCATCGCTTTGCGTGGCGGCATGGGCACGGTCACGGAAGTCTCGCTGGTTTGGAACAAGCTGCAAACGCGAGTTCTCGATTCACGTCCCGTCGTGCTGCTCGGCGATTGCTGGCCGCCTTTAATGAAGGAATTGCAGCGCCATCTTGCGGTGAGCGACGATGACCTCGGATTACTGGATTTTGCCGCCACGCCAGAAGAAGCCGTGGAAATCATTATTCGAAAATCAAGCGCCGTTGTTGTGTAAGGGTTGAGGGTTTAGTCCGCAGATTACGCAGATTTCATAGATTTAGCAGCTAAGAAAGGCGATGGTGGATTTGGTAAGGAATGTAAGCTCGGCCACGATGTTTTGTCATTGTCTGTGTAATCTGCGAAATCTGCGGATTCTATTGCTATGAAGCGTTGTCCAAAATGCAACCGTACCTATCGCGATGACACGCTGAGATTCTGTCTTGAAGACGGTACATCTCTCGCCACCGTTGGCAGGTCGCCAAAGGATGAGGCCACACGCCGTAGCGGGCCAGGTGGGCGCGACTCCGAGCCGCCGCCGACCGAGATCATGCACGAGCGTGGCTCGCCGACGCTGAAGGTCTCTGGGCCAACTCAATCGACCTACGACGCAAGCGCGGAACGCCGGCCGACGAATCCGCTGCTGACCGCCGGCGTAATCGCGATTGCCGTGCTGCTGCTGGCGCTGGTTGCCATCGCCGCGTACTTTGTCCTGCGACAGTCGAGCGGGCCGGAATCGGCGCAAACCAATCGGGGCAGTAGCCCGACCGTAAGGGAGGGCTCATCCCCCGCCAAGGGTCAAAAGAACGATCCTGTTTCTACCGACACACGCAGCGCTGATGAGATGAGTACGCCGGAACCGCGTGCGAGCACGCCTTTGAAAATCACTGCGTCGGCCTCATCGATTCGTTTAGCGGTACAGAGCAACACCTACTATGCGGCGAACGCGATCGACGGCAAGCGCAGCACGGCGTGGATTGAAGGCGTTGACGGGCCCGGCATAGGCGAATGGATTCGCTTTGATTTCGATCGCGAGATTGTGATTCACCGAATTCTGATTCAGCCCGGCTATTTCAAGAGCCCGCAAATCTGGGCTGGGAATAATCGGCTCGCTATCGTGACCGCGCAATTCTCCGACGGCAGCTCGCGCGAACTAACGTTTGCTGACAGCATGACGAGTCAGAAAGTGGACGTGGGCGCGGTCAGAACTAGGTCGGTGCGATTCGTCATCAAATCGGTTTACTACGGCACCGATCCCGACACCGCGCTTTCCGAAGTGGCGTTCGAGTGGGAGCCTTGAGAGAGACCCGGCAAATCCGTGACTGAAGTGTCGTCGCAACAGCAAGCAAGCCATTCGGATCGTCCCGGCCTCGGGCGCCAGGTGAGCATTCTCGGCGTGCCGCTTGGCTTTGGACAGAGCATGGCCGGCGTCGATCTGGGTCCCTCGGCAATCCGCGTCGCGGGGCTTGCGGATCGAATCGCGAAGTTGGGCTACGAAGTCCATGACCTCGACGATCTGGAAATTGAACGACCTCGCTCGCATCCCGCGGCGGGCGAGAAGCTAAAGTATCTGTCCGAGATTCACGATGCCTGCGAACGGCTCGCGGCAGAAGTTGAGAGAATAGTTGACGCCGGCGAGCTGCCGATTACGATCGGCGGCGATCATTCGATCGCGATCGGATCGCTCGCCGGAGTGGTGAAGGCTTTTCGCAAGCGCAACGAAACCGTGGGCTTGATTTATTTTGACGCACATGCGGACATGAACACGCCAGAGACTACTCCGTCTGGTAACATTCACGGCATGCCTTTGGCCGCGTTGCTGGGTTTCGGCGCGCCTGAGTTGGTGAACGTCGCAGGCTTTGCGCCGAAGCTCGATCCGAAAATGTGCGCGCATGTCGGCGCGCGCGACATCGATCCGGGAGAGCGCGAATTGATCCATCGGCTCGGGATTCGGTTTTTCACAATGCGCGAGATTGATGAACGCGGGCTGAACGTTTGCATGGACGAAGCGATCGCGATTGCGAAGCAGGGAAGCGCCGGTTACGGCGTAACGTTCGACGTTGATGCACTCGATCCGCGAGACGCGCCGGGTTCGGGCACGCTCGTGCGTGGCGGACTCAGTTACCGCGAAGCTCACCTGGCGATGGAGAAGATTGCGGAAGCCGGCGGAATGCGCTCGCTTGAAGTCGTCGAGATCAATACTGCGCTGGACGTGAATAATCGGACGGCCGAACTCGGCGTTGAAGTGATTCTGTCGGCGCTGGGGAAAACGATCTTGTAGCCCCTTTGTTCCTCCGTGTCCTCTGTGGTTAATTGTTTATGGCAAAGAAACTTCGCATCGGCGTAATCTTTGGCGGCCGCTCAGGCGAGCACGAGGTCTCGATTCGCTCGGCGCGCTCAGTGATTGAAGCGATGGACGCGTCGAAGTATGAAGTCGTGCCAATCGCGATTACCAAGACAGGTAACTGGCTCGCGCCCGCCGCCGCTGCCAAGCTGCTGCCCAAAGGGACTCAGCGCAGGCTTTCGGCGCGCGTCCTCGGCCAAAGCAAAGCAGACGTAGCAATCATCGGCGATCCTTCGCGCAGAGGTTTGGCTCGGCTCGATAGCTATGGAAAGGCTGAGCCGCTCGATGTTGTATTCCCCGTGCTGCACGGCACGTTTGGCGAAGACGGAACGATCCAGGGTTTGCTGGAGATGGCTGCAATCCCGTTTGTTGGCTGCGGAACGCTCGCATCCGCGTGCGGCATGGACAAGGTAACAATGAAAGCGCTGTTTCGAGAAGCAGGACTCCCGATTTGCCACTACACCTGGCTCCTGCGATCAGAATTCGAGCGCGAACCAGGAAAAGTGTTGCGTCGCATGGCGAAGGAGATCGGGTTTCCCGCGTTCGTAAAGCCGGCGAATCTCGGCTCGTCAGTCGGCATTTCGAAAGCAACTGACAAGAAGTCTCTGGCGCACGCGATTAAACTCGCGGCGCGTTACGATCGCAAAATTATGGTCGAGGAAGCCATCGATGGGCGCGAGATCGAATGTGCAGTAATTGGCAACGACCAGCCGCGCGCGAGCCTGCCCGGTGAATATGTAATTCACGAAGAGTCGGCGCGCTTCCTCGACTACACAGAAAAGTATTCCAGCACGGGTAACGTGGAGTTCGTAGTCCCGGCGCGCGTTTCAAAAGCGAAAGCAAAAGCGATCCGTTCGATGGCCGTTGCAGCCTACAAGGCGATTGACGCTTCGGGACTTTCGCGCGTTGATTTCTTTCTGAAGCGAGACGGCGAGTTGCTGGTCAATGAGATTAATACGCTGCCCGGACTTACCGATGTGTCGGGCTTTCCGAAGATGTGGGAAGCATCCGGGGTTCCATTCTCACGAATTATCGACGAACTGATCGAGTTGGCAATCGAGCGCCATCGCGAACGCGCGCGGAACGAAACAAGTATTTAGCCCTTCGGCGCGCGATAACCCTTGCGCGTGCGCACGGTAGTCTCCGGGCGCGCAAGTTTCACATCGATCGCGCGCCATTTTCCATTGCGCTCGCGGTTGCTGGGAACGTAGGAGAGCGTGTATTGATGGCTCAGCTCTTCGAGGATCGCCGCGAACGCGTCGCGCAATTTTTGACCGCCCGGCGTTGAGATGTACTGCCCACCAGACTTTGCGGCAAAAGTCTTCAGGATTGATGTTCCGACGAGGTCGCGCGTCGGGCCTTCTTCCGACATGTTGACGGCATAGATGGTCGCGCCGCCTGCGAGAGCGTGATTGAGGGCCTTATCGGAACTGGCGCGACTGGCATTCTCTCCGCCATCGGACAGCACAACGATGGCGCGCCGCTTTTCGGATCGCGCGACCAAATCGTCTGCCGCCCGCAGCACGGCGTCGTTTAGCGCCGTCGTTGTTTTGGCGCGTAGTCCGAACGCCTTTGGCGGCAGGTCGCGGCCAGGCGAAAAATCCTGCAGCTGTTCAACTTTGTAATCGAAGTTATAAACCGCGGCGACGTCCGTTTCGCGCAAGCCGTCGAGGAATTGGATCGCCGCCGAGCGCGCAAGCGTCAGACGCGCGTCCATGCTGCCCGACGTATCGATCACGATCGCGGCGGCGAATGGCGTCTCTTCGGCGCTGAAGCTCGCGAGCTTCTGTTCCTTGCCATCCTCGAGAATTTGAAAGTCGCCGCGCCGCAATCCGGAAACGAACTTGCCGTCTTTGCCGAGCACGGTGGCGTTCAATACGACCAGATCGGTGTTCACGCGCACGACGTCGTCGTCCTGTTGCTGCGCAAAGGCTGTTGCGGCGGGTGTTTGGCGCGGGCCTTGAGAAGGAAGAACAGCGAGAGCTGATAACACCAACGTGATGCACGCGGTTCGCCACGCGTGGCGATTCAAGTTAGCGGCGTCGGTCTTCCCGGCGATCATGTGGCTAGCGACTCAAAACGCGCACGTGTTGGATTAATCCGATCAGTTTGTTGGCCTGGTCGATTACGGTGGTTGAGATCACGTGACGGGGAGTTTTCTCGACTTCTTTTCTGAGGTCCTCAGCCATTTCGGCGACGCTTTTCATGGCGGTCTCCATCACCGGCGACACTTCGATTTCGACATCCGTTTCCGTTCCGCCCGCTTCATTGCGTATCCTGTGCGTCAGTTTTTCCATTCGCTCGAGCTTCTTACGGTCTTCGCTGTTGAAAGACTTCTTTGCTTGATACGAGTCGAGTAATTGCGTAGCGAGCTCCGAAGTCTCGCGGGCCCGCGCCAGGTTTTCCTCATAAAGCTTCTTTTCGGCCCTGAGCGCAAGCCGGGCCCGCATTTCACGCTCGTGCGATCCAATGTCCGATCCGAGATCGTCCTTGTCGGATTTGGAAGGTCTCTCGTCCGGGGGCGGCGGAGCCGGACGAGTTTGGCCATAGACCGGAGACGAGCCCAGCAGCAGGACAGCGGCGAACGCGATCGTGCAAATGAGACCAGGTAGATAGGTCGTGTAATTTCGCTGCCGCATTATGTCCTGCCAGCGATCCTAGCCGAAAGTTCGCGATTGACTCAAGCCGGAAACGCATTGCTGTGACGATTAAGACGCTGCCGACGGTTGGCTGGTCGGCAAAAAACTTCTATCGTCACTTCAGGAAGGGAAGCTAGGGCACACGGCCCGGAGTATTCGGCGTGTTGATGAACTGTTCGCCGCGCGGCGCTGGCCGGTTAACGATTACGGTCTTGGCGGCCGGCGCTTCCATGGGGGGACGTGGCGCGCCTGGACGTGCTTTGAAGGGAACCTCGGCCCGATTGTCGCCGGCAACTATGCGGATCAGACGCGCGCTGATGTAATCTGAAACCAGCAGCTCGACACCGTAACGAGCCTGCGCGTCGGGGGCCAGGTCCGTTTGCTCCGGCGTGATGGATTTGGTCTCAAGGCGGCCGCTCGTTCGCCGTCTCAGTTCCAACTCGACAGCAAGATTGCGCAGCGCCTCGTTAGAGATGTTGTGGAGCGTGCCGCCCAGCAGGGTCTTCTTTCCATCCAGCGTTGGGTCATCGACGAAAACCTCGACCCGCGGAGCCAGAGCTTTGGTTCTGGTGGCCTCAGCAGCGGCGGCGAGTTGTCGCTCATGACGTTTGCGGAGAAACATGTATCCACCGAACAGTCCGCTCGTCACGAGCAAAGCGCACAGGATTCCTACGACCAGACGGCGGCCGTGACGTCGCTCTTCTTCCTCGATGGGAGAGTCGTCGTGCAGTTGACTTAAAGTTTGCATCTTGCGGAAGGCTTCCGAGAGATTTCTTTGAGAATTAACTTAACAGCAGCAATCTTTCACGGCCGTTCTCCGGGATTCGCGCCAGTGATGTTTTCGATTAGCGCGCCCAAAAACTCCTGCTCGGCCGTCCCCGTGCTTTGCAAAGTGCTCCACTCGGCGCCGGTGGCGCCATCGGTACGGCCTTCAATCTTTGCAGTGACAGACACGTTAGCACTGAAGCCATCGATAGCCTGGACTTCGACCAGAATCGTGTAACGACCACGCGTCCAACCGCGTGCTTCGGAAGTCACCACGTTGGCATAACGGTGCAATTCAGATTGCGTTACCACGACTCCCTTGATGAAAGTGTAAGGCTGGCTGACGATGATTCCTTCAGCGGGTTTCGACGCGGCGTCATCAACAATCAGCTTGCGATCGCGCATCACTTCGGCAACTGCGCGAATTATCGCATCGCGGCGCGCGGTCAGGCGATAGGGATTCGGAATGATCGGCTTGGCCGCGGTCTTTTCCTTGCCGAAGTTTCTTCCGGATCCAGTCGTGCCGGTGTTCTGTTTGGTGCCGTTCGTGCCGGCCGCGCTGCTGCTGCTCGTGTCGCTAATCCGTTTGCTCTGCGCGTCAACCCCTTTGCCCTGTCCGAACGCAGAAGCTGCGGCAATTGAAACGACGAGCGCCGCAAAAAAGACTGTTAGATATTTCATGTAGATAATCCCTCAAAGCGAATCGGGAAACGGGGAAGACGCATTGAGCATAGAGCACATGATCTTCGATTACAAGCACACGCCACCATTTCTGTACCGACAGCGCCAGGCTTAGCGCTCAGCGTCCGTGTGTACGCTCCCACTCGCGCAAGGTCCTCACGCCTTTTTCGAAATCTGCCGACTTGCTGTAAAAGTTGTGCGCGCCGTCGTCCCGCGACGGATCGCGAACGTAATACAGGTAATCGGTCTGCGCGGGATTCAGCGCCGCATCGATTGAACTTTCGCCTGGCGCTGCGACAGGTCCGGGAGGCAAGCCCGAAAAAATGCGGGTGTTGTAGGGCGAGCGGCGATTGACGTCACTCAGATAAACCTTGCCGTTGTCCCGCCACTTACCGGCCAGCTTTGACGCGTAGACGATCGTCGAATCAATTCCCAACGGCACGCCTTTGCTGAGTCGGTTGTAGATAACGGAAGCGACCAGCGGCCGGTCGGCTTTCAGTTTGGCTTCAGTCTCGATCAACGACGCAATGATTACGATCTGTCGTGGAGTCATGCCGAGCGCGCGCGCCCGTTCGGCACGTTCCGGCGTCCACTCTTGCCTAAAACGCTTGACCATGCCGGCGACAACCGCCGCGGCCCTGGTGTCCTGGGGAAAGCTGTACGTTGCCGGAAACAGATAGCCCTCCAGATTTGTCGCTGTCGGATCGAGGTCGCGAATCGCGGTCGTATCATCCATCAAGCGAAGTGCTTCGTTGCTATCTGTCAAATGAAGTTCGTCGACGTGAGCGAGCGAAGCGGCGATGTCCCATCTGGTCCAGCCCTCGATCACCG
The DNA here is from genome assembly GCA_035545035.1 of Pyrinomonadaceae bacterium. GTDB lineage: Bacteria > Acidobacteriota > Blastocatellia > Pyrinomonadales > Pyrinomonadaceae > UBA11740. The sequence goes on from DASZZL010000005.1 coordinate 26,331, forward strand.
TAAAACGACTGAGACGCTGTTCGCCTTCTTCAAGCTTCTTCAAAACCCCGAGCGCAGAGATTGGAGAAGGGAAGCGATAGTCGCCGGCCTTAATCAATTTTGCGCTGCCGGTAAGCTTGATGTAAAAGAGTAAGGGCCATTTCCGGCGCAGGACTCCTTCACTGACCAGCCTGTTAACGATTCCTTCGGGCGTTGATTTGCGCGAAATCTCAATGTAGTCGTTCGCTTTGCCGTGCACGACGGTCGCGTGAAGCTCCCGGTAGAACCAGATTCCAAAGCCGCCCGCGAGGGTGACGATCGCAATCACACCACCCACCAGCAGACGTTTCTTGAAATTGCGTGTCAATGAATCAACCCGAGTAGAGTTGCAGCCCAGTTCGCTCCGTGAGGCGCTTATGATTGCATCCTATTGATAAAGTCCCGCAGGATTATCGCCGCCGCCTCGCTGTCAACTTCACGTTTGATCTCGCCTTGATCCAGACCAGCGGACTTCAAATCTGAGTTAGCGGCGAAGGTTGTCAGCCGCTCGTCCTGCAAGTAAATCGGCACACCCAATGAGCGGCGAAACTTTTCCGCCAACGTGCGAACGCTTTCCGCCGCGGAGTTTTCAGCGCCGTCAAGCCGCAACGGCAGACCGATCACGAGGCCCTTAGCCTCGAGCGATTCGACGAGGCCGGCAACCTGACGCAAGAGGTCTTTCCAGCTTCGCCGCCAAATTATCGGCAGGGGCCGCACCGTAATTCGCAACTCGTCGGAAACCGCGACGCCGATTCGCTTCGCGCCCAGGTCGAGCGCCAACAAGCGGCCGGGAGAATCGAGCGGCGCCGGCGACGAGGCGGTTATTTTTCGCGGTTCTTCCAACTGAGTAAACCAAAGAGCGCGGCGCGACATCTTTTGAAAACCATCGCTTGCGCACGTTATGTACCCACGGTATGATACAGGCGTTTGGCGAAACGTTTAAGTCTCCAGCGTGGCCAACGGGGTCGATGATTTCGAGGTACAACTGATGTCATTCAAAAACAAATTTGCCCTAATCGCGTTGTCCGCAGTGCTGGCGCTTTACACTATAGCCGGCGGCTGGCTGGCCACGCGCGCACAGCAACCTGCCAACGATCCGGGCGCGCAGCAGAAGATTTTCGAAAGCGTGCTCAACCACATACAGAATGATTACGTTGACGAACCGAACATGGAAAAGGTTCGCGCGGGAGCGTTGCGCGGACTTGCCTATGGTCTCGATCCGTATTCGACTTATTTGACGGCCGAGCAAGTAAAGGATTACCGCGCCGGCAACAAGAGCAATCAGATTGGGATCGGCGCTGAGCTGTCACAGGTCGCTTCTTTTCTTTACGTCGTCGCGCCTGAAAAAGGATCGCCTGCGGATCAGGCCGGCGTTCGCGCCGGAGATATTATCGAATACATCGATGCCAAGGCGACTCGCGACATTTCGTTGTACGACGCGCGACAGTTGCTGAACGGCGCGCCGGGAACGGAAGTGAAGCTGCGCATTCTGCGAGGGCGGGCGCTCACGCTGACGGTTCGGCGCGGCTCGTTCAAAGCGCCCGCGGCAGAGGCGCGGATGGAAGCCGGCAAGATTGGCATTCTGCGAATCAACAGTCTTGACAACGGAGAAGCGGCCGATGCCCGCGCGCGACTCCAGGATTTGTTAAAGCAAGGCGCGCAAAAAATCGTGCTCGATCTTCGCAGCGTGGCAGGCGGAGAGATTCAGGAAGGCGTTACGGTCGCGAACTTTTTCATTCATGATGGACTAATCGCAAAGACCATCGGCCGTGAACAGAAAGTCCTGAAGACGTTCGAAGCCGATCCGAAAGCGACATTGTTCAATGGGCCAGTTGTCGCCCTGATCGATGCGGGCACCGCAGGCGCCGCGGAGATCGTCGCGTCCGCATTTCTCGAAGACAAACGCGGCGACGTGGTCGGCGAAAAAAGTTTTGGAGCAGGAGCAGAGCAGGAACTATTCACTCTGCGCGACGGCGACGGGTTATTGTTGACGACGATCAAGTGGGCCTCGGCCAGCGGCAAGCCGTTTCTCGGAGAAGATCGCAACCGCTCAGGCATCGCCCCTTCGGTGGAGGTTAAGCGACCCGAGAGTCCGGACAGCACTGATGTGGAAAACTTGCCAGGCAATGATGAAGAGGGCAAGCAACCGGTGGTGAAGCCTTCGGAGAACGTCGCACCCAAACCACCGCTAGAGGACACACAGCTCAAGAAAGCCCTTGAGCTCTTGCGCGACAGAGCGGCTTCGGCGCAGCGCGGTGCGTAAGAGAGGCCACTAACAGATCCGAAGAGGCCGGGAGCGACGCGAGTTCGTGGGCCCGGTCTTTTCGCTTTTCGGAATAAGTAAGAACCGATGCACATCTTAATCGGGCTCGCCGGGACCTTTCTTATCGTCGTCGTTCTCTGGGACGTCTTTGAGACGATCGTCTTACCGCGTCGTGTCACCAGGCGCGTCCGTCTGACGCGTTTGTTTTATCGCGCTTGCTGGAGCCCTTGGTCGGCCATCTGCCGCATCGTCCGCGACAGTAAGCGGCGTGAAACACTGCTGAGCGTCTTTGGTCCCTTATCTATCCTGGTTCTTCTAACCGTGTGGGCCCTGGCTTTGCTGACGGCGTTTGCAATGGTTCACTGGGCCATTGGCTCAAGGATCGCATCCAGCGGTCCAACTGGATTCTTCTCTGACCTCTATTACAGCGGTACGACATTCTTCACTCTGGGACTTGGCGACGTCACGCCCGTTGGTCGGGCCGCGCGGGCCGTTACCGTGATCGAGGCGAGCATGGGAATCGGCTTGCTCGCGCTGGTGATTGGTTATCTGCCTGTCCTCTATCAGGCTTTCTCGCGACGTGAAGTACACATTTCGATGCTGGATGCGAGAGCGGGCACGCCACCAACGGCGGTCGAACTGTTACGACGGCACCAGGAAGCGCGCAGTCTGGAAAGTCTCCATCAACTGCTGCGAGATTGGGAGGGTTGGGCTGCCGACTTGATGGAGAGCCACCTTTCTTATCCGGTGCTCTGCTTCTTTCGATCGCAACACAACAACCAATCGTGGCTCGCCTCGCTTAGCACCGTGCTGGACACTTGCAGTCTGGTGATGGTTGGGATTGACGGGATGGCGAAATGGCAGGCGCAACTCACTTTCAAGATGGCGCGTCACGCCATCGTCGATATCGCGCAAATCTTCAATACTTCTCCGCTGAAACACGACGCGCAGCGCCTGCCGGACGAGCACCTGGCGCGCCTGCGCTCGATCCTGTCTGATTCTGGTGTGATAATGAGCAGCGAGCCGGGCGATGACGGGACGCTGCTCGATCTCCGCGCGATGTACGAACCTTACGTCGAAGTTCTCTCGCGTTATCTCATGATGCCGCTGCCGGGTTGGCTGCCGAAACCACGCGCCACCGACAACTGGCAAACCAGCGCCTGGGAAAATACTCCCGCCGCCAATGAGCAGCCATTTCGCAAGTGCATGCTCGCAGAGCCCAAGACTCGGCTTCGCAGCGCAACGGTTCCCACCGAGACACGCGACTGAGATATTCCGCGGGTCCTTCACCTAACATCCAAAATACAGAACCCCGACGCGTCGGGGTAGCGACCGGATCATATATTCAACTTGAACGGCAGCATCCCGTCGCTACCGCTCCGGGTTCTGTATCCACATGATCATTTGGAATAGACGATGACTCCATATGGGACACGTAGGCGGCGATTGGCGATCACTAAGCGTAATCATTTGTTGCCTCCTTGTTGCAATTCGCTTGCGATCACTCCCTTTGGTGAACAAAGGGGCGCTAACTTCCACAAATAGACCGAGAACGCCAGAACTCGGTGGTTCAGGGGCACGCATATTGCGGCCTATATCACGAGACTTTAAATAGAGGTCCTAACGAAAAGGAGAATTAGACATGCTTATTACGAAAAAGATGCTACTTGCTTTGACGCTGGCAGTCGCGTTGTTGGGCGCGGGCGCTGGAGCGTTAATCACTCATTCGGCCAATAACACGCCGGCCACAAACACAACTGCAGATGCCAATCCGACGGCTAATCAAACGGCGAAAACGCCTGACCAGGTTGCCGCAGAGAACAGCACTCAGTTCAAGACTTCGGAAGAACAGACGGCTTATCGACAGGGTTTCGAAGAGGGCTACACGGGCTGCTCCAATGCTCGAGTCAACAGGTCGTCACGGGCAGCTGCGTATGGCGCGCCGGTTCGTCAGTACTCCAACGAAGGATCCGTCGCCTACAATCACGTCGTTGCGGCACCGCGGGGACGCACGTTTTGGCAGAAGCACCGCGATAAACTGACGCTGGCCATGGGCTCAGGCGGCGGCGCAATGCTCGGTGGCTTGATTGGCGGCAAGAAGGGCGCGGGCATCGGCGCACTCGCCGGTCTCGGCGGTTCAGCGCTTTACACCTACAAGCTTCGCAAGAGATCGCCGCGTCGTTACTAAGTCAGGAGTCTTGTCAGTACCACCTGCGTTAGCAGGTGGGTCCGGGGCAGTAGCCCGACCGTGAGGGAGGGCTCCAACTTGTCAGTACCACCTGCGGTAGCGGGTGGGTCTTCACGTTGAAGGCGCGAAATGGGAAAGAGGATTCAATCCCAACCCGCGCCTTCAGCGATCGAACCTTCACAATTCACGATTCACTAGAACAGCGGCTTCGAAACTGAAAGCGCGAAATAATTTGGGAAGGTAACTCAATACTATTTCGCGCCTTCAGCGCTGTCGTTTTTGACGTTTTCCGAGCCGCACCAGCGCAGTAACAGAAGCCCGATTCCAGAGTTTCGCGCGGACGTAAGGGAGAGCTCTCGACGTGCCCGCGCGCACGTGTGACTCGCCTGGGTAGATCAGTGACGGATCTTGACCTCCTTTATAGACACGTGTTCTTGGTATTGCATGGGCTTCGGCTAGTGCTGAGGTCAACTAGCGGACCTATGAACTGCACTTCCGGAGGTCGATTCTCTGACTCACAACTCTGACCGTACCAAAGGAAGAAAGGGCAATTGGGACACGAAGGTACGCCTTCTATCACCATTGTGCACGTCCCACGAGTGAAGCAATCCAGTGTTTTAGTGATTGTGGCTAGCCATGGACCGCTTCGCTGTTGGCAGAAAATCGAACTCGTAAGAGTCTTCCCTTGAAAAGCAGAGAGCTTGTAGCTTTTCACGTTGGTGGGTGGCCTGGGCCCGGGACTCATCACTGCATCATAAGCCGCAAGCACCTCGAAAAGCTCGGGCCTGGGCGAACAAACAGTTACGGGATAGGCCACCTGAACAAGAAACCGTTGCGTTGATTGGCATGGGGGTAGCGGTGGCGGCGGTCTTACGCCAGGCGCCGCAGCCTCCGGGTTCGTAGCCGCCGGTGTCTTAATTGCCACGGGTGGCATTGAGACCAGGAGATCAGAGTTTGGTACTCGCTGTAGGTTAGCCGCGATATCTTTCGGCAACTCCTCCAACCGCGCCGTATCTGTTTCGGTTTTGCGACAGACACTTGTTGCCAGAGCACCAACGACAAGCAAAATCGCGAAGGTGAGACGAAGTTTCATGATGGACCTCCAGACCTCAGGTTGAACGAACGGCGCTCATAGTATCGCCATACGAACAACGAAGCAACAACTTAACGAATGGCCAAGACGTAGACTCTCCTGTCGCTTGGGCAGAAGCTCGAACCTTATGGATTCGAGATGAGCGCGCGGAATGCTTCTATGCTAAATGAAAGGTCAAGTCAAAGAGTGCGCAGATGTGGAACGCGCTTTGTCAGAACCACCTGCGGTAGCGGGTGGGTTCGGGGCAGTAGCCCGACCGTGAGGGAGGGCTCGGCTTTCTTCACGATGAAGGCGTGAAATGTAATAGCCAGGGGCAGCGCCCCTGGATCATCAACCACGCAAATTAATCTGAGCTCTGAAGGCGCGAAATGCGAAAGAGGATTCAATCGCATGCCGCGCCTTCAGCGCTCATAGTCTTTTACGACGCCTGACCCAGGAGAATTACAAGAGGGGTGATCGGGATAAGGCACTCGAAGCTGCCAAAAAGTATCTGGCTTGTCCGCGCGATGCGAACGATCAGGAGGATGCTTTAGCAAATCTCAACTTCGCTGTTGGCCGGATGCTCAGTTTGAAGAATTCGCACAGCGAAGCGATCCCATACATCCTCAAAGCTGCCTCCTATAACAGCACAATCAAAACGTCGCCGGAGACTTATTATTATTTGGCAAGCGCCTACGAGCAGGGACCTTACGAAAAGCTGGTGACCGGCTATCGAGCGAAGTTCGAAGGAAAGGCTGAAACGGACGAAAGCAAACTAGCACTTGAGAACATCTACCAGTTACTTGATCGTATGATCGACGCTTACGCTCGCGCAGGCGCGTTGGCTGGCGGACCTCGGAAGACAGCGCGCCGCTACGGTCCGCAGACAAGGACTGGCAGTCCGACTGAATGGATGGAAGACTTAACTGACTGGTACAAGTTCCGTCATAAAGGATCAGATGCCGGGCTCAAAAAGCTAATTGCGACTATCCTCACCCAGCCGCTTCCGGCCGAACCCACTCAGATCACCTCCTTGCCTCCGCGAAAGAAATAACACCGCAAAGAGTGCAATTACAACGGAATATACCCATGCTTCTTGGGCGGGTTGGTGTCGCGCTTGTTCTCACGCAGCGGGCGGCCGGATCTTCGTGCTACACGATTCGCGTGCCCACTCGTTAGGCCGCTGTTAGCCGCACTTTCGCTACGTTACGGAGATTTACGCGCTGCTTCGCCTGCCACAAGTCGTGGTTATACTGCATGGCAAGCCAACTCTCCGGAGAGCGGCCGAGAGCTTTGGAAAGCCGTAGCGCCATCTCGGGGCTTATGCTGCTTGCGCCTGTAAGGATGCGATGCAACGTTGAGGCGGCGACACCGAGCTTGCCGGCCAACTCGCGAGCACTAAGGTTGTTGGGCTTCAGGTAAACGTCGGTGATGAACTCACCGGGACGTGGCGGATTGTGCATAGCCATTAGTGGTAGTCCTCATAATCCAAGACGTAGGCGTGTGCGTCTTCGAACTCGAACGTTAAGCGCCAGTTTCCATTTACCCACACCGACCAGCGACTGCGGTCTGCTCCCTTGAGACGGTGAAGGCGAAACCCTGGAATGTTCATGTCCTCTATCGACTGAGCTGTATCAAGGGCCGCCAGCAGCATGCGCAATCGCTTGGCGTGGCGCGGTTGAATGCCCGCCGCGCTTCCCGACTCAAAGAACCTCCTCAGCCCTTTGTGCCGGAACGATTGGATCACACATGCATCATAGCGCGTTGCGCAGTACGCAACAAGGCCTGATGTGAATGCGGCCGCTGGCCCTGCATGGCGCCGAGGCTCTCTTCGGGAACTCTCGGGCGAGTCTAAAGCGGAATATTCCCATGCTTCTTTGGCGGGTTAGTGTCGCGCTTGTTCTCAAGCAGCGCAAGAGCGCGGATGAGTTTGGGTCTTGTCTGCGCGGGCTCGATCACTTCGTCGATAAAGCCGCGTTCGGCGGCGACGTAAGGACTGGCGAATTTGTCTTCGAGTTCAGTCACGCGTGAACGGCGAGCGGAAGCTTTGTCGGAAGCCTCACCAAGTTCGCGGCGATAGAGAATATCAACCGCGCCTTCCGGGCCCATCACGGCAATCTCTGCCGACGGCCACGCGAAGTTGATGTCGGTGCGAATGTGCTTTGAGCCCATCACGCAGTACGCGCCGCCGTAGGCCTTGCGCGTGATCACGGTGACCTTCGGCACGGTCGCTTCAGCATAAGCATAGAGCAGCTTCGCGCCGTGCTTGATGATGCCGCCGTGCTCCTGAGAAATGCCGGGCAGGAATCCGGGCACGTCTTCGAAAGTCACAATCGGAATGTTGAAGCAATCGCAGAAGCGCACGAAGCGCGCGCCTTTCAAAGAGCTGTCGATGTCCAGCACGCCGGCGAGAAACGCAGGCTGATTGGCGACAATACCAACCGATCGTCCATCGAGCCGCGCAAATCCCACGACAATGTTCGGCGCGTAATCACGATGCACTTCAAAGAAGTAACCGTCATCAACAATCAAATCGATCACTTCGCGAATGTCATAAGGTTGGTCCGAAGCTTCGGGAACGATCGAGTTCAGCTTCGGTTCAACTCTGTCTGGTGAATCTGCCGGTGCCAGCCGCGGCGGGTCGTCGACGTTGTTGGAAGGAATGAACGACAAAAGC
>DASZZL010000006.1:0-14991 GCA_035545035.1 Pyrinomonadaceae bacterium
ATCGTAGGTGCAGACTTCTCCGTCAAACTGCCGCCGGTCATAGATCAAATCGCGCGCAACCTTCAGCTCCTGTTCGCCGATGCGATTCAAAGGCTCGATTTTGCTGGCGTTGACGATCGCGGCATCGAGGCCGGCTTCGACTGCGTCATGAAGGAAGACGGAGTTGAGCACGACACGTGATGCGGGATTCAGGCCGAAAGAAATATTCGACACGCCAAGAATCGTGAAACAGCCGGGTAATTCAGCCTTGATGCGCTTGATGCCCTCGATGGTCTCGAGCGCGTTGCGCCGATCTTCTTCAATGCCGGTAGAGATCGGCAGCGCCAAAGGATCGAAGAAAATATCAGGAGCAGAAAAGCCCAACTCGCCGGTTGCCTGGTCGTAGGCACGTTTCGCGATCCTCAGTTTTCCGTCGGCGGTGCGGGCCATGCCCTCTTCGTCGATGGTGCCGATGACCACACTCGCGCCGTAACGCTTTGCCAGGTCAATCACTTTCGCAAAGCGCGGTTCGCCGTCTTCATAGTTCGTCGAATTAAGAATGCACTTGCCGCCAGCGTGTTCCAGGCCCGCTTCCATCTTCTCCCATTCAGTGGAATCAAACATCAACGGGAGTTTGATGTTGGTTACCAAACGCGAGGCCAGCTCGTGCATGTCAGCTACGCCGTTCCGCCCAACGAAATCGACATTGACATCAAGAATGTGTGCGCCTTCGCGCTCCTGATCTTTGGCCAGCGAGACGAGACCGTCCCAGTCTTCGGCGTTCAGCAGGCCTCGCATTTTCTTTGAGCCGCTGGCATTGACGCGCTCGCCAACGATCAGGAACGACGCGTCTTGCACGTAAGGCTGTTGGAAGTAGATGGACGAGGCAGCCGGCACGAGCCGGGCGTCGCGCGGCTTCGGTGTGATGCGCTGCATTGCTTGGACAACTAGCGCCAGGTGCGCCGGCGTTGTGCCGCAGCAACCGCCTACGACGTTGACGCCAAAATCACTGGCAAAGTGAACGAGCTGCGCCGTGAAAGTCTCGGGCGTTTCGTCATAGTGCATCTTGCCTTCTTTGACTGAGGGCAAGCCGGCGTTCGGCAAAATCGAAACCGGCAGGGGCGCGTTCTCGCACAAGTAGCGAATGCTTTCCGACATATGACGCGGCCCAGTGCCGCAGTTCATGCCAATTACATCAATCGGAAAAGGCGCGAGCGCAGTCAATGCCGCGCTGATCTCCGTGCCGTTAAGCATCGTGCCGAATACTTCGATCGTCACCTGCGCGATCACCGGCAGGCGCACGCGATTCTGTTCGAAGTGATCGAAGATCGCAGCCAGTGCGGCTTTTGTCTGCAACAAGTCCTGACACGTTTCGACGATCAGCAGATCGACGCCGCCATCGATCAATCCGCGCATCTGTTCGCCGTAAGCGGCTTTGAGATCAACGAAGCTGATGTGGCCGAGCGTCGGCAGCTTGCGACCCGGGCCCATCGAGCCGGCGACCCAGCGCGGCTTATCTTTGGTTGCGTAGTCCGAGGCAATGCGTTTAGCCAGGCGCGCGGCCCTGACGTTCATGTCATAGGCCTGGTCCGCCATGTCGTACTCAGCAAAGTCGACGGGCGTGCCATTAAACGAGTTCGTCTCGATCACATCACAGCCGACTTCAAGAAATCCGGTGTGCACTTTTTCGACGGCGTCGGGGCGGGTTATCAGCAGATGCTCGTTACAGCCTTCGAACCGCAAGCCGCCGAAGTCATCCAGGCTCAGGTTCTGCACCTGCAGATTGGTGCCCATCGCGCCGTCAAAGACGACGATTCGTTCCTTTAATGTTTCCAGAAAACTACTCATCTAAAAATTGCCGATTGCCGATTTGAATATTGATTCACGATTGTTCCTCCAATTGGCAATCGGAAATCAAAAATCGGCAATGATAAAGGCCCCGCGCTGCTAACAACGCGGGGCCTTTCTTCGAACCTGTTTAGTATAGCGGTTGAAAGACTCGCCGAGCTGTTTAGCGGATTATTTTACGTGGCCGCAAGTCGCCTTAACTCACCACGTTTTTGCCACGCCTATTGAAACATTGCCGGCCGACAGTGTCAAGAAACGGGCTGCCGCGGAAGATTCGCCTGTCCGCTGGCTTCCCTCCCGGCCATTTTCATCATTTGCTTTACCATTTACGAATTACCATTTACCATCCTCGTTCATGCGCCGCGCCATCTATCCAGGTTCGTTCGATCCGGTCACCAACGGCCATCTGGACATCATCCAGCGTGGCTGCAAGCTGTTTGACGAAATCATCGTCGCGGTGTTGGTGAATCCGGAAAAGAATGCTTTCTTCACCATCAATGAGCGGTGCGAAATCCTGACCGAAGTCTTAAGAGACATCGATCACGGGGATTGCGTGGTAACCGTGGAGAGCTTCGAAGGGTTGATGGTCCAGTACGCGGTGGAACGAAACGCCAAGGCGATCGTGCGCGGCATTCGCGCGATTTCCGATTACGAATACGAATTGCAGATGGCGTTGATGAACCGGCGCTTGCAGCCAGGCCTGGAAACGGTTTTCATGATGCCGGCGGAAGAATATTCATACGTAAGTTCGCGTCTGGTGAAAGAAGTGTTTCAGCTCGGTGCGCGCATTGACGGACTGGTTCCGGCGTTGGTCGAACAGCGAATGCGGCAGAAGAAGTAGTTTCAAGTCTCAAGTTTCTCTTTCCATGGCAGCTACAACAATTTCTTCCAAATTTCCGGTTTCCGACAACGTCTCGCAAATGAAGGCGTCGTCAACGCTCGCCGCGATGCAGGCAGCGGAAGCGATGCGCGCCGCCGGAGTTGACGTGGTTGATCTCGGCGCCGGCGAACCGGACTTTGATACGCCGCAAAATATCAAAGACGCCGCCGCAGAGGCGATGCGCGCGGGCCAGACAAAATACACGCCGACCGCCGGCACACGGCAACTACAGCAGGCAATCATCGGCTTCTATCAACGTGAGTTCGGCGCGAGTTATGAACCTGCTGAAGTGATGGCCACGGCCGGTGGCAAGCAGGCAGTTTTCAACGCGGTCGTTTCCCTCATCAATCCCGATGATGAAGTTTTGATGCCGAAGCCCTACTGGGTAACGTTCCCGGAAATTGTGGCGTTCGCGCGCGGCAGGTCTGTTTTCATTGAGACTGAAGAGAATGATTTCACGCTCACGGCGGAAATGGTTAGGAAAGCTGTCACGCCCCGCACCCGGCTGATCATTCTGAACTCGCCGTCCAATCCTTCGGGCCGCGTGATTTCACCGGGCGAGTTTGAAAGCATCATGGAGATCGTCGCCGAGCGCGACATGTACGCGATCTCCGATGAATGCTATCTGCGCTTCGTGTATCCACCCGCAAAGGTCTTCAGTGCCGCATCGCTGCGCGCCGAACTGCGACGACGTTTATGTATCGCGGGATCGTTTTCCAAGACTTACGCGATGACTGGTTGGCGCGTCGGATACTCGCTGGCGAACGCGGAGTGGACCCGCGCGATGCTGAAGGTGCAGGGACATTCGACCAGCAATGCCACCTCGATCGCGCAAGCCGCAGCCGCCGAAGCGTTCAATGGTCCGCAAGATTCTGTGGCCGCGATGTTGGCTGAGTACACGCTGCGGCGCGAGTGGCTGCTGGGCGCGCTTAACAAAATTTCCGGACTGCGTTGCCCGCAACCGGAAGGCGCGTTCTATGCTTTTCCCGATGTGCGTGGCTGTTTGAAAGGAAAGCTCAGGACGTCGGCAGAGTTTGTGAACGAGTTGCTCGAGAAAGAGCAGACCGTGGTTACCGACGGTGCGGGTTTTGGCGCCGACGGATTCATACGCATTTCATACGCGACGTCTCTGGATCGTTTGCGAGAAGGCGTGAGAAGAATTCGGCGTGTGGTTGAAGGAATTGCTTAGTTTTGGAGTGCGCCGACTTGTCGGCGCTTTTGCCCGTTACCACTCCGGCGCCCACAAGACGGACTATAAGAAAAGCGGCGACAAGTCGCCGCACTCCAAAAAGGAAGAGGCGGGCAACAGCCCGCCTCTAAACGTTTGTGGGTTTTATTCAGGTCAGTACAGGTTGAAGTTGTACTCCAATTGCACGTACATCGAAACTGGACGACCATCCTTCGTCGCCGGCACGAATCTGATCTGTCTCGCTGCGGCAATCGCCTTCTCAGTAAGACCATCGGGCAGCTTTGAAATAGCGACAATGTTTGTTACTTGGCCCGATGTCGAGAAGACCGCCTTTATGACAACCGTTCCGGTGATCTGATTCTTGCGCGCCGCTTCAGTGTATTGCGGCTCGGGCTTTTCCAGAACTCGCGCTTTCGTAGTGACTTGGCTGGGGTTGAATGTTCTGGTGTAGTCGGTGCCACCGCCGCCGCCGCCGGGACCGCCGCCACCTTCGTGACGCGAGCCACCGCCGGTGTTGCCACCTTCGCCGGGACCGTAGCCACCGCCTGAGCCCGGGCCGACGCCTCCGCCATTACCGCTGCCAATTCCGTTGCCGCTGCCGGGTCCAGACGATGGGGTGGTTGATCTCGATTTCGGATCACCGTAGTTGAGATTCCGCGCGTCGGCCGGGAACAAGAGCTTATCGGCATCGAGTTGTGCCGGCATCGGCAACGCCGGATTCTTGAACACTGGCGGATGTGGATCGGGCGCTACGACTGGCGGAATGCGCAGGTCGGCCTGAGGAAGTTTGCCGTTCGAAGCGTCCGTCTTTTCCTGGCGACCGCCGCCACCGCCGCCGCCCGCTTTCTCCTGTTTCGGCTTGCTGCCGCCGCCGTTACCTTTGGCCATGCCGGCAGTGCCTTCATCAGGCGTGGGCTGCTCGTTAGGAATGTCAGAAATCATCTGGGTGAGTTCCAGATCTTCATCACTGGTCTTGTCCGCGGCCTTCGCTCTCTGATGCATGTCCCAGAAGAACAACCCCCCGATGACGGCGAAGACCATTACAAACGAAACGACAATGCCGGAAAGTGCGTTGCGCGAATCTGCCGGCCGCGCGCCCATCACCCCCGAGTCGCGGTCACGGCGCAGCCAAGTGGAAAAGATAGCCAGCAGGCCGCAGAAGCCTAACAGTGCAATCACGATCAAAGGCTTGCGTGATACGCCCGCCGACTGTGTTCGATCGAGGAAAAAAACCATTCCGATGATCACGGCAATGGCGACCACCGAAAACAACATCGCGATCAGGATATCGCGACTGCCGAAAAACCCACCAACCATTTGCCCGTAACCCTGAATGGAGCGTTTGACGAAGCCGAACGGATCGCGCTTGAATTCCGGCCAGGTTAGTTGGTAGTTATGCGCCACTCCACCCAGTTCGTCGGCGAGACGATAAAGCAAACCTCGATCTTCGAGAATCGTCAGATGATACTCGCCAAAGATGGCCGCGCTTGACGCTGCTGAACTCGCCGGAATTGCAGCATAAGCCGGCTCGCTCACGCCGGGCTTAGGCACTGCGCTTTCGGCAACCGGATACGAAGTTTCAATGTCGCGCGCGGGCGCGCTGACCGAGGGTGCCGGGGCCGCGCCCAGGGGCGTGCCGTCAACCGGACAGAAGCTGAATCTGTCGGCAAACTGTTCCTGGCATGTATTGCAGAATTTCATCTTTACTACCTCGCTATCACGCTGGGGATGAAGTGGTGAATTGCTCGCCACCGCGTCACCCATTAGATTGTTATACGCAGCAGCCACGCGATTGTCCAGTGATTGTGGCGCGTCGGGAACGCTCCAGTGTTCCAGCAGATCGTGGAGTTCCTCGTCCTTCATGAAGCGCGCGTCAAAGTTACTCATGGCAAATCTCAAACATTCCAAAGTGCGGCCATCCAGCAGCTTACGCTACCTTCGAACTGAAGCAGCTTCGCGGCCAATTCGGAAGTACCGAACCAGCCGTGCTCGCAGCTTTTCGCGGGCCCGAAACAGCCGCTGTTTCACCGTGCCCGGGTCGGCGCCTACAACCTCCGCGATCTCGGCCAGCGAAAGGTCTTCATACTCAAAAAGAACCAGCGCCTCGCGTTGCAGTGGCGGCAAACTTGATACGGCCCGCTCAACTTCCCCGGCGAGTTCGTGATCCAGAACCAGCCTCATCGGGCCATGCCGATCCGCAACGCTCGGCTCGTCCGCGAGTTCATCGATTGCCGTCTCGCGTCCGAAGCTGTGATACCGTTTCGTGGCCAGGTTCCGCGCTGCAGCATAGATGTATGTGCGCAACGAAGCTCGGGTCGGATCGAACCGGCCCGGCGCTCCGATCAAACTCAGGAAGCAATCGTGCGTAACGTCTTCCGCGGCTTCGACCGAACCCAACAGCCGAAACGCAAATCGAAAGATTGGATCGCGGTAACGCTCATACAAGATCTGAAAGGCCGCCGTGTCTCCGCCCGCTGCTGCATCGAGCAGCCGTTCGTCTGTTAACTGGTCCGCCAATCAAAGCTCTCGATCCTGTAGGAACCACGCTTCCTACTACTTTATTACTCTCAATTGCCAAAAAGTTACGGAAATTTCTTCGACTCGCCTGCCCGAAATCGCCCGGCACCGTCGATTATAGTCGTTTGGCTCGGCTTGAGCACCCTGAATTGTATGTCTTAGTCCCGCTGGTCACAGGGCTTTGATGCCGCTCGGCGGCCTCAGGTTGACGGGTTTCTGCGCGGCATCTAAACTCTTTTTCGCCGCATCCCAGAAGGCTTTTTCGGAGTTTAGTGAGTTGGAAGAGAACTTTCATCAACCGCGAGCGATGTCGCGGATTCAACTCGATCGGAAACTCGATTTCATGACTAACCAGATTGCCTGTCGCTCTTATCTTCGTTTGTCGCTTTGTCTGCTGCTCGCTCTGCTGATTCCTTTTCAGGCCGGCGCCCAGTCGTTCCCCGAACCTGTTCGCGAACATCTCCTGAACGGACTGACTGTGCTTCTGTGGCAACGTCCCAGCGATGCGAACGTGATTTTGAAACTGCGAGTCCACAGCGGCGCGGCGTTTGACCTGGCGGGCAAAGGCGGCACGATGGCGCTGCTCGACGACGCGCTCTTTCCCGACCCATCGACCGGCCAGTACGTCAGGGAACAACTCGGCGGACAGTTTGAGTTAGCAACCAACTACGATTCGATCGATGTCACGCTCTCGGGCACCGCGAGCGAGTTTGAGCGGATGGTCGAGCTTTTGCGTGGGGCGCTGGTGACTACGCAATTAACTCCGGAGAACGTTGCCAAGATTCGCGCCGCCAGAATCGAGCAACTGCGCGAGAAGTCCGCTTCGGCTGCCCAGATTGCCGACCAGGCGATCGCCGCGCGGATGTTTGGAAGTTTTCCTTATGGACATCCGGCGGCCGGGACGATTGAAAGCCTCTCGAAAGTGGAGCGCGCCGATCTCCTGTTTGCGCGCGAGCGCTTTCTCATCGCCGGCAATGCCACGCTGGTCGTAGCCGGGCCGATTGAAAAAAGTCGCGCCATGCGCGCGATTCGCCAGTTGCTCGGGCCCTGGGGCAAAGGCGATCGAGTCGTGCCGGCTACGTTTCGTCAACCGGCTCTGCCGGATGCTCGTGTGTTGGTCGTGAATCAGCCGGGAGCGACGAACGCTGAGATTCGTTTGGCAGTGCGCGGGCTGACACGTTCGGATCACGATGCGGCCGCGGCCAAGCTGCTGGCTCGAATAGCTCGCGAACGCTGGCAAGCAGCGGCTCCTGATTTGTCCTTCGTCTTTGCGCATCATGAAGCGCACGCATTGCCCGGCATCTTTGTCTTCGGCGCATCTGCGCCCACGGCTTCGGCGTCGAAGGCGATTTCCGCGGCGCGCGAAGTGATGCGTTCGCTGTCAACGGCCGCGCCGTCAACCGCAGAAGTCGAGCGCGCGCGCGACGCGGAATTGTCAGAACTTTCACGACGAACTATGCAGACAGAATCAATTGCAGATGGCTGGCTGGACGTTGAAACATTCAAGCTGGCGTCGTCTGGCGGTCAAATGGATGCGCTCAGACGACTCTCCGCCGCGGATCTACAGCGAGTCGCAGCCAGGCTTTTCAAAGATGCCTCCGTCGCGACGGTCGTCGTTGGCAACTACGATCAACTCAAGGCCAGCCTTGGCCCCGCGGTTGAACTGCGCAGCGAAAAGCCCGACGTAAAAGCTGCGACCGACACGGCTGCGCCGGCAAAGAAGCCCTGATGGATTCGCAAACCTTTCGCAAGCTGCCTGCAACCTTTGCCCTGCCACGATGGGCTTAAATGATCCAGAGAATAATTCACCTGAAGATCACGCTCGGCGGGTGCGCGAGATGTTCGCCCAAATCTCGCCGCGATACGATCTGCTAAACCATCTCCTGTCGGCAAACATCGACGGCAGATGGCGGCGTGCGGTAATCCGAAAGTTGCGACCGCTGCTGCCGGCGAATGCGCAGCTTCTGGATGTCGCGTGCGGGACGGGCGATCTCAGCATTGCGTTGTTTGAAAAAACCGGCGCGCAGGTTATCGGCCTTGATTTCTGTCGGCCGATGCTTGAGCTGGCCGCGCGGAAGGCGCCGCAGCTTCGCTTTGTCGAGGGAGACGCGCTGCAACTTCCATTCGCGGAGGCTTCGTTTGACGCGGTTACGATCGGCTTCGGACTCAGAAATCTTTCCAGCGTCGAGCGGGGACTCGGTGAACTGCGAAGAGTTTTGAAGCCGCAAGGGTGGGCGGCAATTCTCGAGTTTTCGAGACCGGTTGTGCCGGGTATGCGCGCGCTCGCGGCGATTTATTGCATGCACCTGCTGCCGCGAATCGGCGGATTGGTAAGCGGTTCGCGCAGCGCTTACGAGTATCTGCCTGAATCGATCTCGCGCTTTCCCGACCAGCAGAAGCTCGCGGCGATAATGCGCGACGCCGGTTTTTGTAACGTTGCGTTTCAGAATCTGACTGGCGGTGTGGCGGCGCTCCACATCGGCCAACGGCCAGTTTTAGATTGATTGCGGCCACTTACGTTGGCGGCGATCAAACAACGTAGTCCGTGGGACTCGCTTAACCGTTCAGGAGTGGTTGTCGGGGCCGCGCCTGAAACACCGGGGACAGCGAGTCCGAACGGGCTACGTTCGTTTTTTGTTCCATTTGCATAGCAGCGCACTTCGACGATCTGCTATCATCCGCACTCGCTTCTTAACCAAAGTTCACACGACCTGCCCCGGATGAAGAGAAAACTGCGTAGAGTTGTGAGCCGTGTTGCCCTGCTGCTGCTCGTCGTGTGGACTGTCGTTTCGCTGGTCACGCTGCTGATCGAACTCGTGCCCGGCGATCCGGCGATCGCAGTCCTCGGCGATCAGGCGACGCCTGAACAGTTGGCCCAGTTTCGCTCCAGGCACGGATTGGATCGTCCGCCGTTCTTCTTCGCCTTTCCCCGTCAGTCGGATGGTTCGCGTCACTTTGTCTGGTACGGTCTCGACAATCGCTACGACGATTATTGGATCGCGATCCTGCACGGCGATCTGGGAACTTCGTTTCGCACCGACCGGCCCGTAATAGAGCTAATCACCGAACGCTATCCCGCGACGATCGAACTCGCCATCGTGGCAATGCTGATCGCGGTGTGCATCGCAATCCCGCTAGGCGTGATCGCAGGCAAGAATCGCGGCACGTTAACTGACAACGCACTCTCGGTGATCGCTCTGGTGGGCATCAGCCTGCCCAGCTTCGTCATCGGGCCGATGCTGGTCTACGTGTTCGCGGTGAAACTCCGTTGGCTATCGCCGTCGGGACGCTTTGATCTCAGCGACATCATCTTGCCGGCATTCACGCTGGGCGCGGCGTTGTCGGCGATCCTGACGCGCATGGTTCGTTCATCCGTGATCGAAGAAATGGGCGAGTCCTACGTGCGCACGGCGCGCGCGAAAGGCCTGAGCGAAAGCAAAGTAGTTTACAAACACGTCTTGAAAAACGGCTTGATTCCCGTAGTCACCGTGCTGGGTTTGCAGCTTGGCGTACTGTTGGCAGGAGCAATTATCACTGAGAAGATTTTCGGCTGGCCGGGACTCGGTCTGCTGCTGGTCGAAGACGGAATCGGCAAGCGCGACTATGCCGTCGTGCAAGGTTGCGTGCTGGCAATCAGCACGACTTACATCATCGCGAACACGCTGACCGATATGGCTTATCGTTGGCTGGATCCCAGAATCAGACTCGCATAGTTCTGAGTTCAACGTTTCATGTCTCGACTCAGCATCATCGGTATTGCGATCGTCGTAGTTTTCGTTGCGGTCGCGCTCTTCGCGCCGTGGATCGCTACGCACGATGTCGGACTGACGAACCTGTCGATGCGCTACATGGCGCCGTCGGCCGGGCACTGGTTTGGAACGGATTCAACCGGCCGCGATATTTTTTCGCGCGTCGTTTTCGGCGCGCGCATCTCGCTCGAGGTCGGCATAGTTGTCGTTATGGTTTCGGCTTTGGTGGGAACGACCATAGGCGCGATTGCCGGCTACTATGGCGGCTTCGTCGATCGATTCTTGTCGGGCTACGTTTTCAACGTGTTCCTTGCGTTTCCCGGGTTGCTGCTGGCGATTGCGTTGGTCGCGTTTCTCGGCGCGGGATTGAACAAACTGATCTTCGCTCTCTGCATCATCGGCTGGGTTGGTTACGCGCGGCTGATTCGCGCGCAAGTTTTGAAAGTCCGCGAATACGATTTCGTCCAGGCCGCTCGCGCGTTGGGCGCCGGCGACTTTCGCATTCTCGCTGTACACATTCTTCCGAATGCGATCCAACCCTTGATCGTGCAGGCGAGTCTGGGAATGGCCGGAGCCGTGCTTGCGGAGGCATCGCTTTCATTCCTGGGTCTCGGCGTACCGCCGCCATCGCCGTCGTGGGGCGTGATGATCGAAGAGGCCCGCGACCTCTCAACTCTGCAAGCCGCGCCGCATGCGCTGATCTTTCCCGGCCTGGCGATCGCGCTCACGGTGCTGGCATTCAACTTCATTGGTGATGGGTTGCGTGAATATCTCGACCCGCGCCAGCGACAAAGCTGAAGCCGCGATCCGCTTTGTGTTTACGGCATCCGTGTCATAGGATCGCAGCAATCCGCAGTTACATCGTTAGAGGAGGGCTTGAGATGAAGAGGATTTTGACAACGATCCTGCTTGCGACTGTGCTGGCAGGCATTCCGGTTTTTGCTACGGCCCTTAACCGGACGGAACGCAAGGCAGGACTGACCTCGGCTCTGGCGAATCCTGCGCCGGCCAGCCCGCAGTATCGCCGGCGGCGTTATCGCCGCAGATATGTGTTTGTGCGGCGCCGCGTTTATCGCCGGCGTGCTTACCGCCGGGTCTATTTGTATAGGCGTGGAACACGGGGCCGCCGTTAGATTGCTTTGCCGAACATACCTTCCGGGTGCTCAGCGATCTGAGCACTCGGACCTGCACGTCACGGATGCCGACACCACAGCATCTTAAGGAGATCGTGACCGGCGATTATCCTCACGGTGATCGGCCCATCGCGGTGGCGATCACCAATCTTGCGAAGACCTATCCGGTTCCCTTCCTTCGTCTGAAAAAACTTCTTCGTCGTAAGTTCAAGCCTCCGGTCGAGGCGGTGCGCAACGTGTCGTTCAATGTTCACGAGGGCGAAATCTTCGGCCTCATCGGACCGAATGGCGCGGGCAAAACTACGCTCACGAAAATCATCGCCACACTGGTTCAACCGACGAGCGGGCAAGTGACGGTCAGAGGTCATGACAGCGTGCGCGACGATGAAATCGTGCGCCGCAGCGTCGGTTTGGCCGGCGCGGAAGAGAGAAGTTTTTATTTCCGCCTGACGTCAGAGCAGAACCTGCTGTTTTTTGCGCGGCTTTACGGGCTGAGCGGCTCGACAGCTCGGCAGAGAATTGACGAACTCCTCGCGCTGTTTGAGTTGGAAGAACTCCGTGCGCGTCGCTACGCCGAACTCTCGACCGGAAACAAACAGCGTCTGTCGGTCGCGCGTGCGATGTTGGCCAATCCGCCGGTCCTGCTGCTGGACGAGCCGACGCGCTCACTGGATCCGCTCGCCGCGGCGCGAATGCGCGCAACGATCAAGTCGCTGGCGCAAAGCAGCGGCCGACGCGCGACTGTGTTCCTGACTTCGCACAACCTCGCCGAAGTCGAAGAGCTTTGCGATCGCGTCGCGGTCATTGGCAAAGGCGAGATCCGAGCGCTCGACACGCCGGCAAAGTTACGCGCAATGCACACGGAGGAGGAGCAGGTCTCGATCGGGTTCGCGTTGCTGACTATCGAGGACGCCGAGCACGCTCTTTCGAGATCGTTCAGCCGAGACCTTTTCGTTTTGGAACCGGGTCTCCCCTCTCCCGCTGGGAGAGGGGCTGGGGGAGAGGGACTAACGCACGCAAGCCCCCACCCCAACCCTCCCCCAAGGGGGGAGGGAGGCGGGACCCTCGAAATAAACACGCAGTCTGATGAGAACATTTTGAAATTCAAGCGCGCGGCGAATGATGACCTGCTGAACCACGTGCTGCGCGTTTTACAGGAGAGTGGCGCGGTGATTCGCTCAGTTGAAAGTGCCCGCCCCACACTGTTGGATGTGCTTGAGAGTTACGAACAAGAAAACGAGAACACCGCAGTCAGCGAAGCGGACGAACGAAAATAGCCCAGCGATTTATCGCTGGGTAAGCGCGAGTTGTTTTGATTTCCTAGTCCGCGAAGCGGACGGCAGAAAGGTTAGCGTCATGATTCGCAGCTCTCATTTTCTGTCGCCCGTTGCACGGGCTTTGTTCTCCCTTTCGCATACAGTCCTGAAGTGCTGGGCTATTTTCAAGCGTCCGCTCCGCGGACTTAAGTCAGCGATCGCTCAATAGAGATCTAATTTGGTGATGGCGAATCCAACAATCCTATTTCTCCGTCGTGTCTGGGCTTTTGTGGCGCGCGACTGGCGCCTGGAACTGAGTTACCGCATGCAATTCTTCCTGCGTATCCTCTCGATTCTGATCGTGGTCACGACGCTCTTTTTTATCTCGAAGATTTTCGCGGGGTTCACCGATCCACGTTTTGAGCAGTGGCGAGATCCTTTGGCCGCCTGGCTGACCGGACTCGCGGTACTGAACTATTTCATGACCGGCTTTTCGAGTCTGGCGAATGCAATTCGTCAGGAGCAGGTGCAGGGCACACTGGAGAGCGTGCTCATGACACCCATCAGCGTGCCGACGGTCATCGTCGCTAGTTCAGCCTGGGACTTTGTGCAGGCGACTTTCTTTTCGTTTCTGTATTTGTTCTTCGGCTGGTTGTTTTTTGGCGTGCATTATCGCGGCAGCCTTTTGCTGGCGCTCTTTTTTCTGCTGCTGACCACGATGGTGTTGTCGTGTCTGGGAATTCTTTCGGCGAGCTTCGCGATGGTCTTCAAGCGCGGCGATCCATTCGGAATTTTTCTCGGCACCGGGTCGGCGCTCTTCTCCGGCGTGTTTTTTCCGACACAGCTTATCTCGCAATATGCAGGCACAGGCGTCGCGAGCATCTCGCGGATTCTGCCAGCCACTTACGGCCTCGACGGTATCAGACGTGTGTTGATTGTCGGGCAGGGTTTTTCACAAGTGCGTGAGCCGTTGGCCACGCTCGTTGTGTTCCTGGCGGTCCTGCTTCCCTTCTCTTTGTGGGTTTTCGGCCGCGCCGTGCGACGCGCCAAGCGTGAAGGAAGTTTGATTCAGTATTAGCTAATAAACGAGGAGCATGATGAGGTCAGTACCACCTGCGTCAGCAGGTGGGTCAGCAGTCTACTCCGAGCGTCGCGTTGCCTGACCCACCCGCTCACGCGGGTAGTACTGACTTCATATCTGTCTCTACTGTTTTGCGATGGTCGGCGCGGTCGAGTAACTGTCACGAGCGCGCACGACGAGATTGGGATAGCGCACGCGCACTTTGATCGAGCGCTGCGTGCCCGCGCCTGAATCTTCTTTCGGATAATAACCGAGGCTGTATTGCACTCCGAGTTCGGCGGTGATCGCTTCGAAGGCCGGCGCGACGTCGCTGAGATCGTCGGCGCGATAAAAGCGGCCGCCAGTTTTTTCCGCCAGCCCGCGCAAGTAGGGTTCGCTGACCGCGTAACCCTTCATCAGTCTCTCCTGAATTCTGCGACGCGCTTTTTCATTCTTGATTTGGCTCAGACGCTGCGGCAGTTGCGGCAGAGTGTTGTACTGCACCGCGTAAATCAAAATGTCTGACTCTGCGATCTCGCTCAGAGTTTCCTTCAGCGAGGCGCGGCTGTTCTGATCGACGCCATCAGTCAACAACACGATTGCTTTGCGACCGGGCACCTGCGCCAGACGCTTCACCGTGAAATCAACCGCGTCATAAAGCACTGTGCCGTCGGTCACGGCCGGGATGTGAAGTTTGCCGCGACGAATGTCGCTTACCAGCGCTGGCTCAGTCAAAACGTGAACCTGTCCATCGAACGTGATCGCCATCAAACGATCGTTGAATCTCAGACGACCGACAAACGTGTTCGCGGCTTCTCGGATTTGCGCGAGTTGGGCCTGCGTTGAGCCGCTCACATCCAACATCAACGCCATCGTGAAAGGCTTCTCGACCGAGGCGAAATTGGCGACGGTCTGCTCGACTCCGTCTTCGTAGACGCGAAAATCTTCTTTGCGCAGGTTTGCCACATAGCGCCCGTTGCGATCCATAACGATCGCCGGCACGGTGATCAGGCTCGTGCTGACGCGAACGATGCTGCCTTCGTCCACTTCGCCCGAATCCTGTTTCGTAGTTTGAGATTGTTCGCTCTGTGACGTGCCCACCGAGCGCAGCACCGGTCGCGCCCGCGGCTGCTCCGGCTGCGCCGATTGCGCGAACGCTGTGATACTGCAAACCGAAAGTAGCAAGACCACCAGGAAGAAAACTCTCGTGAACACAATCATCATCGTCCTCCAAATCGCGCCTAAGGAACCACACCCAATGAATTAGGAAAACGACGAAAACATGCGATCTTTCAATGCCTGTCCGCAGATTCCGCGAATTTCACGGATGAACTCAACAGGCTGGTAAGAAATGGTTAGCCAAAGGACACGTAGACACAG
>DASZZL010000007.1:0-9478 GCA_035545035.1 Pyrinomonadaceae bacterium
ATACAAGAAAGTCTCTGAGGGAGAGATTCGAATCGGCTCGTATGATGGCTACGAGTTTCGCTTTACCAGTCATACGAAAGCCGCCGCCGAGGGCCACGAGGACATAGATTTTTGGGGACGCGTCGTGCTGCTGCCCGGTACGGGGGCACGGAAGGGCGCCACTCTAGTTATGATCGCCAGTTCAGCCAGTCAAGATGTTCACGGCGTAGAAGACGTGGGCGAGAAGGGCGAACTACCTATTATTCTTAACTCGTTCAGGTTTTAACTGAACACTGATGTCTCGGTCTATGACGAAATAGTTAGCACAGCTCACACCATTGACTTGCCGCCAGATTCGGCATAGAAGTATGGCGACTTTTCATCCCCTGAAAGGACTTCCTAAGTTATGAAGAGACTTTTGATTTTCACTTTTTCAATTGCGTTGTTGACGGCCTGCGGACTGGGTAAGAAGAACAGCTCCAACACCGGAAACTCAAGCTCGACCAGTTCCGAGAAGGCTGCGGAAGTAAAACCTCCTGCGATTGGAGATTTGGTAGTCGCACACTGGGCCGGTAATACCTGGTCCGAAGGCAAGGTAGACAGCATCAACGGCCCGCGCGCGAAGATTGTCTGGAGCGACAACGCGTCGCCGAACGATGTTGATCTGGTTGATATTTACCAGATGCCGAAAGCGGGCGCGCAGGCGACCGTCAAGGCCGGCGATTACGTTCTCACTAAGAGGTCAACAGGCACCAACTGGGAAGGCGCGCAGGTGACGATGGCGAGTCCCGGAGTCATCACCGTCAAGTACGTTTCCGACCTTGAGGAAGCGAACCTGCCGCCAGAGAAAGTCATCGCTGTCACACCCGCCGTCGCCGCAGATATGAAAGCCGACGCGGCCAAGACGGATTTTCTCAAGAAAGCACAGGCACACAAACCGCAAGCGCCAGCGGGCTACAAACCTAAAGTCGGCGAACACATTTTAGGTGGATGGACATCAACTTCCTGGTTTGGCGGCAAAGTTAAATCCATCAGCGGTGACAAAGCGTTGATCGAGTGGGAAGGCCCAAAGCCCGACGAGGCGACTTTGGATAAAATTATGCCCTATCCCACCGCAGAGAATAGCCCCACGCCGACAGTCGGCGATTACCTGCTCGTCAAACCGAACAGCGGCAGTTGGGACTACGTTCAGGTATCCGCGGTCAACGGCTCTAACATCGAAGTCAAAGACGCGGACGGCAAGACGCGCACAGTCAAGCCGGGCGAATTTGTCGTTCTCAAGTAGGCCAGCCGGCGGAAACTCATCAAGCAAGGGAGAACACAACAGCTAAGAGGAGGTAAAGCAAAATGTTCCGAAAGATCTCAACCGCAGCATTGCTCTGCATGGCGCTGTCTGCTACGGCCCTGGTAATGGCCCAGAAGGTCGCAAAGGATCTCGACGATGCTATTAGCTCGGCTTCCATTTGGGTGGGTTGGAAAGCCGAAGATACCTTTTACCCAAAGGAGGATGGAAAGAAGGCGCTTGAGGACGGCAAAACGTGCATCGATAAGATAGACGAAGCGTTGTCCAAAGGGCTGGCTGCATCCACCGTGGTCGAAACCAATAAAGGGAAAATGACGATCAGTGAGGCGCGCGAGATGTGCGTTTCTGTTCGCGACGCAGGCCAGAAAGTTTTCGGCGACCTGACTGCGGCAGAAGAAGCGCAGTATGAACCGTTCAGAAAAGTTCTCAGTGGAGATAAGCTGAGCATCTACAACGAGCGCTTGAAGAAATACAAACTCTACGGCGCCGGCGGCAAAGTGCTGAAAACGCCGGAGGACTATCGCGATTCGCCTTTGTGGTGCACCACGGGCGTTGACCGTGAAGGCATCGTGCCTGTCTGGAGTGTTGACTGCTGGCATTTCAAAGGTATGAAGATGGTCGGCTCAGTCGAAAGCAGAACCGGCACCGGCGATCAGGCTCCGTCGTCTGCGTTTCGCTAGTTAATGCAGACTGCGGCGCTCAAATTTATGCCTCAAGAATATCCCGCCATGAGATCAGCAGCGTCGTACTGCGTTTGCTGCCGCACTCCAGGTTAGTCGGATTTTCTTTCGCTATAATTCTCGTCATGTATTTGCTGAAAGTCCGTTCACATCAACGCGAAGAACTTGTCGAGTTTACTGACGAAGTTCAGCACAAGCTGAAAGACTCAGGCGCGAGCGAAGGCGTCGTCGTGCTCTACGTGCAGCACACGACGGCGGGCCTCACCGTCAACGAGAACGCCGACCCGGACGTGCCGCGCGACATGCTGCACGCGCTGCGCACTTTGATTCCGCAGCACGGCATGGGCTTTCGTCACGGCGAAGAAAACTCTGACGCGCACATCAAAGCGAGCATCGTTGGTTCCAGCATCACTGTTCCATTCAAAGACGGCGAACTGCTGCTGGGACGCTGGCAGGGAATCTTTCTCTGCGAATTTGACGGCGGGCGCGAGCGCAAAGTGATCATGCTCGTGAGGTGATCTGACATCAGGGCATTGCTCGCCCTCTCGCCGAAATCCGCTGGTTGAAAACTAATGAGAATGTCATTACGAATGCAGGACGATTTACTCTTGTCGACCAGGAAAAACTGGAGTAAGCTCACGCTTCAATGGCAGGCCAGTAAGTCCGAAAGAACTGAAGCTGTTTTTCGGGTACGAGACCTCCATTAGAAGTCTCCTCTTATTATTACCGGATCCATCGCCGATCTGTTTCTTTGCGTGTCGTGAGCGACACACATGCATGATGAAAAGCAAACGCAAGGTGACGTTCACTGGCCTGTGCGCGCTCGTTCTCTTTTTCCACGCTGTAACGCTGACTTCCCGGACACACGCCCAGGGTCTAACAGGCAGCATTAAGGGAACTGTCAGCGCGACTGCGGGCGATCCTTCTGCTCGTCCAGAACTGATTCCCGGTGCGCGCCTGACACTCGTTAACCGCGACCTGCCCGGCACGCCTTTCAAGACCGTCACCGACGACGCTGGCAATTTTGCGTTCCTGGATCTGCCGGCCGCAACTTATACACTGACCGCTGAGGCTAATGGACTGCCAAGCGCTACACGCGAGATTCGCCTCACGACCGGCGCGGCACTCGTCGTCGAAATTATCCTGACTGCCGGCGTTACGGAGTCGGTTACCATAAGAGGCGAAGAAGGGTTGCTCAGCACTGGACAAACCACTACGTCCAACACGGTCCGCGCCGAAAAGCTGGAAGACCTGCCGTTGCGCGCCGATAACTATCAGAGCGCCTTGCCACTAACTCCCGGCGTTCTGCGCGGGATGGACGGAGCTGATCACATCAAAGGCACGCGCGCCGGCCAAAACTCCTACACGCTGAACGGCGCGGATATTACCGATCCGGTCAGCGGCAATTTGGCTTTTGATATTCCACTTGAAGCGGCTGCCAATGTTCATGTCGAGGAGAACCCGTATTCGGCGGAGTTCGGCAAGACGACTGGCGGCTCAAGTAATTTGGAAACCAAGACGGGCGGCGATAAGTTCAAATTCGGCGCCTCGCGGGTTTTTCCGACCTTTCATAACATCATCGGCGGCAAGATCGATTCGTTCAGGCCGCGCTTGACCTTTAGCGGCCCCGTCATCCGCAAGCGTTTGAACTTTGTGCAATCATTTGAGTATCGCTTCTCGCGGATTTATGTGCCGAGCCAGGTTGCTCCGCGCGACAATTCAACTGCCGAGGCTTTCAATTCGTTCACGCAGCTCGATCTGACCGTGAACAAGGGGAATACTCTGAAGTTCGTGGGCGCTATTTTTCCGGAAAAAAAACGTTATGTCGGTCTGAACACTTTCAATAAGCAGGAGACGACGGCCAACACCAAACAGCGGGGGGAGCTCATTTCGGTTTCTGAACAGGCCATCTTTCACGACGAATCATTTCTTTCTTCGCTGTTCGCCTATAAGACTTTTGGGTTCGATGTTTTTGGCCAGGGGCTGAAACCGCTCACCCTGGTTCCTGACGGCAACACCGGCAGCTACTTCGCCGACAGGCGGCGCTCGACGCGACGCTTGCAATGGCAGGAACAGTATTTCGCGCATACGTTCACGTTCCGCGGCCAACATTCACTCAAGATGGGCGGCGAGTTCGACTACACAACGATGTCCGGAGTCTTTGACTTCCGGTCCATTTTGATTCGTCGTCAAGATAAGACTTTGAGCCAGCGCATAGATTTCACTGGACCAACGTCAATCAACCGGCCGCTCGGCGAGTTAGGCGCGTTCGTCCAGGATCGTTGGACCGTCAATAAGAATCTGACTGTAGATGCCGGGCTGCGTCTTGATCGCAATAGTATTTCCAAGCACAACGACGTCTCTCCTCGTCTCTCAATTCTTTATCGTCCATTCAAGGACGACCGCACCATCGTCCGCGCCGGCGCCGGGTTGTTCTATGATCGCAGCCCGCTTCAGTCCAGGTATTTCGAGCTTGGGAACTTGGGTGACGATGACGAGTTGCTCGATAACTCCGGGTTGGCAATCGATTCACACACACGCTTCCCGGAACGCGTGGTCACGACTTATGCGCTGGATGGAAGCACAATCATCGATGGCCCGCGCGCGTTCATAAACGTAGTCAGAACGCCTTTACGCGATGCTCATAGTACGCGCTGGAGCTTGCAAGTTGATCGTACCCTGGCGAAACATCTGACGCTACGCCTGGGCTATCTCCAGCGTTCTACCAGGAATGAACCAATCATCTTTCCGAAGCTGAGCAACACCGGCAGAGGATTGCTCGTTCTCAAGAGTCGCGGCCTGTCGAAGTACCACGAGTTTCAAGCGCTCGCACTTTACGACAGCCAGCGCTTTCATAATTGGAATGTTTCTTATGTGTGGTCCAGGGCCCAGGGAAGCCTCAACACGGCGGACAATTTCCTCGGAGATTTTCCGGCTTTCGTCATTCGATCGAATCAGTACGGCACGCTGCCGTTCGACATCCCACATCGTTTCCTTGCCTACGGAGAACTGAAGGCGCCAGCTCAGATAACAATCATGCCGTCGCTGGAAATCCGCTCGGGTTTTCCATTCTCTGTCGTCAACGATCGGTTGGACTTTGTGGGCGCTCGCAACCAGGCCCGCTTTGCTGCATTTCTGTCGCTGGACGCGACGATCCTGAAAGGCTTCAAAATTCCTTTCCTGGACAAGAAGGCTCGCGCCGGCGTCATCATTTTCAACATCACCAACCACTTCAACCCCCGCGATGTTCAGCAGCATACCGGCAGCCCGCATTTCGGCCAATTCTTCAACAGTCTCGGCACATCCGTGCGCGGCAAGTTTGAGTTGGATTTCTAAACTGTTTGTTCTTTGTGGGCTTTGGGTGCAGGCGTGAGTTAGTTTCACGCAAAGGCGCCAAGACGCGAAGAAAACCACTTCCGTTGAACGCTAGTCTGTCTGTTC
This sequence comes from Pyrinomonadaceae bacterium, assembly GCA_035545035.1. Classification (GTDB taxonomy): domain Bacteria; phylum Acidobacteriota; class Blastocatellia; order Pyrinomonadales; family Pyrinomonadaceae; genus UBA11740. The sequence goes on from DASZZL010000007.1 coordinate 5,404, forward strand.
CGGGTCGGATTCCTTCATCGTTTCAACAAATTTCTCGACATCCGCGCGGGTGCGTTCCATCTTGCGACGGCTTTCAAGGTACGACTGCCACTGCGCGGTTTGCGTCAGTGCTTTGGTCGTGTCTTGATCGAGCGCCTGCGCCATCACCGCGATCAGATCGCTGATTACGCGCGTGTGCTCCAGCAGCGATTCGATGATCGAATGAGCGAGTTCTGACTGCTCGAGGTCGCCTGCGTTCGCTTTGGTGTTGGGTTGATCGTCAGTCATGTCGCGCACTCGTTAGTTTTGTCAGGGAGCGTTTTAGTTCCGTAGGAACGAAATAATTTCTAGCCCATCGCGCCAACGTTACTTCAAAGCTCCGTAGGAGCGAAATCTTATGGGAAAACAAATTCAACATTTCGCTCCTACGGAGCGAAGGTTCATGTCGGTTGCGGTGACTATAAATATTGCGTTCCTACGGAGCTCAATCTGTGTACCAACTTCCGCGAATAAACGGAAATTCTGCGACGGCAGCCACAAACTTCGTTCCAGAGGAATCGACTCTGACGCTCGTTCCCGCTGCGAGGTAATCAAACTTCACGTAACCCAGGGCGATAGTTCGCTTCAAATGCGGCGAGAAAGCAAAGGAAGTGACCCGGCCAATTTCTTTGTCGTCACTCGAAAAAATCTTTGCGCCGCTTTCCGGACTCACTTTGCTTTCAAAGATCAGGCCGGCCAGCTTCTTCGCCACGTGGCCGCGATACTTGATGCGCGCGATGATTTCCTGGCCGATGTAGCAGCCTTTTGTAAAGCTCACGGCGGCGTCAAGATTCGTTTCCGTCACCACGTTTGTTTCGTCCATGTCGATGCCGTAACGCGCGATGCCGGCTTCGATGCGCAGGGTTTCGAAGGTGTCATCATCGATCGGTGGCGCGCCGGCTTTGATGAACGAGTCCCGCAGAGTTTCCGCCTCTGTCGCGTTGACGAATAAATCGAAACCGTCTTCGGCCGTGTGCGTGGCGCGAATGACCGTGATCTGTTTGCCCTGCCAGTCAACGCTTGCCACTGCGTTCCGGCCAGGACTCGCAAGCGTCTCGCCGAATATCACGGCCATGATCTCCCCCGCTTTCGCTCCCTGGATCGAAAGCAGCGCCGTATCCTGCGTTAGATTCGCGAGCCGAAAATCTCCGGCCAGCGTGAAGCGCTCCAGCAGTTTGATAACCGTGTCGCGCGTGGCACTTTCGGTGTCGATCAGGAATCCATCATCACGATGAATGACTCGCACCGCGGCCAGCAGACGCCCCTGCACGTTTGGGAAAACTGCGGGCATCCATGTATTCGCCAGCGTTTTCATGTCGTTCGTGATTAGCCCGTTGAGAAACGTCACGGCCTCTGAGCCGCTCACCAGCAAACGTCCACGCGCAGAGAGATCGATCAGGCCCGCGCCGCCGTTGCGCACCGCTGAGTATTCGAGGGATGGAATTGGTTCGCTCATTACGAATGGTTCACTTGCTCTCGACTTGCTTGATTGCTCGCGCGACAACTCTGTAATCCTGCAACTGCGCCGCTTCCTTGCGGCTGGTGATCAAAACCTGCGGGCTCGGATGATAGAGCGGCACGAGCACGCGTCCATTCCAGCGATGAATCTTTCCCGCGTGTTCCTTTAGATTCAATTCATGATAGTGAATGGGTTTCAGCGCATCAAGCGCCACTCCACCTAGCGTCACGATCACTTGCGGATCGATTAGCGTGATCGTGCGGCGCAGGAACTCAGAACAGTTGCTGATCTCGCCTGCGCTTGGCCTTCGGTTTGCCCCGGATGGTTTGCGTGGATTGCACAGCGCCGCGCTGGTAATGAAGATCTCGGCGCGCGTCAGGCCGATCGAAGCCAGAAAGCGTTCGAAGTTCTTTCCTGATTGATCGCCTGAGAATGGAATGCGCGTGCGGTCGGCGCCTTTGCGGCCGGGCGCTTCGCCGATGAAGATCACGCGCGCATCAACCGGCCCGTTCAGCTCGCTTAACACCGCCGTTCGTTCGCACATCGCGGGACAACGCGGGCACGCGGCGGCTTCGTCGGCCAGCGCCAGAAACCGCTCGCGCTTTCGGTCGGTTGAAATCTGGTCCATACAAGACTATTGACTTAACGCTTCACTTCGACTAGAAGTGCTCTGCCCTCGCAGGCTTTATCATTCAAACGAAGTTCAGGAGGAGATTTCGTATGTATCGTTTACTATTCTCGGTTCTGTTCGTTTTGGCAATCGCGATTCCGGCCGCGATGGCTCAGGACGCTACCAAAGTCGATGCCAAGCATTACAAGGTTGAATTTCAGAACTCGCGCGTGCGGATAGTCAGAGCGCGTTACGGCCCGCACGAAAAGTCAGTGATGCACAGCCATCCGGATTTGGTCGCGATCTTCCAGACCGATGGCCGCGTCAAGTTTACCTATCCAAACGGGAAGACCGAAGAGCGAGACACGAAAGCGGGACAGGCGGTCTGGACACCTGCAACCAGACACTTGCCTGAGAACCTGACCGGCAACGACATGGAAGTGATCCTGATCGAATTCAAGACGAGGCGCAAACCGGCGGCGAAAAAGCCCGCCGATACCAACGCTACAACTACGCCCAAAAAGCAATGACGAATTCGTCGGGGCACTTCCTCCGTGCCCCGATCGAAATCTGATCGATCACCGCGTCACGGCTATCTCGCGCGTGGTCGAGTTGTAGCCGCCGTTGTCCACGAGGTTGCCGTCTTTGTCGACGAGTTCAAGTTTGACAGTGTGCTTGCCGGCGATCCATCCGCTCAGCCAGATGGGCTCCCACTTATCGAGAAACTTTGCGTCGCCGCCGTCGATTGAATAGCGCACGCGGAACTGTCCGCCGTCGCCTTGCAGCTTTGCGTTCGACAGCCAGAAATCGATCATGATCGGATCAGAGTCGTCGCCTTTGTACTCGCCCTTGGGACGGCTGTAGGTCAGCAGCGGCTTCGTCGCATCGACATCACCAGCTTTGCTGGGAGCATAGTCTTTACCTTCCCGCGCAGGCGTCGCGCTGGCGCTTGGCGTCACTGATTTACTCGGTTCCGATTTTGCGGCCGGACTCTTGGTTGGACTCGCCATCGTCTGCCCGTCTTTCGTGGTCGTCGGTTTCGATGCGTCGCCGCCGCCTTTCACATTGAACTCGGCCATCTGAAAATTGCCATCGTTCTTGTAGCTCTCGTGCCAGGGGCGCGATGCGAACACGCGCAGGGTGTGTTTGCCTTCAGTCACGTTGCGCAGCTCGAACGGTTGATTGATTTCGTAGTAGGCCTCGTAAGGTTGATTGTCGAGAATCACGTGAATGTGATTGCCCTTGCCGGTCGCCGGATCTTTGTGCGGCATGTAACCCTTCAAGTCGCCGCTCAAATCCAATTTCACGTCAACAGTCGAGCCGTTGATGGTTGCGTTCTTTGCGGGCATCGCAATCTTGAGCGTCGGCTTGGCATCATCTTGTTCGCCGCGCGCTTTCATCATGTCAACGATCTTTTGCGGGCGCGGAATCACGGTCAGGGTTTGCGCTCCCGGGGGCGTGGCATTTGTCGTCGCGGTCGTGTTCGCGTTTTCATTTGCTTGCTGACAACCGGCGAAAATCAGAACTATGGCAGCGCACAGACCAAACAAAACTAGAGAAAGTTTCGGGACTTTCATAGATCCTCCGAAGCTGATGAACTGAAATGAGGGCGGACAAGTCCGCCCTCTGAATAAGATCGAGTTTAGACGCGGGACTCGTCCCGCACACTACTACTTCCCACCGCTGAAAATCAGCCAGTCGTGCGACGACGTGCCCATAAAGAGCAGCATCGGCAGCGACAACCACGCATTCGTGCGCGACGCGACGAACGCCTGGCGCGCGAGTTCCGGGGCTGGCGGCGGACCGCCTTGCAAGGCGCCCAGGATTCGTTTGTTGGCCGGCCAGATAATGCCCCAGACGTTGAGCAACATCAGAACGCCGTAGGCGCCGCCGACGCCAATCGACAGAGTCTTATTGCTGGCAAAGCTCTGTCCGTTCACAGTCATCATCGCCGGGAAGAACTTGAGCAGGCCGAAAGTAACTACGGC
>DASZZL010000008.1:0-36229 GCA_035545035.1 Pyrinomonadaceae bacterium
CAAACACAGACTGATGAAGTCTATGCTACTACGTCGTTACCCCTGAAACCTCAAACTTGAGACCTGTGGCCTGGGCCGTGCTCTTGCTCGTGATGTCCGGATTCATCATAAAGCCCAGCGCTTTGATAATGAACGGGCGGATCTCGCGGCGGTCAACGATCTCGTCGATCATGCCGTGCGCCAACAGGAATTCCGATCGCTGAAAATCCTTCGGCAACTTCTGTCTGATCGTCTGCTCGATCACGCGCGGGCCAGCGAAACCAACCAGCGCCTTGGGTTCGGCAATGATCAGATCGCCGAGCATCGCAAAGCTAGCCGTCACGCCGCCCGTCGTCGGATCAGTGAGCACGGAAATGAACGGCAGGTGACGCTCTTCCAACGCCGCCAGCGCCGCTGAGATTTTTGCCATCTGCATCAGCGAGAGTACGCCTTCCTGCATGCGCGCGCCGCCCGACGCGGAAAAGATCACGACCGCGCCACGTTCTTTGATCGCGCGCTCAATCAGGCGCGTGACTTTCTCGCCGACCGCCGAACCCATCGAGCCGCCGATGAAATTCATGTCCATCGCTCCGGCGAACACGCGGTGGCCGCCAACTTTTCCGCGCGCGGTGATAATCGCCTCGGGCAATCCCGTGGCGTCCTGCGCCTGCTGCAAACGTTTTGGGTAAGGCTTGCTGTCAACAAAACCGAGCGGATCGGTGGAGATAACTTCCGCGTCCAGCTCTTCACAGTACGCATCGTCAAACAACTTCTCCAAACGGTCGTACGCGCCCATGCGAAAGTGATAATTGCAGTGCGTGCAAACCTGCAGCGCCTCTTCCAGTTCCTTCTTGTAGAGATGCTCGCCGCATTCTTCGCAGCGCACAAAGACATTCTCAGTGCGGACGACGCGCTCTGAGTCGCGCACCGGCTCGATCTTGCCTTTCTTTTTGCGAAACCAGGGCATAGCAAAAAGCAAAACTCAGGAGTCAGAACTTAGAAGTCACCATCTAACTCAACCGTAAACTCTAGACTGTAAACTGAGTGTGAAAAGGGTAGCACAAAAAGGGATCAGGGATGAAGGCGGAAGGCAAATGGCTTGTTGTGCCAGCAATTTCGCTACAGGTTTCGGTAAGGCACGGTTAGATTGGCTCGTCTCCCAACATCATCCCAAGTATTCGATCTGCCCTGACATTTCACTCGGCAACATGACTTCGTAAATCAGAATAAGGCCTTCAATGATTTCTCGGAGCGATTGATTAGCGGTATAGAACGCTATGCCGGAGTGATCCGCAACGCGGCCGGCTACGCTAAGAAAATCTTGATCGCGCGTGACGATCACTCGACCTTCAGCGCGCGCAAATTGGAGATGGGCTTCGTCGTCTCTTGTTCGCAGACCTACTTCGTTGGTAGTTGTGACATCGATCCCCGCGCGGCGCAGAGCGGTGGCGATCGCAGGATCGACGTGTTCGTCCAGGTGGAAACGAATGCGGTCAGCCATGGGAGAGAGCCTGCAATTTTTCTCGCAGGCGTGAGGGGTTGTTCTTTCGGAACGCTTCGGCTAAGGCTTCTTCTTCATCGAGGCTCTGATCAATTTCATCCTTGTGATCGTAGTAATACGCCATGGCGGCGTACACGGCTGCCAGAGGAAGATCGTACGTGCCGGCAATTTCTTCCAGCGCCCGGCCCAGCCGCCGATGCATGAGTACTACGTCGGCGACGGTGATTCGCGTCCCCGCAATTCTCGGTTTGCCGCCTCGCGTTCCTGATGTGGATTCGATGTAATTCGACATGGCACGGCTATGCTACTACAAAAACTGTGAAGCGACACAGAGGCTAGAACTCGATCCCCTTTTGCGCCTTGATCCCCGCCTGGAACGGATGCTTCACTTCAGTCATTTCCGTGACGAGATCGGCGGCTTCGATTAATTCTTTCGGCGCGTCGCGGCCGGTGACGACGATGTGCAGTGAAGGTTGGCGTTCGCGGGCGGCGCGAAACTCTTCGAGCACCTCTGCGATGGGCAGCATGTCATAGCTCAAGACGTAAACCAGCTCATCAAGGACGAGCAGATCGTAATCGCTGCTGCGAAGTTTTTCGATGCAGAGGTTCCAGGTTGCGCGCGCGGTTTGGCGATCCTGTTCGGGGTTCTTTGTGTCCCAGGTAAAACCGTCGCCCATGGTGTGGACTTCGATGCCCAGCTTTTCCGCCGAGAGGTGTTCGCCATATCGATCGTTACGCGACTTCATAAATTGAATCATGCAGCAGCGCAGGCCCTGACCCGCGGCGCGCATCATCAAGCCCAGCGCGCACGTTGTTTTGCCTTTGCCGTGGCCGGTGTGGACGATGAGGAGACCGCGAGTGTGCTCGTCGTAGTCAGCGCGACGCCATTTGTATTGTTTCTCTTTGGTCATCGAGTCGGAACGGCCTGCGGTAGCGGGCCGTTTAACCGGGATATCAATATCTCTCCCTTGCTAAAGATTAACCGCCCGCTACCGCAGGCGGTTCTGATCTCATTAATCAAAGTCGGGTAAATCATCACCCTGGCCATTAATCACATAATCAATTGCCTGGGCAAGACTTCGTTCGTTCCACAGGTAACGCTTGCTGCCCTTATCGGCCCAGGGACTCAGGTTACTTTGCCAACAACCAATTTCCCGCATTTTCCGGGTCGCGTCTGCTTTGACCGCGTTGAGCACGATTTCCGGTTTCTTCTTGCCAATCGAGACAACCAAATGAACGTGATTTGTGCGCACGTTGATCGCATAAAGATGCCAGCCCCGAATCTCGCAAGTTTCGCGCCTCGCAGTTTCGACGCAATGACGTTGAGCCGCGTCGAGAATGACGATTTCCTTTTTGAGCCTTTGCTTATTTGTTTCCAACCATTTCTTTTCAGGCGGCAACCGGGGCGACTTGTATTGATTACGGAAACGATTGACGGAGCCGCGCTCGTCGCCGTGGAGCCAGGTTCCGTAAGAACGAAATGTAATCAGGAAGGCTAAGGGAGCGTCGGTATCGTTCCACATACGTGTTATCGAAGCTTAACCGCCCGCTACCGCAGGCGGTTCTGACTCCGACGATCCATTCGCGCGCTTAACGGCGTCTTGCAAGAGCGGCACAACCTGCTCTTCGATCTCGTCCCATGAACCTTCGAGCGTGCAACCCGCGGCGTTGCGGTGGCCGCCACCGCCAAACTGCTCGGCGACTTTCGCGACGTTCACGTTGCCTTTCGAGCGCAGGCTGGTGCGATAGACGCCGGGCGAGCACTCCTTGAAAAGCGCGGATGCCTGGACTTCGCCGACGGCCAGCGGATAGTTGACGAAACCGTCCGCGTCTTCATCGCAGGCTTTCGTCTGCTCCTGCATTTGGAGCGTCTGCCGCATCCACGCAACGTGGCCGGTATCATCGCGCTGCGCGGTCGCCAGCACCTGGCTGAGCAATTCGATCTTTGGCCAGTGATAGCTGCCGAAGATCGCTTCCGCGCTTTTGGCCGGACGCACGCCCGTGCGCACGAGTTCCGACGCAATCTTAAAAGTGCGCTCGGTGGTGTTCGAGTAATGAAACGATCCGGTGTCGGTGAGCAGCGCAGTGTAGACGCCCTCGGCGATTTCTTCAGTGACTCGGACGCCGGTGGCTTTGCAGAGATTGTAAATCATCTCGCCGACGGCTGAGGCAGTCGGATCGATCCAGTTGATAGCGCCAAACAGCTCGGTCGTCGAGTGGTGATCGATATTGACGACGAATTGTTTTTCGAGATCGATCAAGCCGGGCCGATGGATGTCAGAGCATTCAATGACGAAGACCGCGTCGTAAGGTCGGTCGACTGAAGGCGTGACGCGGATGGCTTCGGCGCCCGGCAGTTGGCGATACGCGGGAGGCGCCGCGTCGCGCATGATGACTTCGACGTTCTTGTCGAGCGCGCGCAGCAGCCAAAATAGGCCGAGAGATGATCCAAGACTGTCGCCGTCAGGGCGAACGTGGGAAGTGATCCCAAAGCAGTTTTTCGATTCAATGAGCTCGACTACTTGACTAAGCATTACGAGATTGCGGATTTGGAATTGCGAATTTCGGATTGAACGGCAAATTCAATTCGCGATCCGATATTCGCATTTCACTCCGCATCCTTTATCCCTTCCGTCGGGGTTTCAATCTTTCCAAGCAAAGCATCGACGCGTTCAGCTTGCTCTTCGACCGTGTCGCGCACGAAGTGAAGCGCGGGAGTATGCCGCAAATTGAGCGAGAAGCCAAGTTGCTTGCGTACATAGGGCGCGGCGTGACGCAAGGCGACGAAGGCCAACTCGTGTTCATGCTCGTCGCCCTGCACCGTGACGAAAACACTGGCGTCACGCAGATCGTCGGCGACTCGCACCTCGGTTACGGTGACCATCGTCAAACGCGGATCTTCCAATTCGTAACCGACAATTTGCGTAATCTCTTCACGCAATGTATCGGCAATGCGCTCAGGGCGATGCATAACAAAACAAGGATGAAGGATGAAGGATGAAGGATGAAATTCCTCGGAGTGAGTCGTTTGCTCCATATCTAGATCCTTTTCATCCTTCCGCCTTCATCCTTCATCCTTTCTATTCCGGTACTCCAAAATCCACCCAAATCTTCCAGGAGGCATCGTGCTGGCGCTTCCAGATCGTCACGTACTTTCCGGCAAAGCTGGCCACGTCTTTACCTTTAGGCTGTAGCTTGAGGGTATAGTTTCCGGATTCGTATGCGAGATCGTCTACGAGCCAGACTTCCAGGGTCGTGATCGTAAAGTCCAGCGCCGGGCCATTGGTCTTGAATCCATCAGCGAAGCGATCATGAATGGCCTTGCGGCCACGAATGACCTGTCCTTGTGCGCCGAATTGCGAACCGTCTTTGTCAAAGAGCGAAGCCATCCTGTCAGCATCGCCGGCCTTCTGCCCGGCGATCCATTCGGGGTTCCCGGCGTCGATGGCTTTGCGAGCTTCAGCCAGACGAGCATCGTTGGTTTTGTTTGTTTGCGCCGAGGCGAGGGCTGATAAAGTGAGAGCGATAAGCACGGCTGCGATCGTGATTGATGATCTCTTCATCGGGTTACGCCCGCACCAAACTTCTGTCGCCCGCTGAAGCGGGCTTGAGAAAGATGAATGACTCGGATCCAGGGGTTCCGCTTCGCTCCACCCCTGGCTACACTCTGCCGCCGGCTTTGCCGGCTCGTTGAGTTTGACAATCGACATGAGCTTTGTTCGCCTTGTTACTGCCTACCGCTTCCTACAGTTCCGTCGCCGCGACCTTTTCGATCACGTAGCACTCGATTTGGTCACCGACTTTGATGTCGTTGAAGTTCTCGAGTCCGATGCCGCATTCGAAGCCTTCGCGCACTTCGGAAGCGTCGTCCTTGAATCGTCGCAGCGACGCAATGTTGCCTTCCCAGGTCACGACGGCGTCGCGAATCAGGCGCGCGCGCGCGTTGCGCTTCATGATGCCGTCGATCACCATGCTACCTGCAATGGCGCCGACCTTCGGCACCTTGAAGACTTCGCGCACGTCGGCCTTGCCCAAAATCTTTTCCTTCTCGATCTTCTCGAGCATGCCGATCATCGCCGCCTTAATCTCTTCTTCGATCTTGTAGATGATCGAGTGCAGGCGAATGTCCACGCTCTCCTGCTTGGCCAGATCGCCGGCGCGCGATTCGGGACGCACGTTGAAGCCGATGATCACGACGGCGGTGGAGGCAGAGCCGGCTTGAGTGGCTGAAGCGAGCAAGACGTCGGATTCAGTGATCGCGCCGACGCCCGAGCGAACGACTTTTACCTTGACGCGCTCGGTGGACATCTTTTGCAAAGTCGATTTCAAAACTTCGACTGAGCCCTGGACGTCGGCCTTGATAACGACCAGAAGTTCCTTGACTTCGCTTTCACCCAGCGCTTCGATGCCGCGCTTCGTAGTCTTGATCAGCGTGCGCTGGCGTTCGGCTGCTTGTCGATGACCGGATATTTGCTGGGCTCGGGTAACGTCGGCAACGACCTGGAAAGTTTCGCCGGCTTGCGGTACGCCTTGCAGGCCAAGCACTTCGACCGGCGTCGCGGGCCCGGCTTCGGCGACCGGCTCGCCGCGGTCATTGAACATCGCGCGCACCTTGCCGAAGATTTGGCCGACGATGAATGGATCGCCGACACGCAAAGTGCCTTGCTGAACCAGTGCGGTCGCCACCGCGCCACGGCCGCGATCGAGTTTGGCTTCCAGCACTACTCCCGAAGCCAGCCGAGTGGTGCTGGCGCGCAGATTCAAAATATCGGAAGTGAGCAGAATAGTTTCGAGCAGGTGGTCAAGGTTCTCTCGTTTCTTCGCCGAGACTTCAACCATCTCAGTCTCGCCACCCCAGGCAACTGCGTTGAGTCCCTGCTGCGAAAGTTCCTGTCTGACGCGATCGGGATTGGCGTCCGGCTTGTCGGTCTTGTTAATCGCCACGACGATGGGAACGTTGGCCGCGCGCGAGTGTTCGATCGCTTCGATGGTCTGCGGCATGACGCCATCGTCGGCGGCCACAACCAGCACCACGACGTCGGTAGCCTTCGCACCGCGGGCGCGCATCAGGGTGAACGCTTCGTGACCGGGCGTGTCGAGGAATACGACGCGCCGCGTTCCATTCGGACTATCCGGGCTGGGAACTTCAACGCTATACGCGCCGATGTGTTGCGTAATCCCCCCGGCTTCACCCGCCACCACGTTCGTTGTGCGAATCGCATCCAGCAGCGAAGTCTTGCCATGATCGACGTGGCCCATCACGGTGACTACGGGCGCGCGCGGAACTTCAACGTCGTCGGCATCGGCCGCGATCAGTTCTTCAAATTCTTCTTCGGCGACCATCTCTTCGAACGGCACAAACGCCACGTCATAGCCAAATCGTTGACCGAGTTCAGCAGCTACTTCGTCGTTCAATGCCTGGTTAATGGTCGCGAATACGCCGCGCTGCAACAGAAGAGAGACGATCTCTTTCGGTTTGATTCCCATCTTTTCGGCCAGTTCTTTGACCGTAGATCCTTCGACCAGGCGCACTGGCTTCAACTCGCCGGCGCCGCCCGGAACGTCGAGCCGTCCGGCGATTCTTTGCTCAAGCGTGAGCGTCGGCGGAGGCGGAATGAAATCTCGGTCAAACTTACTGCCTTTGCCTTCGCCCATTCGTTTTCCGCCGCGGGTTGACCCACGTCGCGATCGGCGACGTCCGGCATCCGGCGGTGGGATGTAAGTTGTTTGCGGCGTCAGCGTTTCGCCCGGCGTGCCGGCGTATTCGACGCGGGCGCGGGTCGACCGGTCGCGCGCGCGTTCACGCGCGGTTGGCACGGTCGGTGGTGGCGCCGGCGCGCGCTCTCCGTGACGAATGCCGGCATTGAGCGCCGCGGCAGTCGGACGCATTACGCGTACTCGTGAAGGAGGTGGAACCGGCTCAGTACTCGCCGGCGAATCGGCCTCGGTCGACGAAGCCTCAAGTTCAACTGGAGCGTGTTCAGGTGGCGTGGCCTCGGCCGCCAAAGGTTTTTCTGCGCGCGCGGCTGGCGACAATTTGCGAACCGTCGTCGCCGGCTTGGCGGTAACTGTTTCTTTCGCCGGCGTCGGTTTGGGTTCAGCGACTGCGGGCTGCGCAACTTCTTCGGCTTCGACCGGCGCTACTTCTTCGACGACCGGTCGCGCTGCCTTCTTCACCACGCGTATGCCGCGTTTGACCGCAGTGTCTTTTTTGGGGAAATACTTGTCGCGAATCTTGTCGGCGAGATCCTTCGAGACCGAGTTGGAAGGGACACTAACATCCACACCCTCGCGCCGCACTTCTTCAATCAGGCGCTTAGTGTCGATCTTCAGCTCTTTGGCGAGATCGTAAAGACGGACTTTTGACATGCGCTCCTTGCTGCTTCGAAAAGTGGTTCGTTAATCTCCGCCACCTTCCGAAGCGCGCTTCAGGGCGCTGCGGCTACGGCAGGCGTCGGAGGCGAGCAGCTCTGCGCGAAGGTCCGCGCACGCTGCGATTGCTTGGCCGCATTAGTGGAAGCATCTCATTGCTTCTCGTCTTTCGAGCCCTCGATCGCGGCCACTTCGTTTGATGACGATTCGAGAGCAGAACTTGTTTGCGCTTCGCTGGGCGAAGCTAGCGTCGCCGCGTCACTTTCCGCGGCGGTTTCTTCCTCGTGATCGGCGGCATCTGCCGAGGTAACATCCGGTGCAGCAGTAATCACATCCGGCCGCAGATCGCGTCCGGCTCCCTGCAGCAACAACTCGTCCTCGCTAATTGGATCGGCTTCGGTCAGCGCGACCGGCTCGGCTGATTCCTGTGCGCGATGATTCGGCTCGGCGGAAAACGGAGTGCCTTGCTCGACGGCCTCGTCGTAACCTGCGGCCGTCATTTCATCGTTCGGCTCGACCTCGGCGGTCGCGGTCTCATCCATCTCGGTCGAAGCAGCGTGCTGCTCAACTTCACCCGTCGCCGCTTCGTCCTGCTCGGCGCCTTCTTCCGTCGCCGATTGCAAACTCTTGTCGCGAATCTCGATCACCGAGCGTGCGGCATTGAGAATCTTTTCAGCTTCATCAAGACTTACGTCGAGAAACTCGACCAGATCATCGACCGACGTGTTCGCCAAGCCGTCAATGTCAGTGACGCCGTGCTCACCGAGCGCGTCAGCTTGCTGTGTCGTGACAACCTGAATCGCGGCCAGCGGCACCGGTTCGCCGGACGCGATCATCGCGCCCATCTGTTCGGCAACTTCGCGTTTGATTTCTTCTTCGCTGCGAATGTCGATGTTCCAACCCACCAGCTTCGTCGCCAGTCGCACGTTCTGCCCGCGCTTGCCGATCGCCAGGCTGAGCTGATCTTCGTTGACGATCACTTCCATCTGCCGATTCTCGATGTCCGTGATGCGCACCTGATTCACCTTGGCCGGCGACAGGGAATTCGCGGCGAACACCGAAGGCTCTTCGGACCATTCGATGATGTCGATCTTCTCGCCGCGCAGTTCGCGAATAATCGCCTGCACGCGCGAGCCCTTCATACCGACGCACGCGCCGACGGGATCGACGTCGCGTTCATTCGAGACAACGGCAATCTTGGCGCGCTCGCCGGGTTCGCGCACGCACGATTTAATTACCACGGTGCCGTCGTAGATTTCTGGCACTTCCATTTCGAACAAGCGCTCGAGCAGTTCCGGAGAAGTACGCGAAACCTCGATTTGCGGGCCTTTTGACTCTTTCGAGACGTTGGTGATGACCACGCGAATACGCTCGCCCTGATTCCACTGCTCGCCGCGCGACTGCTGCCCTCGCGGCAGAATTGCCTCGAGGTTTCCGAGATCGACAATCATGTTGCCGCGCTCAAAGCGCTTCACAAAGCCATTCACCAATTCGCCGACGCGATCGATGTATTGGTCGTAAACGTTCGTGCGCACTGCGTCGCGGACCTTTTGAAAAAGAATCTGCTTCGCGGTCTGCGCTGCGATGCGGCCCAACTCTTCCATGGGCATCGGCAACAACAACGCGTCGCCAACCTCAACTTCGTCGCCGCCCAACTCGCGGGCGTCGTCAATTGAAAGTTCGGTCGCGGGATCGGCCACGTCGTCAACCACGACTTTCGACGCTGAAAGTTCGAGCCCGCTTTCAGGACTCCAATCGACCTGGATGTCCTCGCCGCCCTTAAACTGTTTCTTGGCTGCCGCGCGCACGGCTTCCTTGATCGCTTCGATTACCAACTCGCGATCAATGCCCTGTTCCTGGCAAAGCGCTTCGATGTTTTGCGCGATGGTTGTACTCATTTAACTCTTCTCTGTGACCTTGCTCATTGGCGAGGTCGCCGTTTGTTTTTCATCAGATGGCGATCAAGCGCTTCTCTTTCTTTGGCCAGTCGAAACTCTCTCTCCACATCGATTTCCAAATTTGCTTTAACAATTTCGTCGATCGGAACACGAACGCGGCCGCTGGTTTGGTCGTCAAAGATCACGTGGTCATTGTCAATGCCGATGATCCGTCCACGAAAATTGCACTGGCCGTTCACCGGGGCGCGCGATTTGATCTTCGCCGCGCTGCCGGCGAACCGTTCGTAATCGGCGCGCCGGTAAAGCCCGCGCTCCAAACCCGGCGACGAAACCTCAAGCGTGTACGCCGCGTGAATGAAATCCTCAACGTCGAGGACGGTGCCCAGTTGCTCGCTGACTTCGGAGCAATCCCGGTGCGTCACGCCTCCCAGCTTATCAATGAACACCCGAACTACGGGACGATTGTCGGGTCCGGCGACTTCCGCATGAACCAACTCGACGCCGTGGTCGATGGCTGCCTGCTCGGCAAGCTGGCGAACGCGCTCCTTCACCGACCTTGAATCCATGACTACCGCGCCGCAAATTGCCAACTATCGCCCAAAAGAAAAAGTGGGCGAAAACCCACCGGACAACGCATCCGAAGACCCGAGCAAGCTGTGGATTATACGAGAAGGTCGGGGCGGAAGCAAGCGAGGGGCCGGGGCTGGATCGCCGCCCAGCGATCGGCCTCTACTGAATTGCGAATGGAAAACTAAAGGCTGGTCTGATTTCGAATCGCCGACGCCGCCAGTCAAGGCTTCGTCGCCGAAGCGTACTCTTCGATCAGTTTTTGCGCCCGAGTTCCAGGGCTAATCACGGCCACGTTTTTGGCCCAGTCATAGCCGCTGAAGACGCCCACCAGTTCGCCTTGCTCGTTGTAAACCGGACTGCCGGAGAAACCATCGCGAGCGCTAATTCTTACCGACCAATAGTCCAGGCCGTTGAAAGCGTAGGCGCCCATGAAAGTCCCGCGTCCGACAATCCTATCGCCGTGCGGGCGTGCGATCAGAAAAAGCTTTTCATCCTTGCTGATACTCGATTGAAACGCCGTCGCCCCGTTCTGTTTAGGTGAGCCGCAAACTTCGAGCAGGGCGAGGTCTGCTTCCTTGTCCACTTTGATCACTTTCGCCTGGCAGCCGTTGGCATAGACTTTAACTTGCAGTTGATCTTCGCGTCCGAATCCGAGGGCCAGTTTCTTCGACTGATCAAGGTCGCCGGACACTACGTGATAAGCCGTAACGACCAGTCGCCCGCCTACCAGAAAGCCCGTCGCGAATCCATTGGGTCCCCAGTTGAGAAAAGAAATCACGCGTTGTAGCGGATTTTGATTCTTCTTTGAGAATTCAAGTTCCAACGAAATGCTGTTGCGTTCGTGCTGCTTCAGGATCGCGGTCGTGTCCTTTGCGATGCTCGTTTGCGCGAGCATCGAGACGATCAGGGCGACGAGAAGAAAGCTGCCAAGCTGCCTTTTCATGCGGGCCTCCTCTTAGAAGAACTGGGAAACGAAGGGTTATCACTGGAAGCTCGGCGCAAAAACTGAGACAACGGAAGCTCCAAGCTGGCGTCACTTCTACCACAGAAGGGTTTAGTTGGGAAGGGTCTTTTGTTCGTGGGGCACTAGCCCGACCGTTAGGGAGGGCTCAGAGTTTTAAGACGCCGTCGTCAGCTTCTTCTTTACCGTCTCGCTAACCGCGCGACCGTCTGCGTTCTTGCCGGCGAGGCGCGCCATTACCGCCTTCATCACCGCGCCCATGTCTTTCATCGAGGTCGCGCCAGTCTCAGCGATGGCCTCTGCTACGGCTTGATCGATTTCCTGCGCTGACGCAGCCTGTGGCAGGTAACCCTCGATGATCGCGATCTCGGCCGTCTCTTTGTCAACCAGATCCTGACGGCCGCCCTTCTGATATTGCTCGACCGAATCGCGCCGCTGCTTCACTTGTGAGCGCAGCAACTTCATCAATTCTTCTTCGTCAAGCTCACCGCCCTTTTCGATCTGACGATTGACGATCGCCGCTTTCAGCATCCGCAGCGTCGAGGTGCGCGCCGCGTCTTTAGCCTTCATCGCAGCGGTCATGTCGGAAAGGATTTGTTCTTTAAGGCTCATGAGTTCTCCCAGCTCTCGGCGAAAGAATTCTCGCGGCTCTGCCGCCCGATGTGCGGAAGGTCTCTGACCTTCCGAAAGACACTTTCTATTTCGGGCTACGCCGTGTCGTGGGGCGGAGCCCCCAAAGGCTATTTAGAAACCTATCCGGAAGGCCATAGGCCTTCCGCACATCAGGCGGCGGAGCCGCACGGCGCCGAAGTCGTTAAGCCGAGCGTCCGTTGGAACCCGCCAGGTATTTGCGCAGATAGCGCCCCGTGTGCGACGCCGCGACGCGCATGATCTCTTCCGGAGCACCCGTCGCCACGACGTTGCCGCCCTCGTCGCCACCTTCCGGGCCCAGGTCAACGATGTAATCCGCGGTCTTGATCACGTCGAGGTTATGTTCGATTACCAGCAGCGAGCCGTCGGCGTCGATAAGCGCGCGAAACGCGGCCAGCAGTTTGTTGATGTCGTCAAAGTGCAGGCCTGTCGTTGGTTCATCAAAGATGTAGAGCGAACGCGCGCCGGCGCGCTTCGACAGATGTGCCGCGAGTTTTACGCGTTGGGCTTCGCCGCCCGAAAGCGTCGTCGCCGATTGCCCCAGACGCAGATAGCCGAGGCCAACTTCGTCGAGCACGCGCAGGCGGTTGGTAATCTTCGTCACCTCGCGAAAGAACGTGATCGCTTCGCGCACGGTCATGTTCAGCACTTCATGTATGTTCTTGCCGCGATAACGCACGTCCAAAACCTGCTGCTTAAATCGTGTGCCTTTGCATTCTTCGCAGACTAATTCCACGTCAGCAAGAAACTGCATCTCGACGGTGACGGTGCCGTCGCCCTGGCAAGCTTCACAGCGACCGCCGGGCACGTTGAAAGAAAAGTGCGACGGCTCAAAGCCATGAGCCTGCGCTTCGCGCGTGTGCGCGAAGGTTTCGCGAATCGCATCGTAAACCTTGATGTACGTGACGGGATTCGAACGCGGCGTGCGGCCAATCGGCGATTGATCCACGAGGATCACTTCGTCGATGTGCTCGCCGCCTTCGAGTTTTTGATAAGCGCCGACGTGACCTTGCCAATCGCCGCGCTGCTTTTTTAGGCCGGCGTAGATGCAATCGTGTATCAGTGTCGATTTGCCTGAGCCGCTGACTCCGGTGACGCAGACGAGCATGTCGAGCGGAATATCGACGTTGATGTTTTTCAGATTGTGCTCGCCGGCGCCGCGAATGTTAAGACGCTTGAGCTGCAAAGGCCGTCGGTGCTTCGGTTCTTTGATCTCGGCTTCGCCGCGCAGATAACGGCCAGTCAGCGACAGTGAATCCCGGAGCAGCCCGCGAAAATCGCCTTCGTAAATCAGACGCCCGCCGAGTTCGCCCGCTGCCGGCCCGATGTCGAGAATGTGATCGGCGGCGTGCATCATCTCCGCGTCGTGCTCGACGACGAGCACCGTGTTGCCAATGTCGCGCAGATTGTGAAGCAGACGAATCAAGCGATCGTTGTCGCGCGGATGCAAACCGATCGACGGCTCGTCGAGCACGTAAAGCGCGCCAACCAGCGATGAGCCAAGATTGGTTGCGAGTTGAATTCGTTGCGCCTCTCCGCCTGACAGCGTCGAAGCCAGACGATCCAGCGTCAGATAATCCAAACCGACGTCGACCAGGAAACGCAGCCGTCGTCGAATCTCAAACAGCAGGCGATCGGCAATCGCCGCTTGCTCTTCCGGGAGTTCAAGCGCGTCAAAGAAGGCGGACGCTTCCTTAATCGACAGCGCGGAAACTTTGGGCAAGGTCTTGTTACCAACACGCACGTCACGCGCCTCCTGGCGCAGGCGGGCGCCTTCGCAGTCAGGACAGAGCGTGTAGCCGCGATACTTTGACAGGAACACGCGCACGTGCAGCTTGTATTTTTTCGTGTCCAGCCATTCAAAAAATCCACGGACGCCGCTCCACTCGCCTTTGCCGTTTACGATCGCGCGTTGCTGACTGCGCGGAAGTTGATTGAACGGCTCGTCCATTGGAATGCGTTCGGCTTTACAGAAGCGACGCAGTTCAGTTTTGGTCCAGTCGAACTGCGGCTTGGTCCACGGCTCGATTGCTCCTTCGCGAAGCGTCAGGCCCGGATTGGGAATCACCAGATCGAGATCGAGGCCGATAGTGTTGCCGAAACCCTGGCAGGTCGGACACGCGCCGAATGGATTGTTGAAGCTGAACAAACGCGGCTCAGGCAGCGCATAAACGGTGTCGTCGTATTTGCATTCGAACGCCTCGGCGAAACGAAGTTGTCGCGGCTTGTCTTCCGCGGTTTGAATCACGGCCCGACCGTGACCTTCGCGAAAACAGGTTTCCAGCGAATCCACCAGGCGCTGGCGCACATCTTCGCGCGCTGTCAGTCGATCGACCAGTACGAATACATTTTCGAAATCCTCGTGCTGGTAGTCATCCGGCGAAGCCAGATCAATCTGCTGGCCTTCGCGCAACAGCCGCGTGAAGCCGCGCTGCATCAGGCTCATGACGTGGGCCGTAATTGTCTGACGCGGCGACGCGGGGACACGGCGACGCGGAGAACTGTTTTTTCCCCGTGTCTCCGTGTCTCCGTGTCTCCGTGTCCGGGTTGTTAGCGCATCGCCGTTCTCTTCCGTCTCAGCCAGTCCTGCCTTCGCGGGGAACAGAACAAAAAATCGCGTGCCTTCTCCGAGTTGTTTCAGAATCTCGTCCGCAGCCGATTCCGGAGAATCGCGATACACCTCGCGGCCGCACACTCGGCAGATCGTTGTGCCTACGCGCGCATACAGCAGTCGCAGATAATCGTAAACCTCGGTTTGCGTGCCCACGGTCGAGCGCGGATTGCGCGTCGAATTCTTTTGCCGGATCGCTATCGCCGGCGAGATGCCGCGAATTTCGTCAACGTCCGGCTTGTCCATGCGCTCGAGAAACTGGCGCGCGTATGCGGAGAGCGATTCAACATAGCGGCGCTGCCCTTCAGCGTAAATCGTGTCGAAAGCAAGCGACGATTTACCCGAACCGCTGACGCCCGTGACCACGGTCATCTGATTTATGGGGATCGAGAACGAGATGTTCTTGAGATTGTTAACGCGGGCGCCGCGGACTTCGATGGCTTCCTGGGTCATGGCTGGGTCGTCGCCGGAGCGCACAGTCAAGAATTTGTCCGCCTCGGCAAACCATGAATTTTAGCGCGAAAGCGTCGGCAAAGCGAAGCTTCCAGGACGCAAATCTTTCCCGGGTCATTTGCGTGGCAACAGCGCGCGCCGGTTCGCTCATCTGAAGGGATTGCAGCCGGATGGTCGATCGTTGGTATAATTCCGCCATCAACAGTAAGCAGCGGCTGCGCGGCTGTCAGTCGAAAAGCGCCACGAAAACAAGAGGACTAAGGATGAGAATATTGATTGCCACTCTCAAGTCGTTCGCGCTGGCAGCGCTGATTCTGGCGAGCGCGAGCGCCGCGGGTTTTGCACAGCAGACCCAGTCCGCCGCAAACACTTCCAGCGAAAAGCTCATCAGCGGCGCGGACACCCTCACGCCGGCGCAAGTTGACAGCATCATCCGCAAGTTCACGGCGAAAGAGACTGAGTTTCGGCGGGCTCTGAACCAATATGCTTTCAAACGCGACGCTCTGATCCAGCAACTTGGCATGGGCGGCCAGGTGGTCGGCGAATATCATCGCGTGTCGGATTTCACGTTCGACGATCAGGGCAATCGCTTCGAGAAAATCAGCTTTTTCCCGATGCCAACGTTCCCCGGAATGACGGCGGAAGACCTGGAAGACCTGGGCGGCGTCAATCCATTCGCGTTGGAAGCGGCCAAGCTCAGTCAATACAACTTCAAATTTGTCGGCAAAGAACGTATCGACGAACTTGATCTGTTCGTGTTCGACGTCGCGCCGAAAGTTATGCCCAAAAAGTCCACGGAACGAATGTTCGCCGGGCGTATCTGGGTCGACGATCGCGATCTGCAAGTCGTCAAATCAAAAGGCAAAGGCGTTCCCGAAACCAAGAACAATAAGTTTCCGGTGGTTGAAACCTATCGTGAACAGATCGACGGCAAATATTGGTTTCCGGTATACGCGTACGCTGACGACGACATAATCTTTGACAACGGCGATGACCTGCGGCTCAGAATGCGCGTGAAGTACACGGACTATGTGATCGGGCACGGCAAGGTGACGATCACCGAAATCGGCGAAGCACCGCCCGGAGCGGAGAGCCCATCATCCAAGGCCCCGGCGAAGGGTGAAGCGCGACCTATCGAGGCAGGAATAATCAACGATAGGGCGATCGAGTTGCCGGCGCCAAAGTATCCAGCCGAAGCCAAAAAGGTTCACGCCTCTGGGCAGGTTCAGGTCAAGGTTATAGTCGACGAGACCGGCAAGGTGATTTCGGCAGAAGCCTTGTTTGGCCCGGAATCGTTGCGCGAAGCTGCGGTCGAGGCGGCTAAGAAAGCGCGGTTTGTCCCGGCAAAGGTGGGCGGCGTTTTGGTGAAGGTCTCCGGAATCATCACGTATGATTTTACCGCGCAGTAGCGCGCGGCTGGCGTGGCGTGATCTTCTCGACTCCCAACTCTTTCATGATCACGCCTTGAACTTGTTCGACTAATCTCTTGAGATCGTCGTCGCTTGAAACCCAGCATGTTTCGACCGGCGGCAGCATCACCATCTCGATTGTTCCCGGCCACGCCTCGCCCGTTCCTCTGCCCATCAACACGTCGCTGTTCTTGAGAGCCATGGGAACGACCGGCACACCGGCTTGCACGGCCATGTGAAACGCGCCTTTCTTGAACGACAGCATCTCGCCCGGACGCGCGCGCGTGCCCTCGGGGCAGACTCCGAATGAGATTCCCGAGCGAAGACGCTCAGTGGCGATCCGCAGAGACTCGACCGCGCAGTCGCGGTTGGATCGATCGATCGCGATGACATTTACGAAGCCCATCCCATAGCCGAGAATGGGAGCTTTCAATAATTCCTTCTTGGCGACCAAGCCCATGCGACGACCGGTGTAGGCGAACAACGGCGCGGCATCGAGGTAAGACCAATGATTCGCGACGAACACGTAAGGCTGGTGCGGATCCAGCAGCTCAAGTCCCGTGACGTTTACTTTCACGCCGCTCAGGCGCAGCCACGTGCGCGCTCCCCAATTGGCCCATGGATAGACCCAGTCACGCCGATTCGCCAGCCCGCCTACGAGCAGCACCGGTGGCGCGACCAGCAGCAAGAGCATCGCCGCGACGAACCACGACCAGCAGAAAAGCAGGCGACCGATAATGCGCGGCCCGCGTCTTGTGCTAGACTTCGCGGCGCCGTTTTTCGCCGCGGTCGGTCTTCCTATTTCTCGAGAGGTAATGTCGGAATGCATAGTGACCAAGAGCGGCTTTGCCGCCCCGCTGTGCGGAAAGCCTCCGGCTTTCCGGTACGCCACCAAATGAATAAGAGAGGCTATGCCTCGGCGGGCTTCACCGCAATCATTCTGTTCGTCGTTCTTGTATTTGCATCAGCGACGAGCGCGCAAACAAGACGCCCGATACCGTCCGGCTCCATCCCTTCACCGCGATCGGTCCTCGGCTTCACGCCCGGCGACGATCGCACCATCGCCGATTGGAAACAAATCACGAGTTATTTCAAGCTGCTTAGCAAGACCAGCAATCGCGTTCGAGTGCAAACGATCGGTCAATCAACTTTGGGTCGCACGATGATCGCTGCTTTCATCAGCGCGCCCGAGAATATCCGCAATCTTGAAAAGTACAAGGCTATCCAGGCGCGCCTCGCTGATCCACGCAAAGTTGCGAGCGACGCGGATCGCGATCAACTGATTCGCGAAGGCAAGACTGTCGTCGTCATTTCCTGTTCGATTCACTCGACCGAAATTGTCGCTTCGCAAATGTCCATGCAGCTTGCTTACAACCTGGCGAGCGCAAACGACGAAGACACGCTCTCGATCCTGCACAACACGATCTTAATTCTGATTCCTTCGCCCAATCCCGACGGCGTCGACATTGTGGCCACCTATTATCGTAAGACGCTCGGCACGCCATTGGAAGGGCGCGACCCGCCGGAACTCTATCATCACTATGCCGGGCACGACGACAATCGCGACTGGTTCATGCTCGATTTGAAAGAGACGAGGGCCATCACTCGTCTGTTTTGGAAAGAATGGTTTCCGGAAATTGTTTACGACATTCATCAGCAGGGCTCGAACGGTTCGCGATTTTTCGTGCCGCCTTTTTACGATCCACCGAATCCGCACATCGCGCCGCTGTTGCTGCGACAGGTTGGCTTGATTGGCCACAAGATGGCCGCCGACGTTACGGCCGCAGGTTTTCGCGGCGTGCTGACAAACGCGCTCTATGACACCTGGTGGCACGGCGGCTTTCGCACCGCGCCGTACTTTCACAACTCAATTGGAATTCTTACCGAAGCAGCCAGCGCGCGCATCATGACGCCGAGTAACGTCACGCGCGAACAGCTCACGCGCAGCGGCACGCGCGGGATGCGGACGGCGTTGGATGTGACCACGAATTTTCCGAATCCGTGGCCGGGAGGCGCGTGGCATCCTCGCGACATCATGCAGATGGAAATGATCGCGTGTCACTCGATGCTGTCGCTGGCCGCCAACTATCGCGCCGATTACCTGCGGAATTTCTATGAACTCGGGAAAGCGAGTCTTTCAGCCATCGAGCCTTTGCAACCGATGGCGTACCTGATCCCCGCGGGTCAGGGCCGCGATGAGAACGTCGCGAAAATGATCGGCGCGCTGGTCGAGCAGGGCGTTGAAGTTCATCGTCTCGATCATGAATTGCATGCGGGTACGGGTGAACAGAAACTGAGTTGGGTGGAGGTCATCCCGAGCAATAAAAGGATTGGAGGAGTCTCGACGACGCCCCAGCCAATGCGCGAAGTACCAGCCGGCAGCTACATCGTCTTTCTGAATCAGCCGTATCGACAGAACGTGCTCGCCTTGTTCGAACCGCAAGTCTATCCCGATCGGATGACGGCAACTGGAGAGGCTGAGCGCCCGTACGACGTAGCCGGCTGGACCTTGCCAATGTCGATGGGCCTGGAAAGCCCGGCAGTGATTTCGATACGCGAGACTGCGAACGAAAGAAAGCTGACTCTAATCAAGAACGAAAATGACGTGCGTCGCGATCTCGGCTTGCCGCTTTGGACCAGCGACAAATCCCCGATCGCAAACACAATCAAACCGGGAGTGCGCATCGGCATCTATCAGGCGGCGCGCGGCAACATGGACGAAGGATGGACTCGTTACGTCTTCGATACTTTCAACGCGCCGTACCAATCGTTGCGCGACGCGGCAATCAACGATACGAACCTGCGGGCTAATTTCGATGCGATCGTTTTGCCCTCTGACCGAACGCGCGAGCCGGCTGATAGCGGCGCGCCCGCAGCCGAAGGCGCCGCCGGAATCAGCGATAAAGGCTTCGTCAATCTCGCGCGCTTTGTCGAAGATGGCGGCACGCTGATTTGCTTTGACGGCTCATGCGGCTCGCTCATCAAGCAATGGAAGTTGCCGCTGCGAAATGTACTGGAAGGCTTGCGTTCATCCGAGTTTTATTGCCCCGGCTCGATCCTGCGCATCAATGTCGACACGTCGAATCCGATCGCGCGGACGATGTCAAAAGACGTTGACGCGTACTTCATCAACAGCTCGGCATTCGAAATGACCAATACCCCTAAAGGGGTTTTTGACGCTCCGCAAACACCGTGGCCTACGCGCGTGATTGCGCGCTATGCGAAAGAAAACGTTTTGCGATCAGGCTGGCTGCTGGGCGAAGACAAGATAAAAGATCGCGTTGCCCTCGCCGAAGTTACGATGGGCAAGGGCCGCGTCGTGCTCTTCGCTTTTCGCCCGCAGCATCGCGGCCAAACCTGGGGCACGTTCCCATTCATCTGGAATGCCATAAACTCCAGTTCCGATCGGTAACACCGCTTCAGGTCTTACTTGGGTTGCCGGTGTTTAGAGTACCAACTTGAGTTGGGCTTTTTCTCCGATAAGACCCGACTAAAGTCGGTACTCTGAACGCCGGTTGCCTGGAATGCGAACTACCCTGGCGGTCTCTTGCTTATGCGGTAGCCGGGTGCTATCTTCACCTCGTCAGATCTGACTCTCTCCCCATTTTCTCTCCTCGAAAAAATTGACCGCGAGTGCGGCTCAGAGTTGTGCTTTGCTGAGCATCTCTTTCGGCTTGGCCGCATCAAACCAAAGCGACCTTAGGACCACACGGCGCGCAGTCTCTCCAACAGGAGTTCATCTGATGAAAAGAATTATCGCCCTTGTCTTGCTCGGTTCATTCGCCGGCGTGCTGGCGCAGACAGCAAGCGCGCAGACGCGTCCGCGTCGCGTCGGACAGACTCGAACACCCCAGCAACAGGATCAGCAATCGCGACCGCAGCCACGGTCGGACGATGCTTCGCAAGCTTCGCGCCCGTCGCGTCCGCCGGTTCTCGGTGGCGCGAATCGGAATCCGAATGAGCAGCAACCGTCGTCAACTTCGCAGCAGAACGCCGGCCCGGAAGAAGTCAGCGAAGGCGACATCGTGCGTGTTAACACCACGCTCGTCAGTATTCCCGTCAGCGTGATGGATCGCAACGGCAAATACATTCCTAACCTGCGCAAGGAAGACTTTCGCATTTGGGAAGACGGGGTTGAGCAGCAGG
Source organism: Pyrinomonadaceae bacterium (assembly GCA_035545035.1). Lineage (GTDB taxonomy): Bacteria > Acidobacteriota > Blastocatellia > Pyrinomonadales > Pyrinomonadaceae > UBA11740. The sequence goes on from DASZZL010000008.1 coordinate 20,552, forward strand.
TCGCTTATTTTGCTTCGACGGAAAAGCCGTTCACGGTCGCATTGCTGATCGACACCAGCGGCTCGACGCGATTCAAGCTGGAAGAGATTCAGAATGCGGCGATCGCTTTTGTGAACCAGCTCCGAGCGGACGATCGAGTGATGATCGTTTCTTTCAACGATAAGATTCGAGTGCTGACGCCTCAACCGACCAGCGATCGAGCAATGCTGCGCAACGCAATTCGGCAGACGGAGGCCGGTTCGGGTACCCGGCTTTATGACGCGGTGGATCAGGTGATCAATAAGGAACTCAATTACATCGATGGCCGCAAAGCGATCGTCTTGTTCACTGACGGTGTGGACACCACGAGCAAACATGCGAAGTATGAAGACAACGTGCGTGACGCCGAGGAACTCGACGCGCTGATCTATCCGGTCGAATACGATACCTCTACGGACATGAGTGTCTGGGGACCTGGGCCCGGCGGCGGAGGCCAGTCGAGCGGCAATGTGCTGATTGACATTATTGGCGCGATCTTCGGCGGAGGGAATAGCAACTCGGGCGGCAACGGAGGCGGCTATCCGGGAGGACGTGGTGGCGGTCGCGGTGGTCGCGGCGGCGGTGGTGGAGGCTGGCCCGGCGGTGGAGGTTCAGGAAACAGTCGTGATGAATACGAGCGCGCCGATCGGTATCTACACGATCTCGCCCGCGTCACCGGCGGGCGTCTATACAATGCCGAGCAGCAAAATCTTGATTACGCGTTTCGATCAGTCGCGGAAGAACTGCGACGCCAGTACAGCCTCGGCTACTATCCGAAGAAGGCTCCTCAGTCCGGAGAGCGACGGTCAATCAAAGTGCGTGTGAATCGTCCTGAGTTGGCCGTGCGCGCGCGAGATAGTTACGTGTTCCAACCGGGCGCAAACAACGCCGCGCAGGGTCGACCAAACTCACAACCAAAGCCGCCGGTTTTGAAGAAGGAATTAACTGGAGGACGCTTCTGAGTAGTAACTATTCAACCAGTCGGCGAAGCCGACGGTATCTCAGTAGCCCACAGCGGAAGCTGTGGGTTCATACGGCCAACAGGCGCCATCAGCCCGCGAATGCGGGCGACATATCAATCCCAGATGTAACGTTCGTCGTATTCGATCTCTTGCTTGACGAGGAAATCGATGAACTCGTCCTTGAACGTAACCCTCCGATGATGCGCTTCCTGATTGCGAATGTACTTCAAGACTTCCGGCACGTTAGATTTGCTTACACTGAACGCTCCATAGCCGAGTTGCCATGCAAATGTCCTTCGACGTGGCCACTTATCACGCACCCAGCCTGAAGAGTTCGCCTTGATGAAGCGAAGCGCTTCAGAGATCGAAACAACAGGCGGCAGGCTAATCAGCATGTGAACATGATCGGACTGCCATTGATGCCGTAGGACTTGCCTTTGAGTTCACGCGTCAGCCCGCCAAGATATGCGTACAATTCAGGCTTCAATTCCGGAACAATCAGAGGCTCGCGATCTTTTGTGCTGAAGACAAGATGCGTTAGGAGATTGGTGAAGGTTCTGCCCATTTTATGCCGCCCCTCTGGGGCTAGTTGGAGACTTTTGGGACTGCTTACCCACAGCTGGCGCTGTGGGCTACTGGTATGGCCGCCCGCTGCGCGGGCTTGTCACCATGATCGGCGACTAACACTTTGGGTCTCTTGATATTTTGGGCCGGCCATCACACCACCGTCCCATCCGCAATCGTCCCATTCTTCGGCACGATGATGATTCGATCGCGAATGTAGTAACTTCCTTCGGGGCCGTCCGCGTTCTCGGCTCCGGCTTCGTTCAGCAACTTCACCTGCGCGCCGATGCGCGCGTTCTTGTCGATGATCGCGCGGCGAATGATCGTATTTTCGCCGATGCCCAGGCGCGGACGGCTGGCGTTGCGATCCGCCAACATGTCTTCCCAGGTTTGATAGTAATCCGCGCCCATGATGTACGAGGCTTCGATCTGCGCGCCCTCGCCGATGCGGGCGCGCAATCCGATTACTGAGCGGCTAATCTTCGCGCCGTTGATGATGCAGCCATCGCTGACGATCGAATCGCCAATCACACAGTTGTGAATCTTTGACGGCGGCAGATAGCGCGCGCGTGTGAGCATCGGCGCGTCCGCGTCGAACAAATTGAAAGGCGGAATCGCCGCGGTCATGTCCAGGTTCGCTTTGTAGAACGCGCCGATCGTTCCGATGTCTTCCCAGTAACCGTTGAAAAGATATGCCTGCACGTTGTATCTGCCGATGCTGGCGGGAATCACTTCGCGGCCAAAATCGATGTGCGTCGTGTCTTCGCGCAGCAACTGCTCCAAACGATCGTATTTGAAAACATAGATTCCCATTGAAGCGAGATACGGGCGCGCGCTTGCTTCGGCCGCAGTCAAACCGAGCGCGGCCGTGTCCACGCGCATCGCTTCCAACGCATCGCCCTTTGGCTTTTCACTGAACTCGACGATGCGGCCCGCGTCGTCAGTTTTCAGCAAACCAAATTCGCTGGCGCCCTCCGGCGGTACCGGAATCACAGAGACCGTCACGTCGGCGTCCGTCTCGTAATGCCGCGTGAGAAAAGTTTTGTAGTCCATGCGATAGAGATGATCGCCGGACAGAATCAGCAGCGTGTCGATGCGCCAGTCGCGTATGTGCGGCAGGACCTGGCGCACGGCGTCGGCCGTTCCCTGGAACCACTGGCCGCTTTCCGGCGTCTGCTCGGCCGCAAGGGTCTCGACGAACGCGTCCGCGAATGGCGAGAAGCGATAGGTCTGCGCGATGTGCCGGTTCAGCGACGCCGAGTTGTATTGCGTGAGCACGAAGATTCGTATGACGTTTGAGTTGATGCAGTTCGAAATCGGCACATCGACCAGACGATACTTCCCACCCAGCGGCACCGCCGGCTTTGAGCGATCACGCGTGAGCGGAAACAAACGACTGCCCGCGCCGCCTCCAAGAATCACTGCGAGTAGATTGTGTTTGTCAGGCATTGGAACTGAGGCGAGGATATAGGGAAAGGGAGCGGGGTTTCAAGAAGAGTGTCGATCTTCAGAAAAGACTGACATAATAATTTAGACTTGGTGGCATCGGAAATCATGAGAGTAAGAATACTCTATACAAATGGAGCCAAGACAAACGACGCGTTTTGGCTAAATCACGATGGAAAGAATGTTTACCTTGGAAACCCAGGAGTCGATCACAAAATCTCGTACCACGAATCGGGACAGTTACACGTGAAGTCCAAAGGACAGAAACAGGACGAACTTAAACACGTTCCATTGGCGAAGGTTGTTGGGAAATACAATCTTTTGACTTCTCTATTTCCAAATTCCGAATGGCAGTTCGATGATTTTCCGCCTAAGAAGCAGTATCGTGGGGGAAAAAGTGACGCAGTTCTAGTAATTGACTCGAGATCTATCCCCACTGGCGCGTTGGTTGTGGTGTCCATTGGTGTGGTCGAAGCTGGTCGCCTCGATGCGTTGATACCGATGACTATTGCACACGATGAAATCGGCGTCGAAGCGAAACAGATTTTACTTGCAACCAACGTAGCACCGTGGGTCTATGTAATCCTTTACTGGGGAACCGAAGAAGAATTCAATGATCGCTATCAACCGGGCGGCTTGCAGGGAGCTGTGTAACAAACACGCGTTCTCCCATATCGCTCGCTGGAGATCGAATCGTGCCGCCCGTCCGCGGAGCGGACGAATTCAATAGCCGTGGGCAACGCCCACGGATCAGAATCAACCCACGATTTCGACCCTGAAAGGGTCGAACAAGAAAGGAACAATCATGGCGCAAACCCTCGTCAGCCTCATGGTGCACGTGATTTTCTCAACCAAGAACCGCGAGCAGTTGATTATGCCCGAGATTGAGCCGGAACTCTTCGCGTACATTGGCGGCATTTTGAAGAACAACGAATCGAGGTTGCTCGACGCCGGCGGAACGACCGATCACGTTCATCTGCTCATCTCGCAATCAAAGACAATCGCTCTCAGCGCCTTGATGAAAGATGTAAAGAAAGACAGCTCATCTTGGATCAAGACAAAAGGAAGAGCCTTTAGAAGCTTTCATTGGCAAGATGGTTACGGAGCATTTTCGATTGGCCGATCGGACCTTCCCAGTTTGAAGAAATACATAGCCGACCAGAAGGAACATCATCGCAAGAGATCGTTTCAAGAAGAGCTAGTCCAATTCCTTGATGAGTACGGGATTGAATACGACGAGCGATATTTGTGGAATTGATTCGACCCTTTCAGGGTCGCGGCCTTAATTCTTGGTGCTTGATCCGTGGGCGGTGCCCACGGCTATTAAATCCGTCCACTTCGTGGACGCAAAGCGGCATCACCTTGATTCGGCCCGCGAACATTGTCCATGCCTTTTTGAAATTATCCCCTTCGCAGATATCTTATCAACTATGACCAAGAGCCGAATGGAAGCGTTCAGCGATGGGGTGATTGCGATCATCATTACCATCATGGTGCTGGAATTGAGAGTGCCGCACGAACCGACGCTGGCGGCGCTGGTTCCGGTGGCACCGGTGTTTCTCAGCTACGTCCTCAGTTTTGTGTTTCTAGGCATCTATTGGAGCAATCATCATCATTTGCTTCAGGCAGTCAAGCGCGTCGATGGCCGCGTGCTCTGGGCGAATCTGCATCTGCTGTTCTGGTTGTCGCTGACGCCGTTTGTCACTGGCTGGATGGGCGAGAATCATTTCGCCGCGAGGCCGGTCGCGCTTTATGGCGCAGTCTTGTTGTTTGCGGCGATCGCTTACTTCGCTCTGGCGCGTGCTCTGGTTTCTCTTCACGGTGCGGACTCCGTCATCGCGACCGCGTTGGGACGAGACTTCAAAGGCAAGGTATCGATGGTGATCTATCTGGTGGCAATTCCGCTCGCGTTTTTCAAATCGTGGTTGGCGTTCGCGGGCTATGTTCTCGTCGCGGTGATGTGGCTGGTTCCCGATCGGCGGATTGAAAAGACAATCGTGCGGTGACCGATATCTATGGAATTGATTCGACCCTTTCAGGGTCGTGACCTTATTCTTGGTGCTTGATCCGTGGGCGTTGCCCACGGCTATTCAATCCAACCGCTTCGCGGTTGTTTGCTGATCGATTCCCGCTTGCTCCCGCGAGCCGATAGCTGAATCATTCAACAGTCAGCGAAGCCGACGGCATATCAGTAGCCCACAGCGCCAGCTGTGGGACAAGAGCGAATTCCAAGAGCATTGAGCCCGCGAACGCCGGCGACATAATTCGAATGGCACAAGGTACAGAACCGCTTGCGGTAGCGAGCGGGTAAGGATCGTTTGTATAAACCAGGTCGCTACCGCTCCCTGTTCTGTATGTCGCCCCTCTGGGGCTCTCGTCAATTTATGTCTTAACTAACCCACAGCTTGCGCTGTGGGCTAATAATATCGTCGCCTGCTTCGCAGGCTTGTTGAGATGTCGATTCCCGCTCGCTACCGCGAGCGGTTCCGTAACGACACCCTCCCTCACGGTCGGGTTTCCGCTCCGATCGTCGTGTCGACCTACTGCGATTTTCTTGCGAAGTATCCCGGCCGATAGCGAAGTCTCAGTTGTTCCTTGCGCAGGTCAGGATTCGTGATCTCGATCGTCATCCGGCGAAACGACCCATCGTGCTTCCTGTTCGTGGATGAATAGGCGACCAGGTATTGTGAACGGAGTTCCCGCTCGATCTCTGTAAACGCTGCTTTCAAGTCGTCTTCCTTCTTCGGAAAAAACGCGCGTCCGCCGGTGCTCTCGGCGACGTCCTTGAGCCCGCCTCTGTCCACACCCTCGTAACGACTATCACCGATGCCAATCGCGTAGATGATTGTTTCGGATTCGATCGCTTGATCGATGGCGGTACTTCTCGCCAAACGGCTGCTCGTATCGCGGCCGTCGGTCAGGAGTATGATCGCGCGCCGCCTGGGGCGGTCACTACGCGCCAGCACTTGCCGGCTAGTCAAGGCGATGGCATCCCAGATCGCAGTTGTTCCTTCCATCGGAGGCCCGACGGTGCCGGGCTTCGAGGCAATTCCGGTAAGCGCAGGAGCAGAGCCCATATACGACGGGACTGCCACGTCCACGAGTTCGAGCGCGCGATAGATGCCGATCACGTCGCGCGTCAGCGGCTGTTCCAGATGCGCATAACCTTCGAAGGGAATGATGGCAGCCTGGTCTTTGGTGGACTTGATCACGCTTTCGATGAAGGCGCGGGCCGCCGCCTTTTCTCGCGGCAGCGTGCGTTCTTCAGAGCCGCTCACGTCAATCAGAAAAGCGATCGCGAGCGGCTGATCGGTTTCCTGCTGAAAGGTGAAGAGCGTCTGCGGCACACCGTCTTCCAGCACGCGAATGTCGTTTTGCTTGAGCGTAGTGATGTAGCGATTGTTTTTGTCGGTGACGCTGAAGAGCAGATTCGTGAGATCGGTTTGGATGCGAACGACATCAACGTCCTGATTGGCGGGTGTTTGCGCCGCAACTCCGGCGAAAAGCGTTCCGATCAAACAGAACGTGACCAGAAGCTTTGGGAGGGTAGAAATGGAGTTCGCGAAGCGGACGTTCGGGAATAGCCCAGCACTTGAGTGCTGGGTACGAATGTCACGACAAAACAAATAGCCCGTGAAACGGGCGGCTGAAATCACAAACCCAACCACGGTTCAGTCGTCCGCTCCGCGGACTTTCCTTATCCTTGGGTGCTTCGTCCCCAGCGATAAATCGCCGGGCTATTTTCGCAAAGTCCGCTGCGCGGACGCAATCGACGAACTTAGTATCGCGCCGATGCGCCACCGTTGCTTCGGACGCCCGCGGCTTCCTGCGCGATTTTCACGCCGACGCTGGCGCCGATGCGTGTGGCGCCGGCTTCGACCATGGCGCGCGCGTCAGCCATGCTCTTCACGCCGCCCGAAGCTTTGACGCCGAGCTCAGGGCCAACCACGCGGCGCATCAAAGCGATGTCAGCAACCGTCGCGCCGCCTTTTGAGAATCCGGTAGAAGTCTTGACAAAATCAGCGCCGGCTTTCTTTGCCGCTTCGCACGCGCGGATTTTTTCGTCATCAGTCAGCAGCGCGGTTTCAATGATCACTTTGCACGTGACGCCGTATTCGTGCGCGACCTGGACGACTGAGCGAATGTCGTTCTCGACCAGGCAATCGTCGCCGCTCTTCAGCGCGCCGATGTTGATGACCATGTCAACTTCGCGCGCGCCGTCCATGATCGAGCGTCGCGCTTCGTAAGCCTTCACGTCCGACAGAGTCGCGCCCAGCGGAAATCCGATCACCGTGCAAACCGGTACGCCTGTGCCTTGCAGATGGCATGCGGCCGCGCGCACCCACGTCGGGTTTACGCACACCGAAGCGAAATGATATTGCGCGGCCTCTTCGCAGAGAATTTTGATGTCGCGTTCCGTAGCATCCGGTCTCAAGAGCGTGTGATCGATCAAGCTGGCCCAGTCGCGCGCCGAACCGGCCTGCCCCAAGACGAGCCCAATGCGCGCCGCGCCCGCGTCAACGACACGATGCATGCGTTCGGGACAGCGATTGAAACAGTCCGAAGTGCAACCGCACATCGCCGCCTGATCAGCGAACTCACCGTTCAGACGCGCGTAGATTACGTCCGTGATTTGCTCGACCAGTTGTTCGAAATCGCCGTTGGTTGAATAGGCCATGTTGGTTGGCGTCAGGCTCGTTCAGTCGGACGCTGAGGTGATTTTACCACGTGAAAGGCGATATATCTGCGCCCTCCCTCACCGCCCCACCCCAGCCGGGCTGCCCGTCTGGGGACCCCGGGGTCGGGCTTCTGCCCCGGTTAGCGCTGGTACTGCCGCTCGACCGCATCAATCTTCGCGACACGTTTACGATGACGGTCTTCGGTGATTTCAGTCCCGAGCCAGGCGCGGACGATTTCGCGCATTTCCGTGCTGGAGATCGTTTTGCTACCGAGCGTGAGGACGTTTGCGTCGTTGTGCTCGCGAGAATTGCGCGCGACCTCGACGGAATAACACGCGGCCGCTCGCACGCCGGGAACTTTGTTGGCAGTCATCGCCGAGCCGACACCCGCGCCGTCAATCACGATGCCCATATCGACTGAACCGTCAGAAACGGCGCGCGCTACGGCGTGCGCAAAGTCAGGATAGTCAACCGCACTTTCTGAGTTCGTTCCGAAATCGTGAACGCGGTGGCCAAGCTCCTCAAGAAAGCTCTTGAGTTCCTCTTTCATCGGATAGCCACCATGGTCCGCTCCAACGGCAACTGTCTTTTTCTGTTTTAGACCGCTGCGAGGAATGCGGCGAACCACCTCGATGCCGCGATCGTTGACAATGTCTGCGGCCAGCGGCGTCAGACGCGCGCTTTCTGAGATGCGCAGTACCGAACCACGCTCAAGACCGCGTACGTCGTCTTCGGTGATTACGAGTTTTGCGGATTCGTCTCGGGTGATGTTGCCTGAGGATGAAGGCGCGCGAGATGCAACGGTGGAAGCGGCAGCGGACTTTGTTCGTTCGGGCTCCGCTGTGACTGCTTTGCTGAGCACGTCGCGCACCAGCGCGCGAACTCGATCTCTGGTTGAGTCATCAGCCATATTTGGAGTGCGGTGACTTGTCACCGCTTTTTCGACTCACGTTTAGAAGCGGGACTTGTCCCGCTAATCGGTCAGGGCGGACAAGTCCGCCCGCTAAACGCCACATGGAAAGCGGCGACAAGTCGCCGCACTCCAAGCTTACGCCAATGATGCGTCACGCAAGTCCAGCAGTCGCCCCGCGTACGCCGTCACTTTCCCGTCGCGCAGAGTGAAGTCAACGCGGCCGACATAGATGCCACTGCGGCCAACCTGGAAAATGACCGTGTCTTTGCCTGACGGAGTCTTTTGCAGCACGGGCTTTTCCATGAACGTGTGCGTGTGGCCGCTGGCGATGAAGTCTATGCCGTCAACTTGCGCGGCGACTTGCGTGTCGCCAATCTCGTCTCTTTGTGAATTGGGATAGTAACCGAGGTGCGACATGCCGAGCACCAGTTCGCATTTCTCCTGCTCGCGCAAAAGCTTCGTGACGCCCCGCGCCATGCGCACCGGATCAAGATACTTCAACGGCTTGAAATTATCCGGCGTGATCAAGCCCGTCGGGCTAATTCCCATCCCGAAAAGTCCGACGCGGACGCCACCGACTTCTTTCACCACGTGAGTCTTGACGCGACTCTCGAGCGCGCTGCCGCGCACATCGTAGTTGGTCGAGACGATGTCGAAATTAGCGAACGTCAAAGCCCTGGCCAGCGATTCGACCCCGTTGTCGAACTCATGATTGCCGATCGTGCCGGCGTCATAGCCAATCAGAGACATCGCTTTGTATTCAACTTCGCCTCGGTAAAAGTTGAAGTACGGAGTGCCCTGGCACACATCGCCGCCGTCAATCAGAAGCGTGTTCGGATTTTCTTTGCGCACGCGCTTGACCAGCGTCGCGCGGCGCGCCACGCCGCCTTTGCCGGGATAAGTCTTGTCGTTTTCCAGAATCGGATCGATCTGCGAGTGCGTATCGTTCGTGTGCAGAACTGTGATTAAAGTTTCACCGCTTGCCGGTCGCAGCAGCGGCGCGGCAATCGACAGCGCCGGCTCGGCCCAATGAAACAGGGACGTTGAGCGCGCCAAAGGAAGCGACAAACCCGCGACGGCTGCAGTTCTCAAGAAGTCCCTGCGCATAGTCATTTCGGTGGCGCCTCCCCGCTCAGGACTGAGTTGGCTCTGTCCAAAACAAAGCGCCCATCCAGATTTGGCTTGATGTCGCGACCGGCTGCGGTCTCGGCTTTCACATAATCCATGATGGCGTCGCGCAGCGTGATACCCAGCGGTTGCGTGTTCTTTCCTTCGCGCAGGACCGCGTACCGATCGCCGCCGACATTGACTAAGTAATCTATCGTCACGACGGTGTAGGTCGCTTTCGGCTCGATCTCTCTAGTGAGAAGTTTGGCCGCTTCGAGCGCGGAACTCTTGTCCGCCTTGATGATGTAAGTGATGCGCGCTCCAGATTGCGCTTCGTGGCTGGAGACAACGACGCCGAGAAGTTTCAGCACCTGCTCGCCGGTCAGATCGAGCGTCACCAGCGCGTTTTCAAACGGCAGCAATTCGAAAATGTCGCGCGCGCGCACGTCGCCTTCGCCAACCGTGTTGCGTCGCAAGCCACCGCCGTTCATGATCGCCAGATCGACGGGCTTTCCGAGCTTAATGCTCGCCTCCGCGCGCATGCCGTCGGCCACAAAATTGCCGAGGGAACCCGCGCCAGTGCCGCCCTTGCGCAGTTCGCCTTTCAGTTTTCCGATGATAACGTCGAGCGCGCGCACCTTCGGACCGTAAACCGCGAGCATCTTATCGACCGCCGGATCGTCTTTGATCGACGAGTCGATCAGCGTCTCGGTGACGCGCGCATTAACGTTAAGGGAAGCAGGCGCTTGTGGTTTTGCGGCGGGCGGCTGGCCTGCCGGGGCTGGTTGTTGCGCGAGCGCCAGGGGCGCGCTGATCAGCAGCAACAAGAGCGAAAGCCAGCGCAACGAAACGATCTTTGCCACAGATTTAGGCACCGTCAATTCTCGATTCAAACGTGGAAGGCAAATATAACAGGTCAAGGGACCGAAACGAATTGACCTGCGCGGAGAGCTTCAATAGTATCTCGCAGCAGCGGCGCGGGCGCAAACGGAAATGGAGTGAGCAGTGAGCAGTGGGCAGTAAGCAGTGAGCAGTTTTTCCGCTGCCAATCAACTTTGACAACCACGATCGATAGACTCTAATTTCATTGAAGGGAAGGAACATCTTGGCTACATCACCGGCACGAATCATGTCTGAGTTCAGCAATCCCAATCTTGAGCTGCTCATTGCCGCCGCTGCGATTCAAACTCGCATCAAGGAACTAGGCGCGGAAATCTCGCGCGATTACGCGGGGCGCAACCCGCTGCTCATCGGCGTGCTGAAAGGCGCGTTCATCTTTCTCAGCGATCTGATGCGCGCGATCGAAATTCCGCTGGGCATCGAGTTCATCGCGATTTCCAGCTATGGAGCAGAGATGCGTACGTCCGGCGAGGTGCGCATCTTGAAAGATCTGGACGTGGCCATCGAAGGCCGGCACATTCTGGTGGTCGAAGATATCGTCGATACGGGCCTGACGCTTTCTTACTTGCTCGCGAATCTGAAATCGCGCGGCGCCGAAAGCGTCAAGCTGGTGGCGTTGCTGGACAAGTTTGAGCGAAGAGAAAAGGTAGTGCCCATCGACTATCTCGGTTTCAAGATTCCCGACAAATTCGTCGTCGGTTATGGCCTGGATTTCGCCGAACGCTACCGCAACTTGCCGTTTATCGCGGTACTGAAGGAACCAGACGGGTTGTGACAGACGCCCCAGGTGGCGGGCTTGGAATTCTCTTCAAGCTAGAACGTGATTCCGTAGTAGGCGAAGAGCGCGTTGTTCCCGCGACCGTGATTGCCGATGCTGTAGCCCGTGTACAAGTTGCTGTGTTGCGTAGTCGCGAAAGACAAACCCGGTGTCACGTACCCAAAACGATTCCTGCCGCTGGCCCAGTCCATCACGAAGCTCACGCGCGGGGCGAGCGGCTGTTCATAGCCGGCCATCGCTCCAGCTTTCGCTCCCGTGCCGTCGTCACGACCCGGTAAGGCGTAGCCCCCGCCTGTGAAGCGAGGCCCGAACTTTCCCGCCATCTTTTTGCTGACCAGCGCATACAGCATCACGAAAGTGTTCGTTCCGGTACGATGTGTGATCGGCGCGTACAACATGACCCCGACGGCTGCTGACACGCGCTGCTTTTCGTTTTGATAGAACCGCCATTTTATGTTGGGCTGAATTTCGATCGGCTGATTGACACCGAAGCCGCCGGTGTAAACCACGTTGACTCCGACTTCGACGTTGTGACCCACACCAACGACTGCGCGCGACGCATAGGTTTGAAAGCCGCCGTTGTGATGGCTCGCGTAGTGACTAATGAAATCGAACTCGAGATAGACCGCTCCGGCTGAGACCACACCGGTTGAAGGAATTGTGACCAGGGTTGATTGGGCGTTGGCGATCTGAGCGCTCAACGAAAGAAGCGCCACGAGCAGCGTCAGATACAGGATCCTCGATTCTAACTTGTTTATCCTTTTAAGCCTCATCGCTTCAGCCTTCAGTTAGGTTCTCCGGCCTTTACTCATTGAAACTACGAAAGCCTTTCCGTTCCCGTTTCAATTGGCGCTGCGTGTTTCATTACCGTCAACCATTACAAGCGACCAGTTGGCGAAACATCGCGAAAGAAACTCTCGCCGGCGTCTAATTTCAGTGCGAAATTCTCGGCGATCGTTTGTCCAATGTCAGACAGCGACGCTCGCGTACCGAGGTTGACGCTTTGCCGCGCACGTTTGCCGAACGTGATCAGCGGCGCGTATTCGCGCGTATGGTCCGTGCCGGGAAAGGTTGGATCGTTTCCATGGTCGGCAGAAATTATCAACAGATCATCTTCGCGCATGGCGGCTTCGATCTCCGGCCAGCGCGAATCGAAATGCTCAAGCGCGCGCGCATAGCCTTCGGTGTCGCGGCGGTGGCCGTAGAGCATATCGAAATCAACCAGATTCGAAAAGATCAATCCGCGCGTGTCGTCGTTCAGAGCGCGAATCGTTTGATCGATCGATTGTTCGTTGTTCTTCGCAATCAGATCCTGCGTCACTCCCGCCGAATCGTAGATCGACGCAATCTTGCCGATGCAAACGACATCGAGTCCATGTGTGCTCAACAGCGGCAGAAGGTTTTCGCGCGGCGGGGGCACGGCGTAGTCGTGTCGATTCTCTGTGCGATAGAAAGAGCCCGGCTCGCCGAGAAATGGACGAGCGATGACGCGGCCAACTTCGTGCTCGCCGCGGAGAATGTCGCGCGCAGTCTCGCACATTTCGTAGAGCCGTTCCAGCGAAATCACCTGTTCATGTGCGGCAATTTGAAAGACTGAATCGGCGGAGGTGTAAACGATCGGCTTGCCGGTCTTGACGTGTTCCTCGCCCAGGTCTTTGATGATCTCAGTGCCACTCGCCGGAATGTTGCCGAGGATTCCGGGTATGTGCGTCGCGGCGATGAATTGATCGATGATCGGCTGCGGAAATCCGTTTGGATAAGTTGGAAAGGCGCGCTCCAGAATGATCCCGGCCATCTCCCAGTGGCCGGTCGTAGTGTCTTTGCCATTCGAACGCAGCGCGCACTTGCCATAGGAACCGCGCGGGTTTTCGATCGCCGGCACTCCCGCGAGCGGGCGAATGTTGCCGAGACCGAGGCTTTGCAGGTTCGGCAGACTTAACTGCCGTGACTCGCAGATGTGACCGAACGTGTCCGAGCCCGCGTCGCCCCAATCTGCAGCGTCCGGCATCGCGCCAATCCCCGCGCCGTCGAGCACAATTAAGGTGATTCGATTGAAAGGAGAGTCACTCATTCCAAGTTTGCGGAACCCGCTCAATTACTTTTAGAGATTCAGCGTGCTAAGTTATATAATCAGGCGCATGGAAGCAAATGGAACCTACACGTTCACGATGCTCTTTGAACCCGCGGAAGAGGGTGGATACGTGGTTACTTGTCCGGCTCTACCTGGCCTGGTGACTGAGGGCGACACGTTGGAAGAAGCTCGGCAGATGGCCGGAGACGCTTTGCGTGGTTACCTTGAAAGCTTGCTCGAAGATGGTCTGTCGATTCCTCCGGACAAAACTCCCATCACCGAACCAATTGAAATCGCACTAGCGTCATAAGTTGGCAAGTAGTGCTCCGTTAGTGTGTCGCTGAGTAAAAACCAGTTGCAGTCAGTCGTTGATTCGTATTAGACTCTGTTCGAAGCAGCGCCCCGATCGAGGGCCGGACAAAAAAAGGACGCGGCCACAGCTCGCCGCATGAGAGGCTCGATCGAAGCCCGTTGGTCTGGATAAGGCCGGTGGGCTTTTTGTTTTTCACCCCGCGATGACCACTCGCCGTGTTCTCTGAAAGGAGCGAAGATTAACGAGGTCTATGTGTGCCTCGCGTGAAGCATAGCGTACTTTTTTCGTTTTTGGACTTGAGGGTTGGGATAAGTGTGAGTAAACCGTGAAGCAAAGTCTACCAGCCATTCGACCAAGACAAGTAATCCGAGCGCTTGAGCGCGCCGGGTTCTTCGTTCATCGCGTGAGCGGAAGTCATTACATTCTAAAGCATCCAGCAAAGCCAACGTTGCGAGTCACTGTTCCATTTCATAATCGCGACTTGAAGCGTGGCACCCTTCAATCGATCGTTAAGCAGGCGGGATTTACCAATGAAGAATTCTTGAAACTGTTGTGAGGCACAAACGCTTCACTGCTCACTGCTCACTGCTCACTGCTTCGGCGCAAAGTATCCTTCACGTGCGCGCGCGTCCGCATCTTTAACGCTGCGCAACTCGACGCGAATCTGCCTGAATCGCCCGTCGCGGGTTTTGTTCACCGGATAGTAGCCCAAACTGTATTGCGTGCCGATCTCACTGGCGACCTGCGCGAAAGCTGCGCGCGCATCCGGCAAATCGGCGGCGGCGAAGTTCTTTCCGCCAGAGTCCCTGGCCATCGCATTCATCTCGCCTCGCGCCAGATTGTAAAGTTGCCGGCTGATGTCCATCCGTTCGAACTGTCCGAGCCGGCAAAAATCCTGATAGTCTTCCTTTTGCGCTCGGGGAACGAATAGCTGGCGAAACCTCTCCAACTGCTTCGCCGAAAGCGTCAACCTGCCGTCGTCCTGGCAATCTTTCAATAGACGATCTTCGACGTAATCTTCGGTGCTGACCTGTATGAAATAACAAGCCAGGCCCGCGCGTAAGAGTTTCGCGCGCGCATCATCGTAGCCGGAATCGCTGCTGGAATCGACGCCGTCGGTCAACGCCACGATCGCGCGACGGCCACGCACTTCTTCACGCGGCGGTGCGCGAAACACCTGATCGGCGATGCGTCCCAGCGCATCGTAGAACGGCGTGCCGTTGCTGGTGCCAATGTTGTCGATCGCGTTGCGCAGCACCTGGCGATCGTTCGTCAGGGCGGAAAGGACCTCGACGGTTGCGACGACCGAACCGTTTCGCGGCGCATTGTTGAAAGCAACTATCGCGACGCGATCTCCGGAGCGCAAGGCGTCTATGAAAGCCTTCGCGGCGTCGCGGATCAAGCCGAGTTCTTCCCGCGTTGATCCCGAAGTGTCGAGCAACAGAGCGATCTCGAATGGCGCTTCGGTCGTGGCAAAGTTGGTAACGCGCTGGGCCTTTCCATCTTCAAAGACAGCAAAGTTCTCGGCGCGCAAACCTGCGACCGGACGGCCGTTTCGGTCCGTGACGACCGTCGGCACGCTGACAAGCTGAGTCTCAACGCGGACCACATCGCCTTCGCCGACTTCTTCCGCGGATGAGTTCGTTTGCTGTTGAGTGTTTGTTGTGCCTTGCGAGCCGACTGTCCGCGGTCTCTGCTGATTCGTCTGCTGAAGATCTCGTCGCGACGCGTGGCTGGCGGCGACGAGGGAAGCGAAACACAGTACCGCGAAGACGAAACAACCCAACAATCTGATTTCGATCAGCCTTGATCTCATGGCGACTGGAACGGATTCTGGGGTGAGATAACTATAGACGCAAACCCGTGCCGAACCAAAATGTTCGCAGATGAGGTCAGTACCACCTGCGTCAGCAGGTGGGTTCATCGC
>DASZZL010000009.1:0-10456 GCA_035545035.1 Pyrinomonadaceae bacterium
GAGACGCGCAGCGAGTTGCGTTCGTTGGTCAATCGTCTGAACTTGACCGCGGTGTACGTTACCCATGATCAGGAAGAAGCGTTCGCACTCTGCGACCGGATCGCGGTGATGAACGATGGGCGCATTTTGCAGATCGGTGCGCCGCGCGAGCTTTACGAACAGCCGGCGAGTGTCGCAGTGGCGAAGTTTCTCGGCCGCAATAATTTGATTCGGGCAATGCGTCTGACCTCAAGCAACGACGCGGTGACAAAGTTCAAAACGCTGGAAGGCGGGCACACGCTAGCGGTCAGCGCCACGCATGAACAGTTGATGCATCTGCCGGTGAACAAGCCGTGCTTGCTCGCGATTCGACCGGAAGCAGTAACTGTTTCTGAGAACGCGGCCGCGTTGGAAGCCGACAACAAGCTCACCGCGCAAATTGAACATATTGAATTCAGCGGCGCGACGACTACTCTGACTCTTGATGCTAATGGTTTGAAGTTGGAGGCGCTGGTATTGCAGGGTGACGGGCTTAGGATCGGCGATGAATGCGTCGTGTCGTTGCCCGTCGATCGCATAGGACTGCTATCAGAATCATGAGGCGCGTCTTGTTTGGAGTGCGGTGGCAAGCACAGGCACCCCATCGGGGCTGCCCCGATGGGGACCCCGCCGCAGCGCGACACCGCTTTGGATCACCTGTATGGATCCTGAAGCATCCGTGAAAACCATAAATTCCAATCCAAAGCGCCGTCGCCGCTACGCTCTGCCGGCGCACTCCACATCCATTCTCTTCGTGATCGTCGCCCTGGTTCTGCTCTACGGAATTATCTATCCTAACGCCCGAGTATTCGTGGCCGCGCTGCGACTCAACGGAAATTGGTCGGTCACTAACTTCTTCACGGTGTTATCGGAACGCGCAATCCTGGAATCGGCGACGACCAGCGTCGTGCTTTCAATCTTGACAGTCCTGTTCTGTGCGCTCGTCGGCGTGCCGCTGGCGTTTCTGTTCGAACGATATTCATTTCCCGGGCGGCGCTTGTTTGCGACGCTCGCCGCATTGCCTCTGGTTCTGCCACCGCTGGTCGGCACGGTCGCGTTCATCTTTCTTTGCGGAGAGTCAGGGATACTCGCGCGATCAATCCAGCACGCGTTTCATCTATCAAGAGCGCCGTGGTCGCTGCGAGGTTGGGGCGCGCTGCTCCTATTTCACACTTACACGATGTATCCGTTTTTCTACGTGCTCACCGGCGCGGGTTTACATAGGATAGATGCCGGGCTGGGCGAAGCCGCGCGCAGTCTCGGCGCATCACGCGGCCGAGTTTTGTTTCGCGTAACGTTGCCGCAACTGACTCCGTCACTAATTGCTGCTGCGTTGTTGACGTTCATGACTTCGATGGCGAGCTTCAGCGCGCCGCTCTTGTTCGGCGGGAACGTGCGGGTGCTGACGCTGGAAATTTTTAATGCCAAACAACGTGGCGATTCGAGCACGGCGTTGACTGCAACAGTTTTACTTGCCGTCATCTCGCTCGGCGCTCTGATTTTCTTTCAAAGATATGAAGGCACGCGTCGGTTTGTGGCGGCGGCGATGAAAGGAACGACGCGCCGTCGCGAACCACTGAAGAGCGGCAAAGCGCGCTTGCTAGCGGCACTCTGCGGAATCATTTTTAGCGTCGTGCTGGCTCTGCCGATCGCCACGCTCGTGTTGGTGAGTCTTTCGCGCGATGGTTCCTGGACGACGCAGACTCTGCCGTCGACATACACGCTGTCGAACTTTGGGCGCATCGCCGGCGACGCAGACGCTGGCTCGGTCTTCGCTAATAGTTTCCTGATGGCGGGCATCGCTTCCATCGCGGCGTTGCTTTGGAGCTTCTGCGTGACAGCGTTAACTGCGACCGGTGAGCGCAAGCGTTGGAAGCGACTGCTGAGTTTACTGGTGCTGGTGCCGTGGGCTTTGCCGGGAACTGTGGTCGCTGTTTCGATTGCCGAAGCTTATGGACAACCGAACGCTCTGACGGGATCGTTCATTCTCGTCGGGACGTTCTGGATCCTGCCGGTAGTTTACTTCCTGCGCTTCATGCCGCTGGTTGTGCGCGCCGTGCAGGCCAGTATCGAACAGTTGGATCGCGCGCTCGAAGAAGCCGCGAGCGTACTCGGCGCGAGTTGGTGGCGAAGATTTTGGCGGGTGCGTCTGCCGCTGATCGCGCCGGGCGCGCTGGCCGGGACCCTGCTGGCATTCGTGATCGCGCTGGGAGAATACGTGGCGTCGGTCATCGTGTTCACACCAGGCAATCGACCCGTCTCGATCGCGATCGCTTCGGCCATGCGCGATTTCAATCTGGGAACGGCAGCGGCGTTCGGAGTGATCTTGATTGCAATGATTGCGATCGCGATGATCGTGGCAGCCAAGTTCGAACGAAGCGCTTGATAGTTCATGAAATTTCACCGCAGAGAGCGCAAAGGACTTCGCAAAGCAACGCAAAGAATTCTTTGCGACCTTTGCGTGGAACTTTGCGTTCTTTGCGGTTAAACTTCTTCCGCGATGAATATTCTGATGCGTAAACACATAAGACGGACCGCACTAGCACTTCTCTTCGTTTCGCTCCTGATAACCACGCCGCGGGCGCAACAACCCGCACCGGTCGCCGCCAAGCAATCACAGGAAGATCGCATTGCGCTTTACCAGGCGCTGCTCGATCTGACGAACCCGTGGACGGTGATGTGCATCGCCGCGCATCCGGATGATGAAGACGGCACTTCTTTGATCGTGATGCGGCGCAAGTACGGCGCGCACACGGTCAGTCTCTTTTCCACTTTCGGTGAAGGCGGTCAGAACGCGATCGGGCCTGAGCTTTACGAGGAACTCGGCGCGATTCGCGCGCGCGAGACAATGGCCGCTGCTGAGATCCAGGGATCGGAGCCTTACTTTCTCGGCTTGAAAGATTTTGGTTATTCGAAATCGGCGGATGAGGCATTCAAATTCTGGGGCCACGACGAAGCTTTGCGTCGCATGGTTTTGCAAATCAGAAAACTGCGGCCCGACGTAATCATCACGAATCACTCCGCCACCAACAACGACCACGGTCATCACCAGGCGACCGCACGGCTCGAGCTCGAAGCGTTTGACGCCGCCGCCGATCCGAATCGCTTTCGTGAACAACTGAAAGAAGGCGTGACTGTCTGGCAAGTGCAGAGACTCTTTGTGCGTGTCCGGGGAAATCAAAATCAGACAGACAATGCCGGCATAACGGTCGATCCAAACGAAGTAGATCCGATTCGCGGCACGACGTTCGCTGAGCAGGCGCTGTCCGCTCTCCAGAAACACGCAACTCAAGGTCCCTGGCCCAAGACCGTAGCGCAAGTGGCAGCCCGCTTCGCAAACTCCTCAGAAGGGCGTCTGCCACTGGTTCGCTATCGTTTGGCGCGCGAGGCTCCGAACGTTCCACGCCTTCCCTCCGAGGCGCAGACATTTTTGGCCGGCTTGCAAGTGCGGCCTCCAATCAGCACTTGGCTGGACGCGCTGAAAATTGACGGTCGGCCACTTTATGATTTCCTAAACCAACCCGATCGCCTCTTCGATCAATTAGTCACAGTAAACCGAGAACCGAAAATCCTGCCTGAAGATATTCAAAGCGGGCAAAAATGGAATCTTATAAAAACCCACTTGAATCAGGCGGTGGCGTTGGCTGGCGGGATTGAGATAACACTTTCTTCGGCCAAAGCGACTCCCAATTCGACTCATGCTATTTCAATCACTTTCAGAAACACGGGGACTCATCAGGTGATTGTCAACAGGCTGAAGGAAGGTGAGCCGTTGAAGCTCTCCCCCGGGAGTTCTTCCAGCCTGCGAACATACGTGCGCATTCCTTCGGCCTGGGCCATCAATTTGCCGCTCTCCCAACATCTTTATGATGGTTTCTCGAGTGGCTTGATAGTGAGAGAATACTTTCGAGTAACGATAGGGGATCACCCAAGCTTTGTTCTTTCACCAGCCATTGAACTTGACGTGGCGCCATCCTTAGAATTCTCCGCCATTAGCCCGTCACCGATTGTCAGAACGCCGGCCGATACGAAGCGCGTGGTCGATCGCTCGCCGGTTTGCGGCTTTCGCGATCTCGACTACCGCGTACGACTGACTAGCAATCAGGATTCGTCATTCTCGGGGCAGCTAATCAATGGCACAGGAATTGGGCGACCAGCCAGTTTTCATAGCGTAACCATCGCGGCGCATGACAGTGTGGACTTAACAATTTCCGTTCCCGGGTGTGCTTTGGAAACTGCTTCGAATAAAACGAACGGGCCACAGCCTGCGTCCATTTCATTCGATGTCAGCGCAACAAGAACCGCGAAACCGTTGACGCGGCTTGAGGTGCCCATTGTTTGGGCGGAGGCACATGTTGCGCCAAACGCCAATGTCGGTTACATCCGCGGCTTTGATTACAGCTTACCGAATGCGCTAAACGCGCTCGGAGTCGAATCGAAAGAACTAACTGTTGACGAAGTGAAGACGGCTGATTTGCAGAAGTACACGTCCATTATCGTCGACAATCGCGTCTATGAATCGCAGCCGTCACTGATCGCGGCGAATCAGCGTTTGCTTGATTACGCGAAAGACGGCGGGACGCTGATTGTTTTCTATCACAAGTCGAACGAGTGGAATCCAGACGAGCGGCGCAAACGGCCGCAGCTTGCTCCCTACAAACTTATTCTCGGCGACGAGCGCATCACGGATGAGACTGCGCCCATAACTTTCATCGAGCCGGCGCATTCGCTGCTGAACTTTCCGAACAAGATCAATCAGGAAGATTTCGCGAATTGGATCCAGGAACGCGGGCTCTACTATCCGAAGGATTGGGACCCGCAGTATCACGCGCTGCTGCAATCGAATGATCCCGGCGAATCGCCATTAAAGGGCGGTCTACTGGTGGCGGATTACGGACGTGGGCATTACATCTACACCAGCATGGTTTGGTACCGCGAGTTACGCGCGGGCGTGCCCGGCGCGTATCGGATGCTGGCGAATATGATTAGCTACGGTCAAGCCGAAGGAAAAAGTAAAAAGTAAAAAGTAAGAAAGAGAGAGCCCGGAAAGGCAAGATCGAGCGGTTGTTGCTCAAAGGATTTCCTTCTTTATTTTTGCCTTTTTCCTTTTACCTTTTTCCTTGGCTGGCTTCCAGCTTTTCTTTCACTCGCGCCAGAAAACCTTCAATCGCTTCGTTAATGCGCCGCTGCAAAGCAGAGCTGAGTCGCGCTTCCCCCATCAAGCCCACGCCGGGATGCAGGTCCCACGCACGCTTGCGGCGAAGCTCAACCTGTTGCGAGACGTTTACCAGCGTCACTCCTTTTCGCTCTTCAAATTTCAACGAGTAACGCATAAGGTTCTGAGTCTCGTGCAGAGCCGGCGACCACTCAATCACATTTGCGCGCGGCGAGGTCTGTCGTACCGGCAGCGACATGCGCACGAGCCCGACGGGCGTGTCGGTGGCGATCGTCCAGCGCATCACGCCGCCGGGCTCGCGACGAATGCTCTCGACGCCACCGAGAAAGTCAGTGAAGTTATGGAGGTCAGCGAAGAACTCGCGCACCTGCTTCACGGGCGCTTTGATTTCAAGTTTGGTTTTGAAGGAAGACTTGACGCGGAACATTTCGGAAACCAGAAGTCAGCGGCCAGAGATCAGAAGCAATGCAAGCGAGTCTTCCCAAATCCTGCTCGTCACGCGTTGTGCGTAGTGCCAGAGACCTCTTCATACCAGCAGCGCGTGCACCAGCGATGCCTCGCTTTGCGCTCCTCAAGAGTGTAATCACCAGAGGCCGGCAGTCGCCGCACTAACTCGCGCTCTTCTTCGCCAAGCTCGCGCCAGCTTTGCAAACGTCCTTCGCCGCAACGCGGGCATAATCTGATATTCGCACTCGTCATCGCAGACTCACGAATCACTAATTCCAAATTGAAGATTCGAAACCAAACGGGCGGCAGAAATCAAGCACCGCCGCCCGCCGTTAGGTCATGAATGAAGCCAGTACACTTGAGTAAAGCAGGATCGACTACTTGAATGTTTGGACCCACCCGCTAACGCAGGTGGTACTGACCTCGCTAAATATCATAGTAAAGCGCGAACTCGTACGGATGCGGCCGCAGCCGAATCGCATCAACCTCGCGTTTGCGTTTGTAAGCAATCCAAGTCTCGATCACGTCGGGAGTAAAGACTCCTCCCTCGAGTAGGAATTTATGATCGTGCTCCAGCGCATCGAGAGCCTGATCCAGAGAGCCCGGCATCGACTTGATCTTCTTTGCTTCTGCACCCGACAGTTCATACAAGTCCTTGTCCACGGGCGGCGGCGGCTCGATCTTGTTGCGCACCCCGTCGAGTCCGGCCATCAACATCGCCGGAAAAGCAAAGTACGGATTGCAGCTTGGATCCGGCGTGCGAAACTCAAGCCGTCGGGCTTTCTCGCTGGTTGAGTAGGTGGGAATACGAATGCAAGCACTGCGGTTGCGCTGCGAATAGGCCTGGTTGATCGGTGCTTCGTATCCCGGCACCAGACGCCGGTAAGAGTTCGTCGTGGGCGCGATAAAGCCGCAGAGCGCGTCGGCGTGCTTCAGCAATCCGCCGATGTAATGTCGCGCCGCATCGCTGAGCAGTGCGTATCCTTTCTTGTCATAGAAAATGTTCTTCCCTTTCTTCCAGAGACTCTGGTGGGTGTGCATGCCCGAACCGTTATCCTGAAAGAGCGGCTTTGGCATCATGGTGACGGTCTTTCCGCGACGGCGGCCGACGTTCTTGATGACGTATTTGTAAAGCAGCACTTGATCGGCCATCTTGGTGAGCGTCGTGTAGCGCATGTCGATCTCAGCCTGGCCCGCGGTGCCGACTTCGTGGTGATGAATCTCGACGACGACGCCGCACTTCTCCAGCGTGCGCACCATCTCAGAGCGAATGTCGTGCTGGTGATCCATCGGCGGCACCGGAAAATAGCCTTCCTTGTAACGCGGCTTGTAACCGAGGTTTGGCCGCACATCGCTGCCGGTATTCCACGCGCCTTCTTCCGAGTCGATGAAATAAAAGCCGTAGTTGTAGCTCTGATCAAAGCGAATGTTGTCGAAGATATAGAACTCGATCTCCGGACCCCAGTAACTGGTGTCGGCGAGGCCGGTTGATCGCAGATACTTCTCGGCTTTCTGCGCGACGAAGCGTGGATCGCGGGTGTAAGACTGGCCGGTGATGGGATCTTTGATGTTGCAGATCAAACTCAACGTTGGCAGTTCGGTAAACGGATCCATCATCGCCGTGTTCGGATCGGGCATGAGCAGCATGTCGCTCTCGTTGATCGCTTGAAAGCCACGGATGCTCGAACCGTCAAAGCCGATGCCGTGCTCGAAGAGATCTTCGCTCAGCTCGGAAGTAGAAATGGAAAAGTGCTGCCACAACCCGGGCAGGTCGACGAATTTCAGGTCGACGATCTCGACCTTCTTCTCTTTAGCAAAAGCAAGAACATCCTTTGGCTTCATTACTCATGGCCTCCTGTTTGTTCGATAAGACGGTTAAGGGAAGGTGGTACTGCGGCACGCGGCTGGTCAGACTTCGCCCCATCAGAGGCATACTTCAAGACTCTCTTCATTTCCTCTCCTGACTGGAAAAGGGAGTGTTAGGTCTGCTCTTCGCCCCGAAGCTGTTCGTGAAGCGAAGTCGTTTGGAAACTTTGTCCGGTTTGGAAAGCGCGAAAACGTCATCTAACGCGCGCGGCTAAAAACCATGCATTATAGCGGTGCAGATTTCAGTGTCAAGGAGTTTGCTCGATATCTGCTGAAATTTTTTGCCGGCCGACGGGCATCGCAAAATCTCACAAAAACTTAACTTGTTACTAAAAGCAGACTTAAGCGACCGGAATAATGCCGAGTCGGACTAAAAAAGTTATGATCAGAAGGTCTTGACAGACTCCTTGCTAGCGGACTAAACTCGGCCCGCCTAGAGCAGTTCATTCTCATTAGTTACTAGGTCCCGACCTCCCGCGACCTCTTCCGAAGAATTGCTTCTTCCAGAGATCGCTCCCATTGGATCGATTCGCATTTGGCGAGTTGGTCTTAACGACCAGGAAGGAGCCCTCAATGTTTTCTTCTTCCCTGCTGAAAGTACACAGCCTGCTAATTCTTCCCGCGCTATTTTCATTGATGTTCCTCGCGCGAGCGATGAACCCTGACAATCATCCGCCAGTGGCGGTTAGTGACTCCTACACGATTCACGGCTGCGCGCTGCCCTTGAATCCGGCCTTGACGGCGAATGACTTTGATCCTGACGGCGACCCGATTACAATTACCGGCTTTCCACAGGTGCCGGCGCATGGAACCCTGTCACGCGGTGCGGGGAATGCAGTTTCATATTGTCCAGCCTACGCGTACATCGGTTCGGATAGCTTCACTTACACGCTGTGCGACAACCACAGCGCGTGTACGACTGGCAGCGTTACTCTGAATGTAGTGAATCAACCACCCAACGGAGGAGCTGATTTTTACAACGTGCATGGAACTACGACCGTGGGTCCGTTCCTGGCAAACGATTCCGATCCTGACGGCGACCCCGTCAGTGTGGGCGACGTAGGGCACGAGCGGATCGTTGCGTTCCCGCAACACGGTAGCATCTCTCCCTCGAATGCTGGTTCCAACTTTGAGCTTTACACGCCGAACCCCGGATACACGGGACCGGACAGCTTCACCTACAACGCCTGCGATGGACTTGGACTATGCACGGAAACCGCTGTCAACCTTTCCGTCAACGACACGCCGCCCGTGGCGACTCCTGACGCTTATCTTGTTCATGCGCCGGGAACAATCGTGGGGCCGTTCATGATCAACGATTACGATCCGGACGGCGACTCGATCGCGATGGGCGGGCCGTCCCAGGAGAGCATCGTCACTCTTCCACAGCACGGGCATTTGACCGGCATCGTGCAGCCGGATAAGAAGAGCTACGCGCCCGATCCAGGATTCGTGGGAACCGACAGTTTTGTTTACGCAATCTGCGACAGCTTGCAGGTGTGCTCGACCGCCACCGTGACACTTTACGTTGTCGGCGGCGGCGAGAACGATGGTGTTTGTGATTGCACTGGCGGCTGCGTCGCTGTGGGGAAGCCGGTCAACGTGACGAGCGGCAATATGTATGTGCGACAGAGCGATTATTCGCTTCCGGCTGTTGGCCCCGCGATAAATATCATGCGCTCCTTTAACAGCAATTCGCAGACGACGGGCCTGTTGGGCAAAGGTTGGTCAACTCAGTACGACGAATCGATCACCGCTTATGACAATAACTTGGCGCGCTTTAACCAGCCGGATGGCCGAGCCATTTATCTTGGTCGTCAAATAGGATCATCCGGAGCATTTGCGCCGCTGGAAGGAGACTTCCACGGTTCACTGGTGCAAAACGGCGGCAATGGCTTCACGCTGACGATGAAGGATGGCAGCGCGCATCAATTCAACGCGGCTGGGAAGCTTACTTCCCTGACCGATCGTGTTGGAAATCAAACGACGCTTGCTTACGACACAGGCGGCAAGCTGACTTCAGTCACCGATCCATTCGGGCGTGTGCTTACTGTCACGACCAACACCAATGGTCGGGCGCTTTCGATCTCTGATTCCATGGGCGCGATTGCCACCTACACTTACGGCGGCAGCAACGAGTTGCTCACCGTGACTTACGCCGATAATTCCGGTTTCCAATTCAGCTACGATGGCAGTTTCAGGATCACTTCAGTTACTGACGCGCTCGGCAACATCGTCGAGTCGCATACTTACGATTCACAAGGGCGCGCGCTGACTTCGGAAAAGCAAGGCGGCGTCGAGCATTACTCGCTCAGCTATGTCAGCGACACCGAAACCGACGTGACTGACGCCCTGTCGCACGTCACGAAGTACACGTTCGACACGAGCAAGGGCCGCAATGTGGTTACGCGGGTCGAAGGACTTTGTAGTTGCGGTGGTGTCGGCTCGCAAACTCAAACCTGGACGTACGACAATCAATTGAACCTTACTTCGAAGACGGACGCGCTGAATCACACAACGTCTTACACCTACGATGGCAACGGCAATCGGCTCACGGAGACGGACGCCGTCGGCACGGTCACTTACACTTACAATGGGTTCGCCGAAGTGCTGGCGCGCACCGATCAATTGAATGGCGCGACGACGAACAGCTACGATACGGTTGGCGATTTGCTCACCGCGACCGACGCGCTGAACAACACCACGACGTTCACCTACAATGCTCGTGGTCAGGTGCTGACGGCCACAGATGCGCGCGGGAAAGTCACCACGTTTACTTACGACACGAGCGGCAACACGACGCGGCGAACAGATGCGAACAGTATCATTACGTTCTTTTTCTACGACGCACGCAGCCGGCTGACAAAGGTGCGCGATGGCCTCAGCCGTTCTACGCTTTATGCCTATGATGCGGCCGGAAGAGTTAACAAGATCACGCATCCCGACCTT
>DASZZL010000010.1:0-91980 GCA_035545035.1 Pyrinomonadaceae bacterium
GTGTTGAGAGCGACGAGAGAGTTGTTTAAGGTGGCAGTGAAAGTGGGACCGTTGAATATGCCGCCGCCGCCAACAGTGGCCGTGTTGCCGCTAATGGTACTGCTGCTGACAGTCACTGTCGCGTTGTTATTGATGCCGCCGCCTTGGTTGCCGGCAGTGTTTCCGTCGACGGTGCTGTTAGTGGCGTTCACTGTGCCGCTGACGCCATTGTAGATGCCGCCTCCGCCGCCGGCAGAGGCAGCGGCATCGGCATGGTTCCCGCTGACTGTACTGCGGGTGATGTTCAGCGTGCCGCTGTTGTTAATGCGTATGCCGCCGCCGTCGCCGCCCGTGGTAGTGTTGTTGCTTATAGTGCTGTCGAAGACATGCAGCGTGCCGCTGTTGTTCACCCAGATGCCACCGCCACCATTGGTTGCGGTATTGGCGCTGACGATACAGTTGTTGAGAGTCAACGTAGCGCTGTCACCCATGAAGATACCGCCGCCTTTGGCGAAGTCGAGGACGCCGTTACTATTACCGTTGCTGATGGTCAAGTTGTTGATGACGACGACCGCGCTGTTCACGAGGGTGAAGATGCGGAAGCTGCTGCCGCCTTTCACGGTCACGCCTCTGCCCGTCGCGTTGTTTATCGTTAAAGGCGCCAGAGGAATGTTCGGCAACGCGGTTAGGAGAGTGATTGTGAACCGGTTGGTCGGAAAGTCGTATCCGGGGTCACTCGTTGGGATGTTGAAGTCGATAGTGGTCGCGGCGGCGGCAGTGGTAGCGTCTATGATCGCTTGTCGCAAGCTGCCGGTGCCGGCGTCAGCCGTGTTTATAACAGTTGGTGCAGCTTGGACGCTTTGCGAAGCAAATACGAGCAAGCTAAGTAGTAACGTCGCGAACGCAATGTTGGACATTCGAATAAGGGATCGCATGGATGTTTCTCCTCGAATTTAAGCAAAAAGCCTAAGCGACGCTTTTCACGTCTGTACCGTGGGTGCTCTCCGTCACGTTGCCGCTCAGAAGCATTTCCACGGTGATCTTCTAATCAAAAGCAAGAGTCGGCTAAAACGGATGCCAACGAGACTTATTGGCGGGGGTTTGTCCTCTTGAGTAGTCTCTCAGAAACACAACAGAAGACACAAAAAAGGGGGAGGGCGGAGTCCGGTGTCGAAAGGTGATTTCTAAAGAATCAATATAAGGGCGGAATACTACTGTGTCAATGCGCTAACGCACATATAGATATCGATTTACAGGGGCGCCTCAGTGCATACGGCCTGATTTGCGTTTGAAAATGCCATCTGGTCTTACATTTAGGGTGGTGAAATGTTTGAGGCCGGATACCCAATGTTCAATAGGCGTGAGCGGAAAAACGTTTGGCGGCTTCTCGGCACCAACCACCACTAAGGATCAGTTTGGCAAGCGCTTCATCATGTTGCCCAATCCGATGTATGGCAATTGGGTGGGCGCAATCTACGATTACAACTTTAACTTGAGTGAAGCGGAGAGAGCGGCGAAAAGAAAAAGCCAACTGAAAGGGTACTGACGCTCCGTCAGCCCCGACTCAGAGAGCGGGCTCGTTAACTTTGGGTGCTTTGAAAGAGACGTCTGAGCCACCTTGAGAACGACCTTAAGGCGGTGCGAAAAAAGCCGTGCTGCGGCGGCGCTTCTCCCTCAGCGGATGTAACTTCAGCTTCAAGCGCGGTGAAAAATTGTGAGGCCATCATCTTCGCCGCACCTTGAATCATGCGCTGGCCGATGCCGGCAATTGTGCCGCCAACTTGCATCTCGCCCGCGTACTTGATGAGAGTTGCGCCGTCCTTCTCTTCAAGATCGAAATCGCCCGTGCCTTTCACAAATCCCGGGCCGCCTTTGCCATCGACGACGATGCGGTAATGCTCCGAAGGGCGCATGTTTTCGAGGCGGACGTTGCCTTTGAAGATTCCTTTAATAACCCCCACTCCGGACTTCAGGGTTGCTGCGTAGATGTTCTCGTCTGTCTTTTCCAGTGATTCGCAGCCGGGAATGCAGCGACGCAGAACTTCGGGATCAGTGAGTAAGGCATAGACGCGTTCGCGCGGCGCGTTGATTTCGTGAGTGCCTTCGATTTTCATACGCTAGTTCGATGTCTGACACTCAATGTCTCAAGCTGGGTGATGAGGTCAGTACCACCTGCGTCAGCAGGTGGATCCATAGGGCGGCTGCTTGTTGAGTGTTTGATCCACCCGCTCACGCGGGTGGTGCTGACTTCAGCGCGGCAGTTATGGCTCGCTTCGTAAAGACCTGGGCCAGGTGTCTACGATAATCCGCAGAAGCAAACAAGTCGCCATTCGCCTCAATGCCGTCAGTTGCATGTGCACTCGCGTTCGCGATCGTCTGCTCGTTGAGCTTAGCGTCCGTCAACGCAGATTCAACTGCAATTGGACGATACGCTTTTGACGACACGCCTGTGATTCCGATGCTGGCGCTCTGGCAAGCCGCAGCACCGTCCATAGTGAGATTGGCGGCGACGCCAACGACGGCAAAACCCGAGGCCGGATGATGCATTTTCACATAAGCCTGACCGGTGCGGCCGCTTGGTTTGTTGATGCGAATCTCGCGCAAAATCTCGCCGGGTTCAAGTGCGGTCGTCAGAAGGTCGACAAAGAAATCGTCGGCTTTGATGGTGCGCTCGCCGCTCTTGCTCGTGGCGATCAGGTCGGCGTTGAGCGCGATGATTGCCGCGGGCCAGTCGCCGGCGGGATCAGAATGCGCCAGGCTGCCGCCAATCGTTCCTTTGTTTCGAACCTGCACGTCGCCGATGTGCCCAGCGCATTCAGGCAGCAGCGGGCAAATCTTTTTCAGCAAGTCCGACGATTCGATCTGATAATGCGCGGTCATCGCGCCGATGCGAATCTGGCCGTCCTCTTCGCGAATGTATGAAAGGTCTTTGATGCGGCCAATGTCGATGAGCAACGGCGGCTGCGCCAGACGCAGCTTCATCGCCGGAATCAGACTGTGCCCTCCGGCGAGAATCTTTGCGTCTTCATTTTGGGCGAGAAGCGAAAGGGCTTCATCAAGTGTACTGGCGCGAACGTAATCGAATTGTGCTGCGATCATGATGACCTCCCGCTAACAATCCTCCAAACATTTTCCGGCCTGACCGGCATATCCAGATGCTTCACGCCATACGGCGACAACGCATCGACGATCGCATTGACGATCGCCGGCGTCGCGCCGATGGTTCCCGCTTCGCCGACTCCTTTGACGCCCAACGGATTCACAGGGGAAGGCGTCTCGGTGCGATCGGTTTCCAGCCACGGAATCTGCGAAGCCTTCGGCAGCGCATAGTCCATCAACTCGCCAGTGATCAGCTGGCCTTGCTCGTCGTACACTACTTCTTCGTAGAGCGCCTGGCCGATCGCCTGGACGATGCCGCCGTGGATTTGCCCGTCGACGAGCAGCGGATTGATCACTTTGCCGCAATCGTCCACCGCGATGTAACGAACGATCTTTGTCTCGCCGGTTTCTTTATCGATCTCAACAACGCAGATGTGCGTGCCGAATGGAAAAGTAAAGTTCTTTGGTTCGAAAAAGTAAGTCGCGGACAAACCCGGCTCGGTATCCGGAGGCAGTTCTTTGGCAATGTGCGCCGCCAGGGCAATTTCCTGAATCGTCAGACTCGTGCGGCCTTCTGTCTGTGGTTCCGGCAGAGCGCCGGCGGGTGCTTCAGCCACGGTAACGTCGGGCTCGGAAACTCCGGTCGCGGCGGCGGCCCCTGCCGGCAAAGAATACCGGCCACCTTCGAAAGACAGAGCTGACGCTTCGCTTTGCAGCATGTGGGCGGCGATCTTCGCGGCTTTCTCTTTCAGCTTTTGAATTGCGATCAGTACGGCGGTGCCGCCAACCGCAGTCGCGCGGCTGCCAAAGGTGCCGATGCCGTATTGCACGATGGCGGTGTCTCCGTGAATCACCGTCACGTCGTTGAGGTCCACGCCAAGTTCGTCGGCGGCAATTTGCGCAAACGAAGTCTCCTGTCCCTGTCCATGCGGCGATGCTCCGGTCATGACCGTCACTTTGCCGGTGGGCTCGATGCGCACCGTCGCGCTTTCCCAGCCGCCGGCCGGCATCGCCTGTGATGGCCCCAGCGCGCAGATTTCGACGTAGCTCGACATGCCGATGCCCATCAATTTGCCGGCAGCACGCGCCTTCTTTTGTTCTTCGCGCAGCTTCTGGTAACCAGAAATATCGAGCGCCTTGTCGAGCGCCGCTTCGTAATCTCCACTGTCGTAATCGAGACCAGTCGCGGTGTGAAATGGAAACTCTGTGGCCCTGGGAAAGTTCTTGCGCCGCACTTCGACTGGATCCATCTTGAGTTCCGCCGCGACGATATCCATCGCGCGCTCGACAACATAAGTCGCCTCAGGCCGGCCCGCGCCGCGATACGCGTCGGTGGACATCTTGTTCGTGAAAACGCCGGTGACATTCATCTGAATGGCCGGAATCTTGTAAGCGCCGGAAAGCATCAGGCCAGTCAGCGTCGGAATCGCCGGCGTCAGCAACTGATGATAAGCGCCAAGGTCGGCAAGGACGTTGTAACGCAGACCGGTGATCGTCCCATCGTTCTTGCACCCGACTTCCACGGTACCAACTTGCGCGCGGCCATGAATCGTCGCTTGAACATTTTCACGGCGCGACTCAATCCACTTCGCAGGCTTGCCGAGTTGCATTGAGATCCAACCGAGCAGAGCCTCTTCCGCGTAAACATTCAGCTTCGATCCGAAGCCGCCACCGACTTCCGGCGTGATCACGCGCAGCTTGTTCTCGGGGATGCCGATCATTATGGCAAGCTGGGTTCGCAACAAGTGCGGGATCTGCGTCGATGACCAGACTGTCAGTTCTTCTTCACCGGGAAAATAGCGCGCCAGCACGCCGCGCCCCTCCATGGCGATTGGCGCCAGGCGCTGATGAACCATTCGCTGCGTAACGATGTGATCGGCGGATTTCAGGGCCGCTTCGATGTCGCCCTCGCCTGAGGTCAGCTTGTACGCGATGTTGTCGCCGAACTTCTCGTGAATGACCGCGCCGCCTTGCGCCGCTGCTTCCACGTCGACGACTACCGGCAGTTCTTCATAATCTACTGAAATGAGATCGACTGCGTCGCGGGCGACGTATTTGTCCGTTGCGACGACGGCGGCGATCGGGTGACCAACAAAGAGAGCCTTGTCAGTTGCGAGCACGCGATAATCCGGAACCTTCAAATCCGGAAGCGCGGCCGCGCAGGGAACGGGCCCAACTTTCTCGGCGATATCTTTGCCTGTGTAAACGGCGACGACGCCTGGCGCCTTCAACGCCTCGCTCGTGTCCACGCCGTTGATGCGCGCGTGCGCGTAAAGCGAGCGCACAAACGCCACATGCAAGATGCCCGGCAAACCGATGTCGTCAACGTAGTGAGCCAGACCTTTGATCAGCCGGGGATCTTCGGTGCGCTTGATTCTCTTTCCAACGTATTTGGTAGCCATAAGAACTCCACCTGTCACGGTTTACCTGTCACACCTTTCTTCGCCGCGTACTCCACCGCCTCGACGATGTGCTGATACCCGGTGCAGCGGCACAGATTTCCTTCGAGCCCATGACGAATCTCTGCACGCGACGGATCCGCATTGCGATCCAGGAGCTGTACGCCGGCGATGATCATTCCCGGCGTGCAATAGCCGCACTGCAAACCGTGCCGCTCCCAGAATCCTTCCTGCACCGGATGCAGCTCGCCGTTCGCAGCCAGTCCTTCAATCGTGGTGATATTCGCGCCATCGGCTTGCACGGCGAACATCGTGCACGACTTGACTGCCTGGCGGTCGATCATCACAGTGCACGCGCCGCAGATCGAAGTCTCACAGCCGATGTGTGTGCCGGTCAGACTAAGCACGTCTCGCAAATAATGAACCAGCAGCAAACGCGGCTCGACATCATCGTGATGGTCGACACCGTTGACGTTGATACTGATAGCCTGTTTCATAAGCTACCTCTCTTGATTTAGAAAACGTTAGCAGGCGAATTACTTTGTGCGAGGTTTTCTATGCCAGTTTGGACCGAAAGTCAACTTCGAATAAAGAGGAAATCCCGCGGACAGGGCTAATCGATCAAATCGGAAAATGTGACGTCTGGATCGGTCCGATTGATGATTCGATAGAGTTCGGCAATTAAGAAAACTGAGCTCTGGTACAAGGGATCAGTTTTCAGCTCGATAGCAGTGCGTGGCGCATTGATCGAAATGAGGCCTACTTTGCCGGCCAGTTTCGAGGCGATTGATAATTCAAAGTCACGGCTTAGTCCCCTTTGTTCAGACGATTTCGATATCGTCTTAGTCGTCAGCAGGGCCTTGTCTTTCAGCAAGCCGATAAGTCTGTCCCGGTCATCGTTTGTCAGTTTGTATTCCTTCTTCAGCGGTTGATGCCGATTGGCATGGGCACCGTGATAGGTTTCCTCGTACACCAGCGTGTTTCCTGAAACGCAAAGATTCGTAGTTACCGAATTCGAGTCTCGACTGTGCTCGCTCGTGATTACCGTGACGTTGAGGGAGAACTCGTTCTGCGGCAATGTGGCGAGCGCAATAACCAGGCAAGCGGCTACGAGTGAGGTGAACAGTGCCAAGTTGAAAAGTGAAACCTTCATTGCCGGGTTTCCACGTCTCTACACCGTCGCTTTGTGAATCTGTCGCTTCAGGCGATGAATCGAGCGGCGGGCAATCTTTAATTTGGCATGGTCATGAGCCGCGAGCGCGGCATCTCGTTTTGTTTTGAGCGCCTTGATGCGCGATTTGATCGCCGCCTTATCGAGGCCAACAACTTCGTGGTGCTCGTGCATGTCAATGTTGAGGGCTTTGCAGAGCGCCACGATCAAATGCTCTTTGTTCAATTGCGTATAGCCCTGGACAGCTTCATGTTCGATGTCTTTGGTGATGTCGCGCAACTCGGCCAGGGTTTTGTGTCTCAGTTCATGGTGTGTGTATGCCATCGTCTCTCCGTTGCCTTCGTCAAAATCAACGACGCTTTGTGGTATAAGAGCGCTTCTGAAATATCACGTCGAGGGCTGTAATGTCGAGTTCAACTTCAAAGCGAACCCGAAAAATTCCCGTCCGCGTGATTCAGTCGTGGCGGTCGCTGGCGACGGAGGTTAAGTCTTAACAGCTAAATCACGCTGAACGTCGGCTACTCATAACTCAACGCATCGACCGGATCCTGCCGCGCGGCGCGCAGCGCGGGATAGAGCGCGCCGATTGAGCCGCCGATCAAGCCGACCACCAGCGAAATCGCGATCCACTTTGGCTCGACGTCGACTGTCAGAGTAGTTGAGCGCATGATCACGAAGCGCGTCAGCAGCGTCAGCAGCACGCCCACAGCGACGCCCATCACGCTGACCAGAATCGCTTCCTGTTCGATGACCCAGGCGATCGACCCTTTCGACATGCCGAGCGATTTCAGGATCCCGATTTGGCGCGTGCGCTCGGTGACTGTCGTGTACATCGCGAGCAGGATCACCAGCATGCTGATGGTGGCGGAGACGCCGATGACCACGTTGAGAAAAATGCCCAGTGCGGGCACGCTGGAGATATAAAGTTCCGGCAGGTCGCGGGTGAAGATGATCTGGTCGTCAGGGAATTTGCCTTTGATGCGTGCGGCCACTTGTTCCTGTTGTGCCGGATCGACGGACGCAACCAGAATGGTATTGCAGCGACCGTCGCCGCCGACTTGCTCCTGCATAGTCGGCAGAGGAATTTTCAAACGGCCGCCGCCCGGTGGTTCGAAAACTCCAACCAGACGAAATGGCCGCTCGTAAATCTCGATCGTGGAACCAACGGCTATCCCGCGTTCCTGTTGCCAGGCTCCATCGACGATGACTTCGTCGCCCTGCTCGAGTTTTCTTCCTTCCTTGATCTGGAGTCCTGTCAGCGCCGCGTACTGATTGAACGGAATGCCCTCGACCAGATGCGAGCCAAAGCCCGTATCGCTCTTGTCCAGACTCTGCCCGATGGGCACGGCCATGCGCACGCCCTCGAGGCGCGCCAGTTCGGCGGCGTGAGCCGCGGGCATGGTGAAAAGCTGCGAGCCACTGAGCCCAAGCGAGCCGGTGGGCCGCAGCAAGATCTCGGCCCCGATGTTCGCTTCGCGACGGGCTCTCTCGCGCAGCAGACCGTGCGCCAGGCCGACGGTGAAGACGACCAGCAAGACTCCCAGAGCGATCCCGGCAACGCTGACGGCGGTGCGCGCGGGACGATGTGCGATGTTTGAAAGCACCAGACTGTCCATAATTTTTTGCAAACGCGGACTGCGATCGAGCACACGGGCCCAGGCGTTGGGCAACGCGCGCCAAGTGATAATGAAAAGACCGATGACGGTCCAGAAAACAATTGCGGCCTTGCGCACGATGGCCAACGCGACGCCGGTGGCGGCGGCATAACCCAGCGTGCGCAGAATTATGCCATTGCCGGTTTCGTAAACACCGATCGTTCCCGGCACAAACGCGAAGGCGAAGTTGATGACTTTGGTTAGCGACTCGATGATGTAAGCCGGCCCGAAGTGCGGCACAAAGCCGAGCAGCCTGAGCGTAAGGTAAACTTCCATGACGCTGGTAACATGCGAAGCAAGATCAAATCCGATCATCGAGAAGAAAGCGGCGGGCCGGCGCTTGTAAAAACCATAGACCGTCAACTCGACGCGATAGATGTGATGACGCCGGGCGCGCAGGAAATTTGGCCGAAAGCCGCGACGCGCCAAACGATCGATGATGTTTGTCAGCAGCGTGACGCGGCGTCGGGTCGCCAGCGCGGCCGCGACTAATCCCAGGAAGGCCACGCCGGCGATTACGATCAAAACTTCACGCGCGACGATCGGCACCGGATAAGCGAAGAGCATCAGGCACGCGCCGACAAAAACCACCAGCACCACCGAAAGGTTGTAGAGCAAATTGTCGACGACCAGCGCGGGCACGCCGTGGACCAGCGGAACGCGCTTTCGGAGCAGCGCAACTTTCGTAGCTTCGCCGAGCAGCGGCCCGGCAAACGTGAGAAAGCTCATGGACTCGCCGCCGAGCCTGGCCGCAAAGGCCTGAACGAAGGTGAAACGACGATGTTCGGGCGGCACGGACGTGCTCATGGCAATCGTGCGCAGCACGTGACGCAGCCCGTTCATTGCGACCACCAAAAAGAAACCGAAGCCGACGCGGCTAAGCGCGGCGAAGATTGGTTGGACGCCGACGGCGCGGATTACATAGAAGAGCAGCAACGCACCGAGCAGGAAGGCCAGCGTCTGAACCCAGGCCACGTTGCGGCGCGCGCGCGAAGGCCTCGCGACGGTGCGCGCATCGGTCGCTTCAATCAGCGCGTGATCGTCGAAGTGTTTCTCGGTAATCAAAATCTAAAACTCTACACTTGGAGACTGGTTTACTGGCGGATCTTAGAATCAAACGCAAAGGACGCAAAGTCTACTGCGCCGAAACGCTCGAGCCCGGCTTAAACTGTTGTCCCGCGACTTCGGAAATCACGCGACCGGGAAACTTCAGAAAACCTCGGTTGCTAAGAGCTGCGTCGGGCGTGTTGTCGCGCTGAAGATCTCCGGTCAGCGCCAAAACCGTCGGCACGAAGTTCAAGCTGTCGTAAGGCTCGGCGACGGCGAGCCCGCGCGGGATGCCGGTGCGTTCGCCGCCGGCGAATAGCAACGTCAAGTGCGTCGAAATGCGAAAGAACGATCCGTGATTGCCGCCCGGGTTGAATGAGCAACGAGCGTGCCAAGCCATGCTCAGTCAGCGTGGTCCGCTGGTTTGCATCGCACGCGTATTGGTCTGACTGATATTCGCGCCCTCTTTCTGCTCAGCCTCCAAACTTGCAGGGGTCGTCCATCCCGCTCGCTCGAGTAAGGCGACCGCATGCCGAATGGGTACGGCAAAATTTGAAGCAGTATTCTCCGTAAAGATGGCGTTAGTGATTCCAATTACGCGGCCCGATGGTCCGAATAGCGGCCCGCCTGATCCGCCTTCGCCCGTGCGCGCGTCGTAGACGATCTTGCTCGCGTCCAGATCGGTAATGTTTCCCTGCGTCGTGAGCGGCGTAATGTGTTTGTTTTGAGCGAGAAAGCCAAGCTGCGATTCCACCGTGCCATAGCGAGCTTGGATCTGGCGCGCTTCGTTTTCGTCAAGCAAAGCCAGCAATCGATCCAGTCCCGAAGGATAACCCATCGTCACCACGAGTTTTCCAATCGCGACTGAATCAGAATCTTTTTCCAGCGGCAGGACCGGAAGCTTCGGCGGCAGGTCCTTCGCATCAATCGTGCAAACCGCCACGTCTTCGCGCGGCCCCGCTTGCTTGAATTTCAAGACGATGGATTGCGTGTTGCCGGGAAAGAAGGCCATCAACTTTTTCAGACGTGGCTGGCCTTTCACGCTGCTGTTCAAGGTTTGCGCGCGTTCGTCAGCCTGCCACGGTTGGACCACGTGACGGTTCGTGAGCACGAAACCATTGCCGACATGAAAGCCCGTGCCCACGAATTCATACTCGGCGATTGTGCCGTGACCCTCGGGAGTCAGCACCGGCGACTCAGTGCCGTTCTGCACCGTTCCTCCTGACTCGTTTGCCTGCGTCTCGGGATAGCGCAAAGGACGGCCGGTCCCTGCTTCGACAAACATGTACGAACCGGAAATCAAACAAACGCCGCCGCCGTAGTCGGCGCGCAGCAACTCGCCCAGCGACAGAGTCTTGAGCATTTGTTGATTTGATTTTACGAGGTTGCCCAGCTGGTCGTTTGCGTGTTGAAGCTGTTGCTGCTGCGCTGCCAACTGCGCCTGCTGATCAGCGATGATGCGGCGACCGCGGCGAGCTTCATTGAACTGCGCAAAGCCGATATAGAGTCCGCCAAGCACTGCCAAAATCAAGATTGCGAAGGTGATGATCTTCGTGCTGGGATTTATCTCACGCACCAGTTCGCGCGTGAACTCGCGTAGAAATATTTTGGCATCGTCGCGGCGCGCCGTCGCCGAAGCTTCCATCGCGGCCTGCTCGATAAATGGCGCGACGTGCGCACCGTCGCGGCGCCCCGGTACCAGCGCCGCTGAAGCCTCAATTGGAAAGAAATGTATCGACGGTCCTGACGGCCCGATCCAGATTTCGTCTCCGTCGTAGATCCCTCTGTTCGGTTTGATCGGGCGGCCATTGAGTTTTACTTCCAGCGTCGCATCGAAATTGGCGATTCGGTAGATGCCGTTCAGGCGAGTGAGTTCGATCACCGGGCCGTTGACCGACGCGGCAGGCATCTGCGGCAGCCGAATCTTCACGTCGCAGTCTTCGCAAGCGCCGATCCGAATGAGGTCACGCATGACTACTTCGGTCGAGCGATCGTTGAGCGACGAGACGTGAATTACCAGTCCGGTTGTATTCTGGTCAGTCATCTTCGGATACGTTTACGTGTCCCCAATATCAAATCAGGCGCCCGCATCGAAGACCGCCACGGAGCTTGATGCGGTCGGTCAAGCAGTCGCCCATTCGCAAGCAATCTTACAATGAATCCGGCTGCCAGCAAAGACTCTGGGAGCGCGGGCGTCCCGCCCGCACGGCGCGCGTCAGCACGCTGGTTCGGCGCTGATGCCGGCTGCCGGTTCGTGCTAGCATAGGATTATTGTGGCTGAACTGAAGTTCATCGCAGACCGGGACGAACTCCGCGCCCTCGCCCCGGTCACGGCGGCGCCCATCCGGCATCACGTGTTTGTGTGCGCGGGCAAATCCTGCTCTGCGAACGACAGTGCTGAAGTTAAGGCAGCATTCGAGCGCGAATTGACGGCCCGTGGGCTGCTGATGGGCCAGGCGAAGAAAGGTAAGAACCCTAAGGGAAGCATCGTGCTGACCGACTGCGCTTCGGTTGGTTTCTGCGCCATCGGCGCGGCCGTGCTCGTCTATCCTGATGGCGTTTGGTATGCGCAGGTGCGCGCGGCCGATGTGCCCGAGATTATCGAAGAACACCTCTTGAACGATCGCGTCGTCGCCCGATTAGCGCTATTGAAAGTCCCGGCTGAGGGATCAGCCGAACCAACCAGCGAGAGAGAGAATAGCGATTGGGAAGTTTAGCTTGCGCGATTTTGAGTGGGCCGTTGGCAACTGAAGTCCGCTGCGCCGACTACGATCGCGATTACTTGATCGAAATAGTCAGCGTGTAGCTTGCGTTCCCGCGCGTTCCGCCAACCACGATTACGTATTCGTCGTCGGCAGGAAGCTCGCCTGACCATTTCATGGCATCGTCACCATCACCGGCGCCTGGCAGTGATTCCTGTTCGCCCGACAAATAGATCTGAAAGACTGCGTTCTTCTCAAGCGAAGTGATCTTTACCGACAGCGTCTGGCCTTTCTTCGCGCCAACGTAATAGCGGTCGCGATCTCCGCGTATCACTCCGCCTCTGATAGTGGTCGAAGAAGTGCCTCTGGCAAAGCGGACCTTCTTCTTCACCCCATCGGCAAAGATTGAACTTGCGGCAAATGCGCAGATGAAGCATGCGGCAAAGAAAAGCATCAACGCGCTCTTCCTGATCGAATCGATTCTCTTCATGGCATTGCGCTCCTTCGAGCTTGTCTGGCCGACGCTGACTCCATTTACTGTTGCGGGACGTAAGGCGGCAGCTCTCTCATCGAACCCTTCGCGAACATCCACGGCGGCATCTCATACTTGATCCTGCTGACGTAGCCCTGATGAATCATCACATTAATTGAATTGGCGCCGCACTGATCCATCCAAATGTATTTGAAGAAGATTGTGACGCTGTGCATCCCCGGCGCCAGTTGAAAGTAGTGAACGCCCCACGGTCTTTGACACGCGACCCCGTCGATGATGATCGTCGGCGTGCAGAGATAGAGAAAAAACGAGAGAGGGAAGAAGCCCGTTTCTATCTGCAGGCCTGTCCAGGTTTGTTGTGCTGCCATCGGGTTGTTCTCCTTTAGTTCGAGACTGCGTTACTCAGGTCGCGCTCGCCGCCTGCTTCGGCCTCCAGCGAAGCACGGGCTTGCGCGCGGCCGCGGCTTCATCCAGTCGACCGATACGCGTGGTGTGTGGCGCGTTCAGAACCAACTCAGGATCCTCAATAGCTTCACGCGCGATTGAGCGCATTGCCTCGATGAATTGATCGAGTTCCTGCCGGCCGACGGATTCCGTCGGTTCAATCAGCATCGCTCCCGAGACGATCAAGGGAAAATAGATCGTCATCGGATGGAAGCCGTAGTCGATCAGGCGTTTGGCGATATCAAGCGTATGCACGCCTTTGCGGGCCTGCCACTTGTCGGTGAAGACGACTTCGTGCATGGGCGGTGCGTCGAAAGGCTTCTCGTAGTCAGAACTCAGGCCGTGCGCAATGTAACGCGCATTGAGCACTGCGGCTTCGGTCGCTTCACGCAAACCTTCGTAACCGTGCGTGAGTGTGTACGCCAACGCGCGCAGCATCATGCCGTAGTTGCCGAGGAAGGCCTTGACGCGCCCGATCGATTGCGGATAGTCGAAATCGAGCTTGAAAGATTTATTAACTGGAACTCCAGTGCCACCTTCAACCCCGTCGCTACCGCTCCGGGTTCTGACAACGACGCGCGGCACCGGCAGGAATGGTGCAAGTTCTTTCGTGCAGCAAACCGGGCCCGAACCTGGGCCGCCGCCGCCGTGCGGCGTCGAGAAGGTCTTGTGCAGATTCAAATGAATCACATCGACGCCCATGTCGCCGGGCCGCGCCACGCCAACCAGCGCATTCATGTTCGCGCCGTCCATGTAAACCAGACCGCCTGCCTCATGCACGATGTGGCAAATCTCCTGAATGTTTCTTTCGAACAGTCCGAGCGTGTTGGGATTGGTCAACATTAAGCCGGCCACGTCTCCGTGCGCGCACAGCTCGCGCAAGTGATCGAGATCAGTCAGACCTTCCGCCGTCGAGCGAATCGTCTTGACTGTGAAACCTGAAAGATGCGCCGATGCCGGATTCGTTCCGTGCGCCGAATCGGGAATCAGCATCGTGCGACGGTTTGCCGACTGTTCCTTGCCATCGCGCGCGTCGATGAACGCGCGAATGATCATGATGCCGGTCATCTCTCCATGCGCGCCGGCGGCCGGCTGCAATGAAACGCCGGGCAAGCCGGTGATCTCGGCGAGGTGCTGTTGAAGTTCGTAAATTACCTGGAGCGCGCCCTGCGCTTCTCCTTCGGAAGCCAGCGGATGAAGATTCGCAAAGCCCGCGATGCGCGCGACCTTTTCGTTCAGACGCGAGTTGTACTTCATCGTGCACGAGCCGAGCGGATACAAGCCGAGATCGATCGAATAATTCCAGGTTGAGATCCGTGTGAAGTGGCGAATCACATCCACCTCGCTGACTTCGGGCAAGTCTGCGAGATCGTCGTCGCGCTGAAATTCATTTGGGATGATTTCATCGAGCGCGATTTCGTCCACGTCGAGCGGCGGCAACATGAAGCCCGTGCGACCTGGATGAGATCGTTCGAAGATCAACTGCTCGTTATGGCTGATGTGGGTAGTAACTTTCGTGATGTGTGATTCCATTCAAACTTTTTACCACCAAGACACAAAGGCACAAAGAGGAATTCCCTTAACTGACTTTGTGTCTTGGTGGCTTTGTGGTTGATATTTGGTTGAGCCCTTCGACCAGCGCATCGATCTGTTCGCGTGTGTTCGTCTCTGTCACACAGACCAGAAAATCGTTCGACCGATTCGAATCAAAACGTGAAAGGGCGATGCCGCCGTCGATTCCTTTTTCGCGCGCTAGTTTGTCGAGAAGCGGCGACGCCTCGGTTGGCGCCTGCACCACAAACTCGTTGAAGAAAGGAGCAGAGAAGGGAAGCGAAAAGCCTTCCAGCTTGGTAATCTCGCGCGCGGCGTAATGGGCCTTTTGCGCGCACTGGCGCGCGGCTTCCTGCACGCCGCGACGGCCCATGGTTTCGAGATAGACTGTCGAAGCCAGCGCGATCAATCCTTCATTCGTGCAGATGTTCGAGGTCGCTTTCTCGCGGCGAATGTGCTGCTCGCGCGTTGCTAACGTCAGAACAAAGCCGCGCCGGCCTTTCTTGTCGTAAGCTTCGCCAACTAAACGACCGGGAATCTGCCGCGCGAATTTGTCGCGCGTTGCAAACAGGCCGACGTATGGTCCGCCAAATGAAAGCGGCACGCCGAACGACTGCCCTTCAGCGACAACAATGTCCGCCCCGCACGCTCCCGGTGATCGCAAAAGCCCGAACGACATCGCTTCAGTGATTGCGACAATCAGCAGCGCGCCGTTGGCATGCGTTTTTTCGCCCAGAGCTTGCAGGTCTTCGATGCAACCAAAAAAGTTTGGCGACTGCACAACGATCGCCGCCGTTT
This sequence comes from Pyrinomonadaceae bacterium, assembly GCA_035545035.1. Lineage (GTDB taxonomy): Bacteria > Acidobacteriota > Blastocatellia > Pyrinomonadales > Pyrinomonadaceae > UBA11740. The sequence continues at coordinate 15,339 of DASZZL010000010.1, forward strand.
CATCGTCGATCGCGCTCAGGCTTTCGGGCAAAGTCGTGCCCGTTTCAGTGCAATAGAGCGATTGCTGAAGTTCGATTCCCGCGTGCTGCACGTAGGTATGCGCGACTTCAAGATACTGCGGGTGAACGGCGGATGAGGCGATTACTTTCGACCGCTTCGTCACGCGCTCAGCCATCAGGACGGCTTCGGCCATCGCTGTCGAGCCGTCATACATCGACGCGTTGGCGATATCCATCCCCGTTAACTGACAGACCAGAGTTTGAAACTCAAAGATGGCTTGCAGCGTGCCCTGAGAAATCTCCGGCTGATAGGGCGTGTACGCGGTGAAGAATTCCGAGCGCGAGATCAAATGGTCAACGATCGTAGGGACGTAATGCGAATAGGCTCCGCCGCCGAGAAAGCTTACGCGGCCCGCCGCCTGATTGCGCAGGCCCATCTCATCGAATCTTTTCAGCAGCTCTATCTCAGAAAGCGCTGCCGGAACATTCAAATGATGGCGCAGGCGTAAGTCTTCGGGAATCGAATCGAAGAGACTTTCAATTGAAGCGGCACCGATTTGTTGCAGCATCTCGGCGCGCTCGTCGGGCGAGTTTGGAATGTAACGCAATGCTATTCACTCTCAGCTTTCGTAAAGTCTTCGTATTCGGCGGCGGTCAGGAGACTATCGACTTCGCCCGGGCTGCTCATCTTGATCTTGATCATCCAACCTTCGCCGTATGGATCCGCGTTGACTTTCTCAGGCTCGTCAGTGAGCGATTCGTTGGCCTCGGCAACCTTGCCAGAAACCGGGGTGAAAATTTCCGAGACGGCCTTCACTGATTCGACCGAGCCGAACGATTCGTGCGCGGCGAATTCCTCACCGGCCTTCGGCAATTCGACGTAAACCACATCGCCGAGTTGATCCTGTGCGTGATCCGTAATACCGATTACCGCGATATCACCTTCGACGCGCACCCATTCATGATCCTTACTGTAGTGCAGATTTTCCGGAACGTTTGCCATGATGCTCCTAAGAAGTTCTGAATTTTAAGTTCTTGGTTTTCAGTTTTGATTTATCGAGCGCGCCGCCTGGTTTCAGAGCGCCACACAGATATTAGAGATCCAAAACTAAAAACTCAAAACTGAAAACTACTTTCGCCTTTTGTAAAACGGCAGCGACACGATTTGCGCGCCGACCAGCCGGCCACGCACGTCAATCTCGATCGCCTGACCTGCGTTGGCGAACTCGACGGGAACGTAAGCCATGCCGATGTTTTTCTTCAAGAAAGGCGCCGGGCTTCCTGAGGTGACGCGCCCAACTCGCTCGCCACTCACCAAAACTTCCTGCCCGTCTCGTGCGATGCCGCGATCGGTAACCTCAAATCCGACGAGCTTGCGTTTGATGCCTTCCTCTTTTTGTTTCAGCAATCGCTCGCGGCCGATGAAATCGCCTTTGTTGAGTTTGCAGATCCAGCCGAGGTTGGCTTCCAGCAGCGTGGTGGCTTCGTCGATCTCATGGCCGTAAAGGCACATTCCCGCTTCCAACCTCAGCGTGTTGCGCGCGGCGAGACCGCAGGGCAGCACGCCATCGTCGTTGCCAAAGTTTCCCGCGTCCAGAATTTTGTTCCAGAGGTGTTCGGCTTTGTCCGCGGCCGCGTAAACTTCAAATCCATCTTCGCCGGTGTAGCCCGTCCGCGAGACAATCGCCGGAACGCCGTCAACTTCGCCTTCGCAAAAGTGGTAGTACTTAATTTCAGAGAGCGGCACGTTGGTGAGCTTCTGCGCGATCGAAAGCGCGTCGGGACCCTGCAAGGCGATCTGGCAGTACTCAGCGCTCCGGTTTCGCAGTTCAACTTTTTCACCGGCGCGATGCGAACTAATCCAATTCCAGTCCTTCTCAGTTGTTCCCGCATTGACCACCAGCAACAAATGATCTTCAGCGAAGCGATAAACCAGCAGGTCATCGATTACTGTTCCTTCCGGCGTGGTTAGCGCTGAATACTGCGCTTGCCCGTCAAGGAGTTTCGACGCGTCGTTGGAAACCAAACGGTTGACGAACGGAATCGCATCGGGCCCGCGCACATCAACCTCGCCCATGTGCGACACGTCGAACAAACCGGCGTGCGTGCGCGTGCGCAAATGTTCAGTGACTGTTCCGGCCGTGTACTGCACGGGCATGTCCCAGCCGCCAAACTCAACCATGCGCCCGCCCAGATGACGGTGCACGGCGTTCAGTGCTGTCTTCTTGAGATCGAGCGCAAGTGCGGTCACGCGAGTGTCTTCAGGCGGATAATGCAAGCCTTCTACTGATCAATTTGATTACTAACAGATGAATGCGAAAACCTAACATGCCGCCTATTGAGCGTCAAGCGAGCGCTTACCGGTGGTCTTCGCCGCGCTCCGAGCTTCGGTTACTCTCGCGCAACCGGGCGCGTCGCGAATACAAAAAGGCTGCGCCGGTTTCCAGCTCGGGAAAGAAACCGGCGCAGCCTGACCGCTGCGAGACAGAGCAGCAGGTTCTAGAGTACTTGTCTGAAGCCTGTCGGCTCGATGTGCTGGAACATAGGAGTTCCCGGCGGTAGCCGATTCGGATTCGTGAATGTGATATCGAACGCCCAATCACGAGTCGGCGGGCTGTAGATCGTGCTGGCGGCATTGTATTGTCCGACGGCTTGCGTCGAGTGATAAAGAGGAATCAGCGAGCCCACGAAATTCCAGCGCCGGCCGCCCCAGTTCTCGAGGAAGCGCGGGAAATTGTGCATGCCGCCATTCAGACGCGATTCCGTAGCGTCGCCGGCATCCGGACTACCGGCCAGGGCGGACAAATTGTTTCCGGCAAGGATCGCGGCCCGCAGAGAAGTTTCGGCCCCGACTGAAGACACGCTCCTATCTGCTAATCGCAGATTCAGATTGTCAGGATATAGCGCCGTCTCACTGTCGAAGAAGGTCTTGGAAAGCGGAGAGTACGCATCGCAGACAATCGAAGTCGGAACCTGGCTGCCCAGGTAATGACAAACGCCAGTCAGATCGTTCAGGCATGACACACCATCGGGCGGGGCGACGTCTATGCCGGTTGTGTTGTAGTTTCCCCAGATGTAAACCATGTTCTCGCTGGAAATGGTGATGCCCAGCGTGGACGAGAGTCGTCCCGGTGCCCCGGTAATCTGAAGGTTCTCGCCATTGAACACACGAACCGCGTTGCGGAAGTACTTGTGGTTGATGCCGCCGGCATCCAGATTGGCCCAGGCCGAAACTGTCAATGCCCGTTTGAATACGTCCGCACCGTAACCGCCAGGCAAAGCCGCCGGATCGGGAAGTTCCGTAACGTCTTTTACCAGGGCGCCCGTTTGTTGCACGTCCTCGCCCGGATCGAGCGAGCCGTTCGGTCCATAAATGTCCTCGTTGTCGACCATGCCGTTCGTGCTGTTTAAGCTCGCGCCGGTCGGATCAACGAAAGCCTTCACTTTGTCGCCACGACGATCGGATATGTAAATCGTATATCCGTCAGGACTGCCTATATTCCCGCTTATGGCGTTCGTGTTAGCCAACAAATTAGCGTCGTAAACACCATCCAACCAACGCGCGAGATTGCGCATGTTGATTTCGACGACGTTGGTGATGCCGCGTTCATAGACCGTGGTCGAACTCAGCGAAGAATTGATGTAGCCTTCGCGCACGTTGTAGACATTGATGGGGACGATGGCATTCCACTCACCATTAGTGTCCCATGTGCCTGATCCCCAATCCGCGATGTTGAGCGCGGGCGGTAGATCGGATCGCAGTGGTTGTCCCGATGTGTGCACGATCTTCCTGAGATACCCATTGCCGTCCAGGGTCGGGTAGCCATTGGTAGAATCGATCCTGATCGACCCATCCGCTCCAAGGTGTGTCTTGTTTTGTATGTCGACCAAGCTATTGGCGTATGCGGAGTCACCAGTAAGGCCGGAGCTGGGATTGGGCGTGGGACTGGCCGTGCTGGCATCGCGACTGCCCTGCGTGAACGCGGCCCACGTCGGACGCTGCAGGTGAACTATCGCGTTCGGCTCTCCTTCAGTTATGCCCATGCTAAGAATCTGTGTAGTCACGTCACGAGCGACGCCGTTGGCATCGACGATCTGAATCAGGATTCGTCCCGTGATTCCAGAGCCCCCCGGAATGGCGGTACCGTTCGTAGATTTCGGAATAGCAGTATATGAGTAGGCAGTGCCTCCCCCAGTGTAGTTGTTGTTCCCAATTCTCCCATTCAGTATGAATTGGTTGGCGTTCACTTTCGTGATCACATAAGTACCATTAGCATTCGTATTGCCCTGCACGCCGCTAATAACCACATAATCGCCAGTTGAGAATCCATGTGCAGTGCAGGTAATAATAATCGGGAGAAGCGTCCCGGTAGCGCCCGTAATGGTCTTTATCGGGGGAGGGGCCTTGACACCGCGAACGGTATCTGCTTGTCGCGCGGTTGTGTTCTGCTGCTGTTGTACGAAAGAGGTTGATGTCTCGTTATAGCTATTACTGAAGTTGGTGTTAACGTCATTAATCCGCCACAAGGCTCTGCCGCCACCGTTGGCCGTTGGCACCGAACTTGTCGCCGTGTTTGGCAGCGGAATCGGATCGAATGTGGATAGATTGACACCCAAGCCGGCGAGAATACCTGCGGCGTCACCCGCCGAAGTGCCTTCATCATCGATCAGGATTCGCACTTGCGACTTCGCGTGATAACGCGACTGACTCAGAATCGTGGTGTCGTTGGGCATCATGCGCTTGATGATTTCGCGGGTCTGGTTGCCTTCAAGCTGCATGGGCAGCAACAGCGGAGAGCCACCTGTACTCCGCGTGATCACCTGGCCGCCAAAGCGGTTGGAAACGCCAGCCGAAGCCGCGGCCACCGAAGTCGTATCCCACGTCGCGTTGGCCGCGCCATTGGGTGAGCCGGGGAAGAAGCCGCGCATCCCGCTGCTTGTGCCTGAGAAATTTGGCCCACCAGTTACGCTGCCAATCGTTAACGGAATCGGAACGGCGACCGTCGGTACTTTTACTGACATGGACTGGGCGTGCGTGTTTCCGTTGCGGATCACGTCAACAACCAGTTCGTTCGCGGTTGATACTTTCGAAAGGAACGTCATGCTGCCGCTGATGTAAAGGTTCCCGTTTGCATGCACGCGTCCGTTGAAGGCGAACGGTGGACCCGGGTGTACTTCCAGGTCTTCGTTGCTGAACATGCCGAACTGAAAAATTGGCACGAGATAGTTATTCATCTTGCGCTGGAGTCTTACCTGGGTTCCCGTCGCAGTCTGAGTGGCCGTAGTGTCCAGCGTGTATGGAATAACTGAGGCAATCAGCCCGGAGAATTCACCCTGGTCAACTATCGCGGCCGTAGGTACGGTTGTGTCAGCGGTCAACGATTGACCCGGCGTGCCGTCAGGTTTCGAAAAAGTGAAGCCTTCGTTGATCAGTTCGGTAGGATAGGACGCGGCGATGGTATCGAATTGCGCCTGCGTAGGTCGCGAAGTGCGAGCATACAGCGAGCAGAAATCGGCAGTCATCTTTTCCATGCCCGCCGCCGCGGCGTAGAACGTTTGCGTGCGCTGCAAATCGCTGCCGGCAATGCGTGCTTCGTGAGTCACGACGGCCAGCACGGTCATCGAGATGCATGCGAGCAGAGACATTACGATCAAGGCAGTGGCGAGCGCGGCCCCTCGTTCATTGGTTCTTGAGTGTGACCGAGAAAACGTCGTCGCACATTCGGTTGTATGGTTCTTGCGCATGATGCTTCCTTCCAAGTAAATCAAAAATGATCAATCAAGCTACACAGCTCTTCAATTCTCTTCCCGGACTAGAGCGCCTTCCGGAATTGCAGGTTGCGAACAGTCGTCGCAGTCGTCGTCGAAATAGATTGCCTGCCATTATCGTTCGCGGTGACTGCGTTGACCGCGCGCACGGTCTCAACCCTGATAGTTGTTTCCACCTCGCGCACGGCTGTTTGCTGCAGCGGTGACAATTGTCTTACGGGCTGGGGCAGGAACCCGTTCGGATCGGGTAGATTCACCAGGTAACGGAATTGCAGATTCGTAACGTGCTCAGCGATCACGCTGTCAACGAATCCGCCTCCCCTGACTCCGAACACGCGCCTGACTAGTAGATTGTTTGAGTTCACGGAATTGTTTGAGTTCACGTAGTAGTGGATTATCTGCATCCGTATGATCGAAGCAGCCTGCGTGTTGACCCCGGAAATGATCGTCGAAACCGTATTGATCGGTGTAAGGGGGCCGGTTTGATTGATGCCGTAAGTGTCGCCGTTACTCATGACGAGGGTATTCGTGACCGTGTTAATGCTGGTTATCACACCGAATGCCATGCTGTTTTGTGCGGTGATGGCGTAGATCTCTCCTACCTGAAAACGTGGCAGCTCCGCAGCCGTGACGGCTATGTTCGTATTGGCGCCCGATGACGTGATCTTGCCGGCCACCAGGGAAACCGGTGGTTGGAACGAGGTGTCCCGCGTCAACATCGTCAATCGATCAGATCCATCGAGAACATTCCTTGCAGGATTCGATTGTGCAACCGCCGTGGTTCCCGGAACGTCGTCGTCCGAAACCACCAGGCCCAGGTTTACATAATTGGGATCTGTGGGATCGGGCGTGTGCGTCAGGTAATTCAAGACGAAACCTCTGGGTACCGTAATCGTGTTGATGCCCCTCAGCCCATCCCCCGCGGTCGTCAAATCGCGGTTGATAATTTCATGGGCGGTGCGCATTGTTTGCTCAGCATCAGTGATATGAAAGGTTGCGCTGGTGAACCTGATGCTGCCGCCGATCAGGGCAAAGGCGCAGCCGGTGATGATCGTCATCGTCGCCAACGAGATTAGCAACTCCATCATGGAGAAGCCGGCCTGACGATTGAATTTGCGATTAGGGCACATGTACTGCCTCCAATTTACTCTGAGCGCAGGCGCTTCAGTCTTGATCTCTTAGCGGAAGTTGCTGCGCGTATCGTTGTTGAGATAGCTGACGCCTACCAGATCGCGCATCTGTCCGGCGGCATCCGGGTAACGGATAGTCACCTGAATCCGTTTAAGGTTCGGATTCCCTCCCAATTGGGTGATCGTGATCTGTCGAGCGTACCCGGGAACTCCCCACGTTGCATCGGTGAAATCATCCGCGGTACCGTAAATGTTATCCGGGCCTGGATTGACGAGGTCATCGCTCGTGCCAAAGATTCCGTCGGGACCGGGATTGATCGACAGCGGCTGGAACCCGGTAGGGAATCCAACGAAGCTCCGCGTCGCTCCCGTGTTATCAACCGAACCTTGATTGGCAATCTGTCCGAACGTCAACTCCTTGGTGTTCCTCAAAGTCTCCATCTGTTCGAGCAGTGAAACCACCAGCAGCTTGCTGTTCGTCAGGTTGCGTCCCTTATTGCTGACCGTTACGGCGTAGCCGATGGCGGCAGCCAGTCCGAGCAGGCCCACCGTCAAGATGAGCATCGCCACTACCATTTCCAAAATGGTGACGCCCGACTCTGATCGCAGATGTTTTCGCAGCACCGCGCGCCGAGATTTGCTATTCAGCATATTTGTTAACACTGCTGCTGTACCTCCAAACTTTGACTCTGCCGGCGGCGCCGAGCACTGAAATCGCCACTGCCGTCTGCGTGGGAACTCGGTTGTTGTATAAGAAGAGCGTCCGGTTAACGGGATTGTTGTTTACGTCGATTACCGATCCGTCCGGCTGGAAAGTGATATTGAGTTTGAAGGCCGTTAGCGAAGTCGGCGTGGTCGTATCATCCAGCGTTGAAACTCCCGAGAGCCCCGGGGGCACTCCAATGGAAATATCGGCTGCCGGAACCGGTCCGCCACCAAGTGGAACGGTCAGCACCGTCGTGCTGCATGCCGTGTTCGGATAGAGAGAATCCGCCAGTATTGCCGTGCCGGCCACATTGCACGAGGCCGTGGGGTTGCCGTTGTTGTTGTGATCGATGATCTTAATTTTCTTTGTCGAATCATCGTATTGAAAGGTGAACGCCTGTCTTTGCGACATGGCCTGTTGCTTGGCAAAGCGCAACTGCGTGACAACCTCGCGCGGCAACGCGGCCGAACGCATCAGACGTCGCGCTGAGATGATTTGCGGCAGCGTGACCGCGCCCAGCACGGTCGCGATTGCTACAACCACCAGCGTCTCGATGACTGAATGACCGCTGGACGAATGCCAACTTTGGGTTTTTTCATTGGTGGCCTGAGTGTTCATTGATTTGGTCCGCCTCGATCGTGGTGACTGCTCCTTCGCAATTGCTCCGCGGCTTTTCGACAGTTGGGCCGCGACCCGTGAATAGCAAGGCCAGTGCCATCGCTTGATCCTTCGTAAAGCTTGGGAATTGCACTGCTGCGGGCGCGGTTCCTGGCGAGCGCTGTCACCGCGCGTTACACGCCACGGAACCGGACTCCATAGTCGCGAGCCCTGCGTTAGTTCAAACGCGGAGCGTTTTTCGCGAGACCGATCTCGTTCGGCCAAAAAGTCTTGCACGCGGTGTCGGCCCATGTGCTATATTGAATTCAGCTCGGACCGGGCGCGACTCGCGTGAGTTTTATCGCCAAACTCGTTCGGTTCTTCCAGCCTCCCCCGCTTCGCCCGGACAATTACAGAATCAAGTATCCATCCTCGACCTGATGACGGTGCGTCTGCCGTTAATGAAACTGAGAATTCACTATGGCCAGACTAGATGACCTGCTCCGGCAAATGAAGTCCCAGGGAGCTTCAGACCTGCACATGGCCGCCGGCTCCGCGCCCTACATGCGCATCAACGGCGAGATGGTGAAGCAGAACTACCGCAACGTTTCGCCGGAGACCTGCCAGAGCCTCATCTTTGAAATCCTCAACGAGACTCAGCGCCAGAACTTCGAAGAGAATTGGGACCTCGATCTTAGTTACGCGCTCAAGGGCGTCGGGCGCTTTCGCGCGAACGTCTTTATGCAGCGTAACGGCATCGGCGCGGCATTTCGGCTGATTCCCGAAGGCATCAAGACGATCAAGGATCTCGACCTGCCGGAGGCGCTTGTGGATCTGATTGATGTGTCCGAGGGTTTGATTCTGCTGACGGGTCCGACCGGAGCGGGCAAGACTACGACGCTGGCTTCGCTGATTCATTCGATCAATGTTGAACAGCAGAAGCACATCATCACCATCGAAGATCCGATTGAGTTCGTTCACGAGAACCATCGCTGCCTGATCAATCAGCGCGAAATCGCCGGCCATACCAAGTCGTTCAGTGGCGCTCTGCGAGCGGCGCTTCGTGAGGATCCGGACATCATTCTGGTTGGAGAGATGCGCGACCTGGAAACGATTTCTCTGGCGATCACCGCCGCCGAAACCGGACATCTGGTCTTTGCAACGCTGCACACGAACAGCGCGGTGAAAACCGTGGACCGCATTATTGACGTGTTCCCAGAAGCGCAGCAGGCGCAGATTCGCGTGATGCTGGCCGAAAGTTTGCGGGGCGTGGCGGCGCAGGCGTTGCTGACGCGTGCGGATCGCAGCGGACGAGTTCCGGTGCTTGAGATTCTGGTCAACGTGCCCGCGGTCGCTAATCTGATCCGCGAAGGCAAGACCCATCAAATTTCTTCAATGATGCAAACCGGACGCGCGCATGGCATGGCGACGTTCGAAACATCCATCCACGATCTGATTCAAAAAGGTTTGATTTCGAAAGAAGACGGCAGCGGCTTCCTGCGCCGACGCAGCGCCGGCAAACAGCTCACCAGCCCCGGCAATCAGGGAATCCGTCTGGCAAACAGTCCGGCTGCGAGCTAGCTGACTTCAGCGCTCGCGCGAGAATTGAATCACCGCACGCTGCCACGCGCCGCGAAATGGATAGCAGTAGATGAGCACGACCACGGCGACGCCGCTGGCGCGGAGCATGTCGATCCACTCTCCGGTGCGGATCGTAATGATGAATCCCATCAAAGCGATTGCGCCACCGATCGACGCGCATTGAATCGTCGTGTCCTGCAAGGTCTTGAGCAAAGCTGACTGGCCCTTGACGGCGACGATATCTCTCAGACGCATCGCGGCAAACTTTGTCCGTCTCAAAACGAACACGCCCAGTCCGAACACCACCATCGCGATTCGCAGTCCCATCACGATCGACGGATCGCCGGGCCGGAAAACAGACTTTGCGGCGAAGAAAGCAATCGCCAGCAGCACGACTGTCAGCAATAGAAAACCGACAACCACCAGCATTGCGGTGCGATGTCGGCGAGCCAACTCGTTCGGATCGTCGGAGTTTTTGGTCATTACGGGGCCGCTTGCCCGGGTGAGAGACTATTAAGGCTTCGGCGTCGGGGTCTGGTTTGGGCGCGTTCCCGGCGTCGTTGTCGCGCCCGGATTGATTCGATCCGGCAACGGTCCATTCGAGTTTGATTGAATTCCGACCCCGATCTTCTTCTTGTCCTGGGTCGTGTCCGGCGAAGTCGTTGGCTGCGGTTGATTCACCGGCACGAGTGCCGGCTTCGTGCGCTGGATTACCGGCTGGATGCCTTCCGGGAGCGTTCCGTTATTGGCGAGCGCTTTGTCGATCAAGTCGTTTCCTTCGCCGTGCCTGGTGATCAGGATGCCGTCGTGGCTGGTGGTAACGTCGGCGCTGCCCGTAATCTGCTGCATCATATTCTGCATGAACGTCGGCTTCTCGCACGTCGGCATGGTCTTTCTGATCGGATCGGGTTCGGGAATCGCCGCACCGATAATGTTCAGTTGATCTTTTGCTTTGTCGAGGTAATCGCTGTTCGGATAATCGCGCACCAGTTCCTGAAAAAGCTTTGCCGCCTCATCCGGCTCTTCTTCCTGCTGGTAAGTCCAGCCCAGGCGGAACAGAACTTCGTCCATTAAGCAGAAGTTCGGATACTTATCAACAATCTCCTGTAACCGAGATTGCTCGCCCTTCAGTCCCCCCTTGACGCCCTTGCTACTTGTGAACCGATCGCCATAGAACCTGGCGATATACAAACTGTGCATGGCGAGATTGTCCTGCACTTCGCGCAAACGGACTTCGGCGTCAGGCCGCAGGGCTGTCTTCGTACACGTCTGCAACATCACTTTCAGACGCTGTTCGGCTTTGCGCGCGTGCGAGATATCGCGATCGGAAAGTCCCATCTGTCGCATCTCGGTTTCCGCGACTTTCATCATCGCGTCGCAAGTCAGCGCGTCCGTCGGAAAGTATGTGAGCCAATCCTGATAAGCTTGTCCCGCCTGAATCAGCGAGCTGGTCGTGCCTTCCAAATAGAATGAATCGGCGATTGCCAGCTTGGCCATCGGCAGGAAAGGAGAGTCCGGATAAGTTGTGATGATCGTGGTGAAGAGCAGGCGTCCGGTTTCATGACTGCCCTTGCGCACTTGCTTCGTAGCTTCGGTGAACAGTTCGCGATCGCGGCCCGGCGCGGTCCCGGTCAGCAGTGCAGCGTACTTCTCATCGCTCTTTCCGGGCAGCAATCCAAACAAGCGACGCTTGCCCTTCTCAGGCTTTGGATGATAGTTCGACGATGTTTCGGAACTTGCCGTGCGCGCGCCGGCGGTCGCTTGCAGACCCGCCTCGACTCGCGTGCTCAAATCCGCGACGGAGTCTTCGAGGGCGTCCAGCCGGGAGTTGTCGTATTTTTCCGATTTGTCTTCTTTGGCGTGTAGATCGTTTACCTCGCTCAGCACTGAGCCGACTTCCTTGTCTAAGCTGCGCAAGCGCTCGCGCGGATCGTCAGGATTCTTCTTCTCGTCGCCGGTATCCTTCGCGTTGATCGCCGCGATTGCGCTGTCAAGAGAGCGGCGCATCGCGTCCAACTTAGAACGCATTACGTCCAGACGCTGCTTGTTTGATTGGCCACTCTGAATTGAGTTCTTGCTGCCCTGCGCGAACGTAGTGGCCGCGATTGATAGAGTTAGAACACAAACAGCCAGCGCCAAAATCAGCAGATTCAGCGCGCCGCGAGAATTTGTCTTTGGCACAAAAAGAAAAGACACTGAAAACCTCCAAAACAAATCGTGCAGTTGAATTCTAGACTGAATGCCGGGCCATTAGCTAACGAACTTGACCGAGAGGCGTTTAGAGTACCAACTTTAGTTGGGCTCTTTCAGTCCAAACATTCTGGTCAAACAAAAGGCCCGACTAAAGTCGGTACTCTGAACGCCTGTTTTCTAGACCCACAACACCGTGGCTTCGCGTAATTCGCGCAACGCCGCGGCCGGATCGGGCGCGCCGAAAATCGCTGAGCCGGAAACGATTATCTCCGCTCCTGCGCTCGCGACTTCGGCGACGTTCTCCGCATCGATGCCGCCGTCAATCTCGATGCGTGCTTTCAAACCGCGCTCATCGATCATCTTTCGCAAGCGACGAACTTTGTCGAGCGATTCCGGGATAAACTTCTGGCCGCCAAAACCCGGATTGACTGACATCAGCAAAACGTAATCGGCAAACTTTAGCGCTTCGTCCAAAGCCGACAGCGGCGTCGCTGGATTGATGGCGATGCCCGCTTGCGCGCCCGCGGCCCTGATTGCCGAGAGCGTGCGGTGCGCGTGCGGGTCGGCTTCGATGTGAACAGAAACCATCTGCGCCCCGGCTTTGACAAATTCTTCGGCGTAACGCCCTGGCTCGACAATCATCAGATGCGCGTCAATGGGCAGTTGGGTTGCACGCGAAATTGCTTTGACTACCGGCAAACCTACCGTAATGTTCGGCACGAACCGTCCATCCATTATGTCCACGTGCAGCAGAGACGCGCCCGCGCGCTCGACGATTTCGATCTGCTGGCCGAGCTTCGTGAAGTCCGCCGACAGGAGCGACGGCGCGATTTCGATCATGGACGTGTGATGAGGTCGCATTTGTCTGTCTCTGGTTGCAATCAAACTACGGCGTCGGAGCGACCGCCGGTGGGCGGCGATTTGTATTCAAGTTCCCTCGGTTTGTGTTCAGGTCGTGCGCCGGAGTTTCACTTGAATTCGCATTCGTATTTATCGTGGTCGCGCGGTTCGCGTTGGCGTTTCGGTTTTGATTGGCGATGCGATTCGCATTGCGATTGCCGTTAGCATTCGAATTGGCGTTGCTGTTCGCATTAGCCGGCTTCTTTTTTGGTTTGTTATCGTTCGAGTTCGCGGATGAATTCGATGCGTTAGTGTTCCCCGGTTTCTTCTCGCTCCCAGTGTTTGTGTTCGCCGGCGTGGTCGTTGAGGTCTCGCCTTCTTTTGTGGGACGGCTGATGTCCACGGCTACGGTTTGTCCAACCTTGACGATGACTCCGGCGCTGGGGATTTGAATCAGCACCGTGTTGGGTTGCGCGTCGCTGGCGGGCCGAGTTGCACGCACGCGGAAATTCAAGCGAGCGGCGCTGATTTCATTCTCAGCCGCGATCCGATCCTTGCCGACGACGTTAGGAACGGCGGTTTGCGAACTGTGCAGCGAAAGTACAATCGCCCCGATCAAGCCAATCGAAAACGCTACGGCGATTCCGATGACGATCAAGATTCGTTTAAGCGTCAACAGCGCTCGGTTTACAAAAGGCACAATAGTTTCGGTCTCTTTCCCCTGGCGCTACGTCGGAATCCGAGCACGAATCAAGCGCGAATCAAGCGCGAATCACGCGAAGTCTAGCATTCGCGTGCAAACAGCCGCAACCGAAGCGCGGCTCAGACTCGACGCTCAAACGCCGCGACGAAGAAGCCGTCAGTATTATGTCGGTGCGGCCAGGTGCGAATCGCACCAGTCTCAGTTTGGAGATCAGTTGAGGCCGCGAGCTTCACCTGTTCGAATTCGTCATGTTCTTTCGCGAATTTCTCAACTACCATTTCGTCTTCTTCAAGTTCGAGCGCGCAAGTTGAATAGATCAAGCGCCCGCTCGGACGGACCATCGCGGCGGCATTGCCGAGAATCAAAGTCTGCTTCAATGAAAGCTCGGTGATATCCGCGGCGTTGAGTCGCCAGCGAATCTCCGGGTTGCGTCGCAGCGTGCCGGTGCCCGAACATGGCGCGTCAACCAGTACGCGATCGAACGACGCGTCGGCGAAAGGCAATCGATGCGTGGCATCGCAAGCGGCCAGCGCAATGCTGTTTGCGCCTTGCTGTCTTGCGAGTTCGCCCAGCGTGCGCAAACGATGCTCTTGCAAATCGCCGGCCATAATCAGCGCCTGCGGCGCGAGCGCGGCGAGGTGCGTCGTCTTGCTTCCCGGCGCGGCGCAAAGATCCAGCACGCGATCGCCCGGCTGAACGCCGAGCAAATGAGCAACCAATTGTGAGGCTTCGTCCTGAAGATAAATCAGACCATCGCGCGACAGCTCGCGCAGGAGCGCAGGCATCGAACCGGGGTCCCCGGCGCGGCAGCCGCGCTGGGGTGGCCGGGCCTGCGGTTCGCCGGCATCGCGGGGTCCCCAGCGGGGCAGCCCCGCTGAGGTGCGATGTTTGCCGGCGGTTACCCGCTCGCTACCCCGATGCATCGGGGTTCTGTGCCCGGCGACACGCCACGCGTCCGGCGCGATCTTCGATGGCGAAACGCGTGCGTCTTTGCTCTCCAGCTCTTTGATAAATTCGGGCAGAGGGAACTCTTGTTCGATAGCCTTTACGGTGAGACGAAAGGCAACGGGCGCCGGCTCGTTGTTCGCACGCGCCAGGGCTTCGGTCTCTTCAAAACCAAACGCGTTCGTCCAGCGCTCGATCAACCACAACGGATGCGAAGTTTCAATCGCCAGCTTTTCCGAAACGCTCCCGACACCGGCCGCCGGATCATAATCCGGCTCGCGCGTCGCCCGACGCAGCACAGCGTTCGCAAAGCTCGCTGCGGATCGCAGACCGGCGGCGCGTACCAGGTTGACTGATTCATTGACTGCCGCCGATGGCGGAATGCGCGAAAGGAAGCGAAGTTGATAGAGGCCAAGCCGGAGCCCCAACTTCACCGGCAAATCAATTTTGTCGATGCTGCGTTTTGCGAAGTGCTCGAGCGCGCAGTCGAGCCACAACCGTCGCCGCAGCACGCCGAGCACCAGTTCATGACAAAGCGCGCGGTCATCCTCGCGCATTCCACGATCGAGACCGGCCAGGAGCACCGAAGCATACGCGCCTTCCAGTTCCACTCGCCGCAGTATTTGAAACGCGGCGCGACGTGCCGGCGAAGTTGTCATGCGGGATCAGCTTCCAGGCGCGTGAGCGTCGGGTTGCGTCATCGGGCAAGCCTGGAAGGCGCACAATTGCCATTGCCCATTCCGCTCTGCGAAGACCTTGATAATCTTGTACTGGCCGGAAAGCTCACGACCGTGATAGAGCCACGTCCCCGAATCGCGCGCCGTCAACACCGCGGTGCTACCGAAAACGCGGACGTTGACCTGTTGGCGGCTGATGTGCTCGATCTTCAGATCGCCTGAGGTCACGTCCCCGATGAACTGCGCTTTGTCGTCACCTTCGAGCGGATAGGTGAAGACAAAATCGTCGGCCATGATGCGGTTGAGCGTCTCGGCATCACCGCGCACCACCGCCTTCGCCCACTCGTCATCAAGTTGGCGCAGGTGCTGCTCGATTTCGATTGCCTGCTGCTCAGCCGGCGTTGATGAGTTCATGTCGGAAAGCTCCTTGAGGTAAGTGGGGAACCAGAAAGCTTCTACGCCAGATCGCAGGTGGAGTCAACACTTCGTTGGCTCGGTTTTTGTTCTCTGGAGTCCAGTTGTTCTTGTTCATGTGAATCACGTTACGCCTTACGACAGAATATTAATGAAAGCAAGTAACCGATCACGAGCCACTGGATGAACTCGGATCCATAGCCCACAATATCTTCGAGCGGGGATGATGGCCGGAAGATCGTTAACAGCAAATAGGGAATGACCAGCAGTCTACCGACGATGTTCGGAATCGGCACTTTTTTCATTCGGCCTGAGAGAGAACTTTCCCTCCTCATACTCGCCAGTCACCGTCGAATTCAGGTCTTCGATCTTCTTCCAAGAAGCTATGCTCTCTTCTTCTTTAGAAACCCCACGATGGCTGCAAGGATGACGCTGTAGGTGATCATTCCCAGCGCCATGCCGTAAATTGGCACGGCAATCATTGCAGACTCTCCGCTTGTGCCCAGGAACGCCGCGACGAGAATAATACATGGCCAATAGAAATATACGATGACGTTGAAAAGCGAGTCCGATGAAAATAGAATCGCAGCAAGCCAAAGGCTTGCGCAGGCGATAAGCTGAGCGGCTATTGAAACCGCCACATACTTCAGCGAGATCCTCATGTTCGCTCCCTCGGCGTCTTCTATCAAGCGGCGTCAGCTATCAACTCATTAGAGTGCAGGTCGTGTTTCAGACTCAGAATCGTGAACGAGCTTCCTTGACCGATATCCCAGCAACCGATCTATCAACAGACCGATCAAGTAGTACTGAAGGCAAGCGAGTAAGAAGGGGAGTGGAACCAACGCCATTTCCAAAAGCTGCCATACCAGCGAGCCGTGTTGCAAGACTCTCCAGGGACCTAGGAGATATGAAAGGGCTGAGCCTATTAGCCCTGCCGGTAACATGGAATAGAACGAATACTGGCAAAAGCGTGAGTGGCCCATATGTAAGAGACAATCGGTAAACAAGAATCCAGCAACGATGAAATAGATCACCGGCAAGATGATTCGAAACCTGGGTCGTTGGGACGAAACGGGCGACATTGATCTTTTTGCGTATCAGAGCTTCATCTACTACCGCGGAGGCACGTTAAGAATCCGACGCTTCTTTTCCAGATCCCCGTTACTAGCCTTTAGAAACTCAGTTACTTGCGGCCACCATGAAGCGATATTGGTAAACTGGCAATGACAATCCTTCTTCCTTGCCCATTCGAAAAGTGCAAAGAACGTAGACCTAGCCATCTCCTCAGATTTCTCCCGATCGTGATTGGTATTGTCAACAACAAAACCTCCAAAAACCGGGAGATCGACGCCATTGAACCCAAACTGTCCAATGATACTGTTGCTGGAACCTCTATGACTAAAAGTGTCCTGGATGAAGTGCAAATAGCGCCCCATGCCCACGTAGTTGTGAGTATTACTAAAAGCGGTATCTTTCAAATCGTTTAGCTTCCAAGCAACGTATTCAGTAAATGCATGGTTCTCCGCGTTCCTATTAGCCTGAGCTACCGATACGCCCAGGAATGGCGCGGTATCTGGATTCTCATCTGTGCTCTGGTCCGCGTCCGCGATTAGCCTAGCTTCGTCCTTCGTCACACATGAAAATTTGGTAGCGATGAAGTAGGTTAGGTAGTAATGAACATCTTCGTTATAAAGGCCGGAAGCATCCTTCGCGTTCTGCGGATTATTAGCAACATACGCGAACTGATTGATTCCGCCAGCAAGTCCAATCGGATCCTCGCTGATGAACCTTCCCACCTTCGGATCGTACCAGCGAGCCCGGTAGTAATAGAGGCCCGTGTCGGAATCGAACTCGCGGCCGGTGTAGGTGTAGCGCGTCAGGTTTGCACCGGCGCTCGGATTGCCAAAACTGGCGTAGTTAATCTGTGACACGGCGACGCCCAGCGAGTTCGTCAGCGCGGTCGTGCTGCCCAACTGATCTTGCAAGAAATACAGCGGGCCCGTAGCAGCGAGCCTTGAATCGGTCAGCCGCAGCTTATTGTCGACGCCAGGTCCGTTCAAGTAATCAACCGTCGAACCATCGCTGTTAAGGTCTTTGACTACATCCTGCCCGTCGTAGATGAAATTGGTTGAGACTCCAGTGCTGGGCGCGCATTGGATGCGGCGGCCGAGCGCATCGTATTTGTAGGTGACCGTTTTTCCATTCGGCAGCGTGACCTGTTTCAAACGGTTTTCGAAATCCCAACTGTACTGCGTCGTTCCGCTTGAGTTCGTCTTCGAAAGCATGTTGCCGTTTAAGTCAAAGGTGAATGTCGCCGCGTTCGTGCTCGTCAAGCGATTGAATGGTTGGTAGCCGTAGCTCGCGCTCAAATGCGACGAGGTGCGGTTCCCCACTGCGTCGTAAGCGTAGTTCTCGTTCTGCTGGAGCGGATTTGTGTAGCCCGCGGAAGTCAAACGATCCACCGCATCGTAACCGTAACTCTTAGTGTTCGCCGGTTCCGCAATCCGTGTGATTTGGCTCGCAGTGTTGTACTGGTACTGATGATCAGCAACTGTCGTGACGCTTTTGGTATCAACCAGCCTCGTCAGGCGATCCATCCCGTCATACTGATAGCTGGTCAGAACGCCGTTGGGCAAACGACGCGATGCCAGCTTGTTCGTCGCATCGTAGCTGTAGGTCGTTGCGAGGCTGGTGGCGTCGAGAATTTTCGTCAGCCGGTTTAGACCATCATAGCGATAGGTCGCGACGGTGGCCGTGTTGAGGTTCAGCTTGGTGCGATTGCCATTCGCGTCGTAGTTGTAACCAACGACCTGGTCGAAGACATCCGTGACACTCGTCAGCCGGTTCATCTTGTTGTAATCGAAATCAATTGTGCCGTTCTCGTTAGTCGCCGTCTGCAACCGCGAGAGCTTATCGTAAGTGTAACTGACTGTTGTTGTGCCCGGGTAATTGACTGTCTTCAACCGGTTCAGGGCGTCGTAATCGTAAATCGTCGTCACGCCGTTGTAATCGGTGCGATGCTTGCGATTTCCGACGGGGTCATAGGTGAAGCTCATCACGTCGGTTCCGCGCCGAACGTGCCTCAAGCGTCCAAGGCTGTCATAGTTGAGCCGATATCGCTGGCTCCGCGCGTCCACGAGCGCCGTCATTCGGCTGAGAGCGTCATACTCGAAAGTTGTGGTTTTGTTATCAGCGTCCGTGTTGCCGACAACGCGACTGACGTCGTCATAAGCGTAACTCGTCACGCGGCCCGCCGTGTCGGTTCGCTGCGTTACATTCCCGGCTGCATCATAAGTCAAAGTTTCAAACAAGCGCGTGGCCCCTGTGGTCGCAGGTGGACGAGTAATCTTGACCAACCGATTGAAATCGTCGTAGTCGAAGTTGGTCGTCCGCGAGAGCGCGTCTGTGCTGGCGATGAGATTCGACATCGGATCGTAGTCGTAGAATGTCGTTTGACTGAGCGCATCCATTTCACTCCTTAAACGATATGCTCCGTCATAGTTGTAGCTCGTGCGATTACCCTTGGCATCGGTCATTGCGGTGCGTCGTCCGGCCAGATCATATTCGTAGCTGATAACGGTTCCGTTAGCTTGGGTTACCCGGTTGAGCCTCCCCACTCCGTCGTAGGCAAACGCCGTCGCATGGCCGAGCGCGTTGGTGGCGCTCGTCAGACGCCCTCGCGCGTCATACGCAAACTGTGTAGCGTGGCCCAACGCGTCCGTTTCGATTATCAAGTTACCGGTGGCGTCATAAGCAAAGCTCGTCGTCTTGCCGCGCGCATCTGTGATTGTCAGCAATTCTCCGCGCGAGTCGGAAGTGAACGTCGTAATGTGGTTCAGCGGATCTGTGATGGAAAGTGGCGTGCCCTGACCGTCGTAAGTGAATTCGGTGGCGCTGCCCATAGCGTCTGTCATGGATAGCGGTTGACCGAATTTATTGTAGGTGGTCGTCGTGGTGCCCGCCGCGTTGGTCATCGTGAGTTGATTGCCTTGAGCGTCATAAGTGTACGTCGTCGATTGGTTCAGGCTGTTACTATGACTCAAGATGTTCAGGTTGCTGTCGTAGGTCCAGGTTTGCGATTGCGAGCCGGATCCGCAGCTACACAACCCTTCGACCCTCACGACGACATTACGACTCACGGTAGTATCAAAGAAGTATTTAGTGATGTGACCAAGAGCATCAGTCACATCAGTTTCTGAGGCGCTCACGTAATTGAGCGAATAGTGCTCGACGCCACCCTGCTTTTCCGAAGTGATTGCCCGGCCTTGCGAGTCATACACATGCGATTCCAACATGTTGCCGAGCGCGTCGGCCACACTCGTCAAGAGGTTGTTCCCGTCATAGCTGAACCGGAAGCCCGAGTTATCCGCGTAAGTCACCGAGCCCAATTTGAAGCTCGTGTCATAGTCGTACGTCGCGATGGTGCCCAGGCTGTCGCTGATTGAAAGCACCAGGCCAAATATGCTGGTCGTCACAAAAAGCTGGCGTCCAGAAGGATCTGTGATCGAAATCAGCCTTCCGCTTTCATCGTAGGCCAGCGTGGTTTGATTGTTATTGCGGTCAGTTAATGAGAGTAAGGCTCCGAAACTGGTGAATACCTGAATCCTTCCGTCTTTGAATGAGAGCCTGAAAGTTCCATCAGTGTTTTGGTTGATCTGTCCAAAGAAATCGGTCTGCACCGGAGCGAACGACCCGCTCCCATTGCCAATGAAATCCGTTGCCTGTCCGTCCGGCATGTACAATCGCAAGGATGTGGGACTGTCGATTGCCAGCGCTTCATCATAACCAGTCGACCAGCCTCTGCCGAACAAGCCAAACCGCAAGGCCATGCTGTTATATGAGCGAGCAAAGTTAATCGCTTCGCCGGCACCTGGCAGTCCGTAGTCCGCCTGTTCCAAATACATGTTGCCGTTCGTAACATTCACCGGCCCACCGACTCTCTGATTAGGGCATGACTTGCCCAGGTTTTTTGCGGGATCTGGCGTCGGAGTCGGAGTTGGGGTTGGAGTCGGCGTCGGTGTGGGTGTAGGTGATGAATCAGGAAAACAATAGGACCAATCAACATCGTAAATCCCGAATTCCCACTTCGGCGTAGTCGCAGTGATTGTGAGGTTCGAAACGTCATGAGTTTCTACAAATCCAAAGGTGCCGCCAGGGTCGCGAATGGTAATCGGCGAGCCACCACTCACTACAAGATCGCTTAGACCCCCGGCGAGATAGATCTTCGCGTAGGCAACGGGAGGCCCACCGAACGTAATGGTTAGTTGATTGGGGAAGCTCGAAGGACAGCTCGCGGTGTTTATTGTCATGTAAGAGCCCGCTGTTCCGAGCCAGCCCCCACCCAACACACCACCATCAAATCTAAGTAAGTGGCTATCACCGTAAGGCCTGGCAGAGACATTCACATCGCAGAAAATTTGAGCTGGTTCGTAACTGAATGCCGTATCTGTTGATAACTGATGCCCTGCGGTCCTATACCCCGGACCACATGTGAATCCAGCCATTGCTGATGATGGAACCAGTAACAGGCAGGCAAGCAAGATTAAGCCGAGCGCTGCGTAACGGGGTGAAGTCCTGGGGCCGAGTTTCATCGATTTGTTCCTTCCGGTCGAGACCGATCGCGCGAGTTGTGGTACGGAATCGAGGCGATGCTAAGTTGGCTTTAGGCGATTTTCAGAAGCCTGGCGATCGCCGAAAGAACCTGATCGATGCCCTTCGGCTTGCGCAGAAAATCATCAACGCCGGCGCGCCACGCCTCAGCCTCACAATCGTTCCCGGAAAGCATGATGATCGGGGTGCGCCGGCGATGAGGCATGCTTCGCGCCCGCAACACCAGCTCTAATCCACTCAACCCCGGCAAGTCGTTATCAAAAAGCAAGAGATCGTAGCGCTCTCCGCTGGTAAGTTTATCGAGGGCACTGCCGCCATCCGCGCAACGCTCTACCCACCAATGTTGCGTCGCGAACATGTCGCCGAGTAGGCTCGCGACCATTTCGTTGTCCTCGGCTTGCAGAATGGAAATCTGCGACGCGGCCGGCCGCGAGCCTTCTGGTACAATCTTCCCTTCGGCTTTTTTGGGCTTGGAGAAAATGTGGCGTCTTCGCTTTCGCACAATGGATCGTGTCTTCAGCAGGTCCTTGTGCCGAGTGCCTATCAAAGCGATGAGGCTCTGATGATGCTTGAAGCCAAGCAGGCGCGCGGCTTTGGTTACCGAACCGCCGGCGTCTCTCAGCGCGCGCTCGATTAGCGCCTTTTCGCTTTTGAATATCTCCTGCTTGAACGAGAAGCCTTCCCATGAATGTTCTTTCGCTTCCGCATCTTCTTCATCCCGCACGGCTCCCAGCGCATCGATAACTTTGGTTGCGCAGGAGAGCAAGCGCTTTGTGGCTGACGGGTCCTGAGAGCGCTGCAAGAGATCGACGGCGGATTTGTAGTTCGAAACCAAATCCGTTGCCGAAGTCTGGTCGCTCAGCTCCTCGATGATGCTCAGGTTCGCGCGGCCGGCGCCTTCCAGGTCGCCGCACGTCTCGGCAACTTTGATCGCGCGCTGTAGCAGCGCTTTCGACTTCTTGTAGTTACCCAAACGTGCCAGCGCGGTTCCGTGGGTGGTCAGCGCTTCTACCAATAGAGAACACTCGTCACCATTTTCGAGCGTTTTCACCGCCGAGCGCGCGTATCGCTCTGCCTCGACGATGCGACCCTCGGCGAGCAGTGTGCGCGCTCGGGTATCATCGACTTGCGCGACGTGGCCGCGGTCGCCGAGGCTCGCAAATAACCCGCGTGCCCGATCAATGTGGGTATGAGCTTCCGTGAATTTACCGATGGTTGAGAAGAGGAAGCCGAGATTGTTTTCGACGGAAGCCTGATATCTGGTGTTGCCCGCTTGCTCGAAGTGGAAACTCGCGGCCGCGTATTCGATCAATGCCCGATCTAAGTGATCTTCCCGGTTGTCTGCGGTAGCCAAACTGCTTAACACTGCGCCGAGACTATTATGAAAGGTCCCTTTTAGAGCATGGTCGGTGCTCTTATCCACGAGTGGTGCGGATTCCTCATACAATCGCAACGACTCATTCCATCGTCCCGCGGTTACTTCCACCAGGCCGGCGCGAATGAGAACACACGCCTTCAAATCGGTGTTCTCATTTTTTACGCGGTCTAGCGCCTCAGCCAAATGGACGCGAGCCTCATCAAATGCGCCTTCGCGCCAATAACACAAAGCGAGATCAGCGTGTCCTTCGGCTACTCGCTGAGATAGCCCCAACTCTTCAAAGATCTCGATGCTCTGCGTGATGAAATTCTTTGCGGCCTCCTGGCGCCTCTCATCCTGATGCGCGCTCCCCAGCCATCCGGCCAAAGCGCCCACGCGGAGTAGAACGTGAGCAGTCGTCTCCCGGTCAAGACCCTCGATTATCGGTGGTTCAGTTCGTTGCGGCCAGAACTCGACAAACGCTTCGCACGCTGCTTCATATTCGCCGGCCTTCTCGAGATCCTTGGCCTGTCCACAGCAATGCTGAGCATGCTCCGTCCGGGTGAGACTGCGGTTTCTCGTGGCCGCTAGCTGGGTTGCTAAGTTCATGTGAGGCCTGCCTTTCGATATACTTGATAAGATGCTTTCCTTAGACGACGCTGAGCAGCCGCAGTGCCTATTGATCTAAAGGCTGCCTCTGAAACACGCTTCGTCTTATTCGTTTAGAAGAGTCGTAACACCAACTCACCAACGCTAAGGAGACAACATGAAAAACCTAAAAAGACTCTGTGCTGCTGTCGCTCTGACACTCGTGCTCGGCCTTTCCGCTTTCGCAGGGATAATGCAAGGGCCACCATGTGCGCCGCCCGAACCCGGGATAATCCAAACGCCACCCTGCGCCGGTGGTCAGATCGCTCCGGATCCCGCACCGCCCGGGCAAGTACAGACTCCGCCCGCTTCGGTTGCGGCAGATGCGTCCGCGTTCGCGATAAGTCTGCTCGAAAGCCTGCTGCCGCTCTTCTAGCAGCCGCTTGATTTCAAAAAGATTCTCGGTTGCCAATGAAGCTCTCACTGGCAAGACAGTATTAGTGTGCTTACTTTGTTTGAGAGTCTCCGAAGTGGCCTGAGCCTGACGAGGAGGCCCTCTAAGCGACGCAGCATAAATCGGAGTTTACCTTAATGCAAGCAACTTCTTCGCGCTCAACCTAAGCGACTTACACGCCGCGCGTTAGTGCCAGTTGCAAGGAACGTCGCAATGCCTTGAAAACGAATCCTTGAGAGTCTGGAGCGCCGGGCGTATCTTGTAAGCCCTCCTCAAACAGGAGTACGACCCGCTCCTGGGAGCAGCGCGTCGCGCGCGGCGAGGTTCTGGGAGGCCTCGCCGCTTTTCTTGCCTGTCGATCACTATTAGACGCGCACTGATCGTCACAAACAAGAGCGAAATGGATGGCGACCTGGATGGTGTGATCGTGGAAGCAATATGCTAATCAGAGTTTACTAGAGACACGGGAATAGTTCGCGTGCACTTTTTCACACCCTGAGGTGATGATGAGCAGAATTCTGGTTATTGAAGACGACGATGTCGAGCGCGAACTTATGCGCATGACGCTTGAGAAACGTGGCTACGAAGTAACCGTTGCCGAAGACGGAGTGCGCGGTTACGACACGGCCCTTTTTGTGAAGCCGGACCTGATCGTGACCGACATACGCATGCCGGCGGCCGACGGCATTCACGTGGTGCGACGCGTGCGCGACACAGAGTCTCTGGAAAAAACGCAAATTCTGGTGACGACGGCGTTTGGCGACGGTGGCGCGACATTCTCACTGCAACTGGGAGCGAATGCCTACGAGCCGAAGCCGATCGACCCACAGAGCCTTCTCGCCACGGTCGAGCGCCTGCTGGCTGACCGCGACCGATTGAAGGCCGCTTAGCCTTATTTCCGTTGTCTTCTCTGCGCAGTCTCAGCCTTCGGCGTCTCTGCGGTGAATCGCTCTGTAACAACACTCACCGCAGAGACGCTGAGTACGCAGAGGGGGCGCAGAGAATCCTCGAACTAAAGACATCACCAATTTATCAAGTTGTCAGCAGTCGGTGATCGCGCGTCTACTCGCCAAAATCCTCTCGCCGGAATATCTTAATCAATCGTGGAACAGGCACGGCTCTGCCTCGTTTTATCTGGAAACCTTCAAACGAGGCGCGGGAAAAACCTGAAACCTTTTGTGGTGGCGGCTCACTAACTTACCGAGAAGATGATGAAACGGCTGGCTCAGGAGTCAGGCCTTGCAGGTCAGCCCGGTGCGTTCGCGGGATCTCTGATGAATAGTTCAGCAGACCTAGTTGCGCGCGCGCGCCAGGGCGACCAGGAAGCGTTTCGCTTGATCTTTGAAAGATACTCGCGTCCCGTGATCAGTTTTATCTACGACCTGGTTGGCAATCGCGAGGTGGCGGAAGATCTGACGCAGGAGACCTTTGTGCGGGCGTACCGGAGCCTGCACACGCTGCGCGAAGAGACGAAGCTTTCGACCTGGCTGTTTGGCATCGCAAAGAACGTTGCGCGCGAATCTTCGCGGGCCCGCGCGCATGACGACCGCCACGTAGATCTCGCAGACAAGTTGGTCCTGAACTTGAGCGATCGCGGGCCGGCGCCGGTCAAACAGCTTCTCAATAAAGAGTTGAACGAAGTGATTCAAAATTCGCTCGCTTTGCTCGATGAAGACAAGCGGCTGGTCTTTACGCTCAAGGTTTTTCAGCAATGCAGTTACGAAGAGATCGCGGAAATCACCGGCTTCTCGATTCCGAAATTGAAGACGGACCTGCATCGAGCGCGAACAGAAATGCGGCGACGGATCGGTCCGTACGTGAGGGTTTAGTCATGAAGTGTGATGACTGTTTCAATCTGTTGGAAGAATACATCGACGGCGAAGCCGCCGAACGCGACGCCGCGCAAGTCAGCGCGCACCTGATTACGTGTGCCACTTGCGCGAACGAATTTGAAGCGCTGACGGCGGAACGGGAAATCTATGCGCGTTACGATCGCGAGCTTCAGGTTTCGCCTTCGATGTGGAACGCCATCGCCGCGCGCACCGCGGAGAGTCGATCGAGTGATTCAGGTTCGCGATTACGTTTCAGTGGCTGGCTTGCCGGATTATTCGCCACGCCGCGTTACGCATTCGCCGGGGCCGCGGCAGTTTTGATCTTCGCAGTTGTGATTGGCGTTGTGTATCTGCGGACGCAGAAACAGCCGGTGCAATCAGAGGCAAGTGCCAACGTGAGTAACTCGCCGAGAAAGGCACCCGACAATCGCACCGCGGGAATCACGCTGCCGACAGGAATTGACCCGACTACAACAGTGGACGGAACGAACACCCCGCGAGTGAAGGCGCTTTCAACTTCGACTCTTTCCGTCTCAAAGAAGTCTCGCTGGTCGGATCAGACGGACGTGCTGTTCACAGATGCTGCTTATTCCGACATTGAAGATAAGGAGACGGCGGATCACGTTGAGCGAGCGCAGAATCTGCTTCGCTCGATCAGAAACCTCCAGGTATCCGACGATGATGATGAGGTCGATGTTTCTTACGAGAAGGCAACGTCCCGCCGGCTGCTGAACGAAAACGTCGTGCTGCGCCGCGATGCAGAGATGGCTGGAAAGTTTCCCACCAAGACCCTGCTCAGCGATCTGGAACCATTCCTGATCGATATCGCCAATTTGCCGGACAAGACGACGCCCACTGACCTGCGCGCGATTAAGGACCGCGTGCAAAAAACCGAAATCGTTGCGGCCCTGCGGAGTTACTGAGAACTCGCCCGACGATCGACACCCAAACGAGGCAAACTTATGTTGCACATACAGACGATGAAAAACGAAGTAACTTACCGAAGCGCATCGCGCCGAACTCTCTCGCTTGCAATCGCTGCTGCATTGATTGGCATCGCGGGCGGATTCGTGAGCCAAACCGCTGCGCAAAAGCCTTCCAAGAGCGACAAAATGGCAAAGTTTGCGCAGGGAAGTAACGACGCTGCCAACGCCAAGTTCCAGGGCGGGCGCGATCTTATTTCCGACGAGCAGTATGCAAAGGCCATAGAGAAGTTCAGCGAATACATTTCCGAGTATCCGAAAGAAAAGAATATCGACGCAGCGCTCTATTGGAAGGCTTACTCGGAATACAAGTTGAGCAAGTTCGATCGGTGCAAGAGCACCATCGATCAGTTGTTGAAGAGCTATGAAAAGAGTAGCTGGAAGAATGACGCCAGAACGCTTCTGGCTCAGATTCCCGGTGGCTCAGGGACAAGTACCAGCACGGGCACTGGAGTTGGCGTCGGTGGTGGTACAGGAAGAGCCGCGGATCTCCGGACGACCATCATTCAAGCCACACAAGCGGCCGATAGCGTTCAGGTTGGTTCATCGCTGCGTGACGCAGAGCGTGCTCTGGCTGAAGTTGAGGCAACCCTTGCCTCGGCCCAGTTATACCGTCTGGGGAATGCTGATTTTTACGATCTGGGGAGAAGCAATGCACCAGATGACGATCCGTGCGAATTCAAGATCGTTGTGCTTCAGGCTTTATTCCAGAGCGACGTG
Source organism: Pyrinomonadaceae bacterium (assembly GCA_035545035.1). Lineage (GTDB taxonomy): Bacteria > Acidobacteriota > Blastocatellia > Pyrinomonadales > Pyrinomonadaceae > UBA11740. Next base: position 42,437 of record DASZZL010000010.1, read on the forward strand.
CAGCGCGGAATCGCGGCCGCCTCCGACTGGCTCAAGCCGGGCTCGACCCAGACCCCGCGTTGCAAGAGCGCAGCGTTGACGCTGCTGGCCCGAAACGGCGGCAAGTCAGTCACTCCGATAATTCTCGGCGTGGCGCAGAACGAAACTGATCTGAAGCTTCGCGCGCACGCTATTTCGGTTCTGGGCAGGACCAATGACGAGAGTGTGATCGACCCGTTGCGAGACTTTGCGCTGAACTCGCAGCAGAGCGAAATTGCGGAAGCGTCACTTTACGCTTTGAGTGAAATCACCAGCCCACGGGCGATCACGGTGCTCAGTGAGATCGCGACGAGCAACAAGCCGGTGGCGTTGCGCCGGATGGCCATCCTCAGCATCGCGAACCGCCAGGGCGATCCCGCGCTCGATGCGCTGTTCAAGATATACGACGCCGATCAAAATCTAGAGATACGCAAATCCGTCATTGCCGGCTTAGCTCGCCGTCGCAGCGAGCGTGCGGGCAGCAGGCTGCTCGAGATTGCGCGCGGCGCCGACAACATCGAGTTGCGCAAGTCAGCCATCAGCAGCATCGCGCGTCGAGGTGGCGACCAGGCAATCGATACTCTCCTTAACCTCTACGATACCGAAAAGAGCGAGGAATTGAAGGATCAGATTATTAACTCACTGGGCTACGGAGCTCTCGCCGTCGGAGCCAACGGTATTTCATACCCGAGCGACCAACGAGTGACCCGCAAATTGATCGAGATCGCCAAGAATCCACAAACACCGATCGAGCGACGTAAGCGTGCGATCGGTATGCTCAGTCGCAGCAAGGATCCCGAAGTGCTGAAGTTCCTCGAAGACTTGTTGAAGTGAATTGTCGCTGAGGGAGGTGCTTGCTTGAAGAAGATCATCTTCGCAATGGCAATCGTGCTGGCGATCGCCGGCGTCGTCGCGGCGCAGACGAAGAGCTTTACGCCGGTCGATGGCGCGAATCTCAAATCAAAGATTGAAAACGCGGTCACCCAGGGGCGCGCCAACGCCCAGGGCGGTCGCTTCTGGGTCGGCTATCAGTTTGAGGCACGCCCCGGCGTGGCGATTGATTTCGAAGTAGTCGACGGCAACGGCGGCGTGTATTTTTCGATGGACGGGACGTCGATGACCTTCGACTCGCGCTACGAGACACGCGAGTTGGGTTTGTTTCTGCTCTTTGAGACGCAGCGCGATTTGTTCAGCCGCGCCGAAGTTTACAACTTGCGGCGCACGCATGAGTTCAGCAGCTATCCGGTCTATTGGGCCGGCCGAGCCGGCAACGAAGAGAGTCTCAACTATCTGAAGTCGCTAATCGATTCGCCATCGCCTGAAATAAACCGTCTGGCGGATCGCGCGACGTTCGCGATTGCTTTGCATGATGATGCGCGGGTCGAATCTATTCTCACCGACCTGATCCGGCGACCGATTGCCGAACCGATTCGTTCGCGAGCCATCTACTGGCTGGGTTACACGCCCGAGAGCCCGGCGAAAAACACTTTTCTCGCGGAGATCGTGCGCAACCCGCAGGAGGGCGGCGACGCGCGTCAGCAAGCAATGTCCGCGCTGGACATGAGCCGCGCCGCTACGACTTTGCCGCTGCTCGAAAATCTCTACGAGACGATGACCGCTCGGGAGTTAAAGCGCCGCGCACTCGGCGGAATTGCGCGCAACGACAATCGCGACGGTGCGGCGACTTTCTTGATCCGCATTGCCGAGAATGAAAAAGATCTTGAGTTGCGCAAGAGCGCGATTTCCAGTCTCGGCCGAGTTGCCGGAGAGAAGAGTCTGGGTGCTTTGACGAACACTCTGGATTCAGATCCGGAGACGGAAATCCAGAAAGTAGCCGTCGTTGCTATCAGCCGTCGACCTAAAGACGAAGCCATTCCGATACTGATTCGTACGGCGCGCAGCCATCCCAAGATGCAGGTACGTAAGGTCGCGATTCAGATGCTCGGTCAAACTGGCGACGAACGAGCAGTGGCGTTTTTCAGGGAGCTACTGGGAAAGTAGGAGGCAAGGGAAGAAATGAGCAGCCAAATAACGTGGAGACCGGATGGGCAATCGTCATCGGACGGCGTCCACGCCCGGATGCATCTACAAGAAGGGGTCCTGGACAATCGGGTTGAGATGCTGAGAGAAGCTGCTCTCACAGTGTTGAGGGAAGTGGAATCGCTTCGGAGCGCTCGACTCGCTCGCGTAGATGGAAGTGTCAGGCTCTGTGACGAGGTCCAACGTTTTGAAATCGATCTGATCCGTTCGGCTTTGGACAGGACCGGCGGAAATCAGCTTCGCGCGGCGCGGCTTCTGGGTGTCAAGCCCACGACACTAAACGCAAAACTCAAGCGCTACAAAATTTCTTTCATCGGTCGCGAAGGGAAGAGTGAGCAAGACATCCACAACCACGAAATAGCAGCATGAGTTTGTCCGAAGCGATCCGCTAACACTCTCCCCGTTTGCTACGTCTAAGTTGCGGAACAACTTGAAATCGGCGTCGTTATTACGAGGAAGCTAATTGAAAGAAGTTCGATCGAAATAGACTCTACGATCTTCGCGATTCCAAGAGCCGTTCATGATGAAGAAAATGCCTCTGCTTCTGGTAGTTGTTGCGCTGAGCGCAATTGCTTCCTTCGGTCAGCCGCAGCCCAGCGGCAGTAAGGGCTCGCCACCAAAAGCTGCCGGAGGGACGGCCAAGTCAGCGATCGTTCTGCCTCCGGAAAAAACCCAACCAGTTCGCTTGCCGCTTTTTGATAAACCTCCGGTGATCGACGGCAAACTTGACGACGAAGTCTGGAAGCATGCGATCGTGCTGAAAGATTTCTATCAGGTTCAACCCGGCGACAATATCGCTCCGTCGAAACCAACCGAGGTGATGCTCGGCCACGATGCGAAGTTTCTGTACATCGCGTTTCATTGTTACGACGAACCAGACAAGGTGCGCGCGACGATTCCAAAACGCGACAACATCTTTAACGACGATTACGTCGGCATCCTGTTCGACACTTTCAACGACAGTCGCAAGGCATACGAATTCAATTTCAGCCCGTTAGGCGTCCAGGCGGACGGCATTTGGACCGATGGCCAGGGCGAAGATTTCAATCCCGACGTGGTTATGGAATCGAAAGGGATGCTGACCGGAGACGGCTGGACGGTCGAGGTTGCAATTCCATTCAAATCGCTGCGCTACGTAGCGGGCAAAGACAAATTGTGGGGCGCGCATTTCTTTCGGCGCATCAAGCGTTTCAATAACGAGCTGGATAGTTGGATGCCACTCGACCGCGATAAGTCGAGTACGCTCGCGCAGGAAGGCCATCTCTCTGGTCTTGAAGGAATTTCGACCGAGCGCACCTTGGAGTTGATACCCAGTCTCACTTTGTCAGAGACGGGAAAGCGGAAAGGAACGTTGACCCCGGCGCAACTAAACACAGGCTTGTTGGATCCCGGGAGATTCGTCAACGAACCGATCAAGTTCGACCCTGGCTTAACCGGAAAATTTACAATTACTCCGAACGTCACGCTCGACTTTGCAGTTAATCCCGACTTTGCTCAGGTGGAATCGGACCAGTTGGTGGTTACAGCTAACCAGCGCTTCCCAATCTTCTTTGCCGAGAAACGTCCATTCTTTCTTGAGGGTGTCGATATCTTTAATACTCAGATCGCCGCCGTGCACACCCGCGCCATCGTCGACCCGGACGTTGCGATCAAGTTAACCGGCAAGGTCAATCGCAATACCTTCGGACTACTGGTTGCGAGTGACAACGGTCCCGGGAATCTTTCGGAAGATGACAGGAGTTTTATCGTTGGTAACCCTTTCTTTCTTGCCGGCATTGAAGATCCTGATCCTAATCATCTGACCGACAGCCAAAAGGCGACGCTCGCAAGCATTCGTCAACAACAGGCACAGCTCGCGCGAATTCTGGAGAAGAATGCGCAAGTGGGTGTGCTCCGATTGAAGCACGACATCGGCAAGGATTCTTTCATTGGCTTTCTCGGCACCTATCGCAAATTCGTGGATCAGTACAACGAGTTAGGAGGATTCGATTCGCGTCTGCGCATTAACAAGCAGACGACCTTTAGCGTTCAGGCGTTGTTTACTCACTCTCGACGCAATTTCTTTTATCCCGACCTCGGCCAAACGCTCGATCGAGCAGAGAATGGCTTCATCTACGCGACGGACTACAACATGAACGGGCGTCATTTCGGCTACGAATACTCGACCGTTGGACGGACTCGCTACTATCGCGCCGACGTCGGCTTCAACCGGCGGACCAATACCAACAATCACAATTTGTTTGTTCGCTATAACTCGGAACCTCATCCTAAGGCGCGCTTGATTTCGTGGCGCGTCTATGACGACATCTCTACCAACTTTGACTGGCAGGGGCGCTCGCAAATCTTCAATAACGAATCGCAAATTCAATTCAGTTTCCCGCGGCAGACTTATCTCGGAATCGGTTTGGACAAGGGTTACGAGCGCGTCTTTGAAGAGGAGTTTGGAATGAAGCGCCCGGCGGGATCGAACTGCGCGATGACCAACACCTGCACGTTCTGGGGAACCGATAACGAACGATCGGCGTCCAATGGCGGGCTGTACGTTTTCGCCGGCTCAACGCTCAGCAAGAGGATTAACTTCAACGCCTTTGCCGACCAGTCGTACGGAAATCTTGATTTTGATTCCGGAGCCGGACCTCGCTATCCACGAGTGAGCATTCCCGCCGTGACTGCGCGCAAGGCCCAGGCCGATGGGCTGTGCGGCGGGTCGAGTCGGCCCGCCATCTGCAACGCGCCACGGGATCCGGGCCCGGGCAAATTCTTTAACATGAATGCGAGCGTAACCTATCAGCCATCGACGCCGTTGAATCTCACCCTGAGCTTCACCAAGCAGCGTTTGCGCAGAAACGACACGCACCTGTTGGCCTTTGACGAGAACATCGTCTCGATGCGTGGAACTTATCAATTCACGCGATTCATTTTTGCGCGCGGCAGGATCGACTTTGATTCGATCGCCTCAAACTTCAAAGGGCAGTTTCTCTTTGGCTGGACTCCGAATCCGGGGACGGCTCTCTATATTGGATACAACGACGATATCAACCGCAACGGCTTCAGTCCCTTTACCAATCAGCTCGAGCCCGGCTTCCGCCGCAATGGGAGAACTTTCTTTATCAAGATGTCTTACCTGTTCCGCAAAAGTTTCTAAATAATGACGCGTGTCTTCGGAACCAAATCAGTCTCTCGGGCGTAAGAACAAGGCAGCGCCATCTTGAGTTGAGAGCATCAAAGCCGAGCGCTAAAGCTGCCCCAAGCCAGCGAGCCTTAACTGAAATCTGATTTTGTTGGTCGATTCGCCTTGATCGCCGCAAAGTACCTAATTCTATGTTTCGGTTTGCCGGCGTTGCTTTCACTGCCGGTCGCTGCACAGTCAACCGCCGCCACCGTTAAGACTACGACTCAGGCGCCATCCCCCTCACCATCTCCCGTTTCCAAAACAGGCGCAGGCAAGCACGTCGTCGTCGTTCCGCCCGAGAAAGCCAAGCCGGTTCGCATTCCCCGGTTCGATAAGCCGCCCGTGATCGACGGCAAGCTCGACGATGAAGTGTGGAAACAGGCGGCAGTTTTCAAAGACTTTTACCAGGTGAATCCCGGAGACAATATCGCTCCTTCAGAACCGACTGAAGCTTTCATCGGCTACGATTCGAAATTCCTTTATCTCGCGTTCCATTGCTATGACGAGCCCGGCAAAGTCCGCGGCACGGTAGCCAAGCGCGATGAGATTTTCGGCGAGGACAACGTGCGCGTCTTCCTCGACACGTTCAATGATCAGCGCAAGGCCTATGTGCTGGGTTGGAACCCGCTCGGCATACAGCAGGATGGAATAATGACCGAAGGCTCGGGCACGGATTTCAGTGTCGACATAGTGATGGAATCAAAAGGCCAGATAACCTCCGATGGTTGGGTTGTTGAGGTCGCGATTCCTTTCAAGTCGCTGCGGTACGAAGCCGGCAAAGACAAGCTTTGGGGGATTCATGTCTGGCGCAACATCGATCGTTTCAACGATGAGCTTGATTCATGGGTCCCGCTCAGTCGAGATATTTCCAGTTGGCTTTCTCAGGAAGCACATCTGACCGGACTCGAAGGAATTTCGACTGAACGAACGCTGGAAATCATTCCCAGTCTCACTCTGTCTGAAACCGGCAAGAGAATAAACGCGCTCTCGGTCGCTCAGCTCGCCGCCAATCCAACGCTCCTCGATCCAGGCCGAATGCTCAACGCACCAATCAAAGGCGACGTTGGTTTGACGATGAAATATGGAATCACACCGACGGTCACTCTCGATCTGGCGATCAATCCGGACTTCGCTCAGGTCGAAGCAGATCAAACTGTCGTGCTGGCTAATCAGCGCTTCCCGATCTTCTTTGAAGAGAAGCGGCCGTTCTTTCTTGAAGGGATAGACATTTTTCAGACCCGGCTTCAAGCCGTGCACACGCGCGCGATTGTCGATCCGGATATTGCGGTGAAACTAACCGGCAAACGCGGCCGCAACACTTTCGGCGTCCTGTTGGCGAGTGACAACGCGCCGGGAAATTTCAGCGGAGATGAGCGAACCGATCCCGTGAACCTTCGATTCCTCGACAAGAATGCTTATATCGCGATAGTGCGCCTTAAGCACGATGTGGGAAAAGAATCGAGCATCGGGTTTCTCGGAACCAGCTACAACTTTATCGAGAAGCATAGTCAGCTCGCCGGAATTGACGGCCGCTTCAAGCTGGATAAGCAAACCACGTTTAGTTTTCAGATACTCGGTACGATGTCGCGTCGTTGTTTCTCGGAGCCGGCCAGAGATCTGCATTCGCCCAAGGTGACAGAGCCCTGTTTTGGCGGCTTCCATCAAGATCCAATGGACCCGACAAAGCTGGTCGAGAACACCACGCGCAACTTCTATCGCGGCGGCAACGGCCTCGGTTACACCTTCAGCTACAACAAAGATGGTCGGCATTTTTACTATGGAGCCAACGGCCAGGGACGAACGCGTGACTACCGCGCGGATGTAGGCTTCACCCGGCGCACGAATTCAAACAGTGAGGGAATCTATTTCGGCTACAACTCCGAACCCAAACCCAAAGCCAGGCTAATCAATTGGCACGTTAATAATTCAGCGAACATCGATTTCAATTGGCAGGGCCGAAGCCAGAGCCTGGGAGAGGAAGCGAACGTTTCATTCAACTTCCAGCACAACACATATCTTGGCCTGGGTTTATCGCATGGCTACGAGCGACTGTTTGAAGAGGAGTTTGGTGTTAAGCGGACCGCGACCCAACGTGGTGCCTTCTTTGGTGGTCCCGAGCGCTCAACGCGTCAAACCTTTCCGTATCTATTCGCGGGTACTAAGCCCAGCAAGAAATATTCAATCAATCTTTTTGTGGGGCAAGGCTTCGGTTCATTTGATTTTGATTTCGGGGCTGAACCCAAATTTTCGCGCGCCAGTCCTTCGGCGATTGCAGCGCGGCAGGCGGAACAGGCTGGTCTTTGTGATGTGGATCCGCGTAATGTGAAGCCGCAGCCAGTGGTTTGTCTCGCTTTACAAGATCCGGGGCCCGGCAACGAATTGAACGCTAACCTTAGTCTCTCTTATCAGCCAACGAAGGCGCTGAGCATGTCGCTCGAATACAACAAGGACCGGCTCGTGCGGCGAGACACCGGGCTGGTTGCCTTTGACGACAACATCTATGCGTTTCGCTCGACGTATCAGTTCACGCGCTTCATCTTTCTGCGGGCGCGAGTTGACTATGACACGCTCTCTTCGAGGGCGAGGAGCCAGTTCCTGCTCGGCTGGACGCCGAATCCGGGCACGGCGTTCTACGTCGGTTACAACGACGATCTCGTGCGCAACGGATTCAGTCCGTTCACGGGACAATTTGAACCCGGCTTCCACCGCAACGGCCGCACGTTCTTCATCAAGATGTCGTATCTCTTCCGCCGAAGCTTTGGCGGCTGATCTCTTTCCGAGATAATCAGCCACAGAGACGCAGAGGCACAGAGACTTAGAGAGACAGAGCGCCAAGTTGCAGCATAAGCGGAAATCGGTTTATGGTTTCTGTCGTTTCCTTGTTGTTATTCCTCCGTGTCTCTGTGCCTCCGTGGCATTCTTAATCCGCCCTGGTGTTGGAAGGATAAAATGGAAAAACCTGCCGAGACCCAGTATCCAATTGAAGAAATCCTGAGACGCCGCTGGAGTCCGCGCGCTTTCGCAGACCGAGCGGTCGAGCCCGAGAAGTTGCAGAGTCTTTTCGAAGCAGCGCGCTGGGCCGCTTCGTCATTCAATGAGCAGCCGTGGAATTTCATTGTCGCTACGAAGGAAAAACAGGAAGAGCACGCGCGGCTGCTCAGTTGTCTCGTCGAAGGGAACCAGCGATGGGCTCGTCTGGCGCCGGTGCTGATGGTCTCAGTCGCCAAACTGAATTTTGACAAGACCGGAAAACCGAATCGCCACGCTTTCCACGACGTCGGATTGGCAATGGGGAACATGCTGGTGCAAGCGACTGCGCTCGGTTTGTTCGTGCATCAGATGGCCGGATTCGCTCCGGAAAAGGTCCGCGAGATTTATGGAGTGCCGGATGGCTTTGAACCGGTTGCGGCGATGGCGATCGGATACGGCTTAGCCGTGGACGAATTGCCTGACCCGCTCCGCGAACAAGAACTCGGCGCTCGCAGCCGAAAGCCGATCAATAGTTTTGTGTTCGAGGGTCGGTGGGGAGAGACTTCGCGATTTGTTTCCGAACAATAGTGTTCGGGCTAAGCTGACTGGGCCGCGTAGCGGCGAAATGTTTATAGACCACAAGCTGTAACGGACCATACCTCCGTGAGGAGCGGAATCTTCCTTTCTCGCCCATAAATGGGCTTGAGAATTCGCAACAGCTCGTGGCTATAAACATTTCGTGCCTACGGCACGAAGTCTCACTTCGTCTTCCGATGCTTAACCGCCTCAACAATGAACGCCTGAACTTCATCGCTGAAAGGTTTGGGCATTGACGCGGGCCAGTTATTTCTGTCGGCGTACATCTTGTTGAGACCTGTCCGGATCGCCTGATTACCGCCGGTAAAGCCTTTGAGCAGTTCTGACCAGCGCGCTGCCAACGCCTGCGACTTCTCGCTCGCGGGATTTTCACCGCTTGCGACCACGGCGTCGACTTCCTTGATCAAGATCGCCCAGTCGCGCTGAGCCTGCTCGATCACTTCGCGCGGGATCGTCGTGGCGCGCTTCTCGATTTCCTTTTGAGCTTCCTCGGAATAGTACTTCTTGCTCCAGTTCATATCGCTTTGCATGTTAATCACCTCGATAATTTTTACGAACGTTTCCCAACCGGGATCCTTGCTGGTTCCGACGACATACTCCGCTCGCTCAATTGCCTGAATCGCGAGGTCGAGCCGCTGTCGTTTCTCGGTGATCGCCTCGCGTTGCCGGCGAAGGGTCGTTTCCAAATCAAATGGGCCACGGCTGAGAATGTTCTTGATTTCGTTCAGAGAAAAACCAATGAACTTCAGCGCTACAATTTGCTCAAGGCGCGCGACATCGCTCTCGCTGTAAAGCCGGTAACCCGCGCGCGAGTAACGGCTCGGCTTCAGCAATCCCAGCCGATCGTAATGATGCAGCGTGCGCACAGTTACGCCCGTCAGTTCGGCGAACTCGCGAGCCTGAAACAGATTTTCGTTACTGCCTTTCATTGGCGAACCTTCGGAATCGGATTCGAGGCTAAGGTCTGACGTAACGTCAGACGCAAGTGGTTTTTTCTAAATTCTAAATGACACCCTCTCCGCTTGGGAGAAGGTCGGGGAGAGGGTCTGGCGAGTACAGCACACATCCCTTTTGCTTCTGGTCCGTCACACAGGCGCCCTCTCCCCCAACCCTCTCCCAGCGGGAGAGGGGACGGAGAACATTCTGTAGTCTGCGTAGGCCCACTGCAACTAACACGCGGCAACTCAGCCGGGCGCGGGCTTACATGCTAAACTGTGCTCCATTTTCCGAAGCTGCAATTATCGATATGTTTATGAGGTCGTCTTCATCAACATTCACACTCTTTGGGTCGCGCTCGGCTATCGCATTGCTGGTCGCGATCGCTTTTTTCTCCGCTTCCTGCAAGAGCGATTATCCCGCGTCGGGAAAGGCCGCGAGCCCGGACAGCAAGACACAACCGCGCCAGGTTAAGACTGCCAAAGTGATCGAGATGCCGGTCGGCGAAACCGTGACCGTCAACGGCACGCTCGCGGCTTACGATCACGTGACAGTGAGCATGAAAGTGCCGGGCCGCTTACAAACGATCACGGTTGATCTCGGCAGCGTGGTTCACAAAGGGCAGAGCGTCGCGCAGCTCGAGCAGCAGGATTACAAGCTGCGGGTGCAGCAAAACGAAGCAGCATTGGCGCAGGCGCGCGCGCGTCTCGGTTTGTCGCCCGACGGCGCCGACGATCGCATCACCGCGGAACAAACTGGAACGGTCAGACAAGCGAAGGCGGTTTTGGACGACTCGAAACTGAAACGCGATCGCGCCGCCAAGTTAGTCGAGCAGGGCGTAGTCTCTCGCGCCGAACTCGATACCGCCGATTCGGATTACAAAGTCGCGCTCAGCCGTTATCAGGATGGGCTGGAAGAGATTCGCAATCGCCAGGGCTTGCTCGCGCAAAGACGATCGGAATTAGCGCTCGCGAAACAGCAACTCGCCGACACGGTTGTCTATGCGCCGATGGACGGAGTCGTGCAGGAGAAGAAGGCAAGCGTCGGCGAGTATCTCGCCGCAGGCGCGCCAGTCGTGGACCTTGTGCGCATAAACCCGCTGCGGCTGCGCGCCGAAGTTCCCGAGCGCGAGTCGCACAACATTCGCAACGGCCAGAGCGTGCGGGTCACGGTCGAAGGCGATCCGAATTCTTATCTCGGTTACATCAAGCGTCTGAGCCCGACGATCAGTGAACAGAATCGAGTGCTCGCGATCGAAGCCGACGTCCCGAACAACGGCAGCCTCCGTCCCGGCACGTTCGTCAAGGCAGAGATCGTGACGAGCCAATCGAATACCGCGGTTACCGTTCCGAGTAGCGCGATCGTTACGTTCGCGGGAATCGAAAAAGTGATCGTGGTTGAGAATGGAAAGGCGGTCGAGAAAGCCGTAACCACCGGCCGGCGCGGACCGGATTGGATCGAGATAAAGGCCGGAGTTAATGTCGGCGACACCGTGATTGTCGATCCTGGGAACTTGCAGTCGGGGCAGCCGGTCATCAACTAGATCCATTTTCCATTCATCATTTGACAGTTTTCATTTGTCATTTAAGGTTCGATACGAATCTTTTTCGGGAGAAAGAAGCTTCCGATATGATCTCAACTACTTGCACCGCCAGGTGACAAATGAAAAATCTCAAATGACAAATGGAAAATGGTCTTGGAGAACCCTCACTAGACCGCGATGCAGAAACTAGCTGAAATTTGTATCCGCCGTCCGGTCTTTGCCGCGATGATCGTTTTGTCGCTCGTCGTGGTGGGCGCGGCGAGCTACTTCAAGCTCGGCGTCGATCGTTTCCCGTCCGTCGATCTTCCGACCGTCGCCGTGCGCACGAATCTGCCCGGCGCGTCACCGGAGGAAATGGAGACTCTCGTCTCCCAACGCATCGAGGAAGTCGTCAATACAGTTGACGGCATTGACAACCTGCGCTCCGTTTCAGTGCAGGGCAACTCGATCGTCATCGCCACTTTCAATTTGAATCGCGACATCGAAACGGCGGCGCAGGACATTCGCGATCGCGTCAGCACCGTCGTGCGCGATTTGCCTCCCGACGCAAAACCACCCGTCATTGTGAAGTTCAATAACGACAGCACGCCGGTGTTGACGATCGCGCTTTCCGGTCAACGTTCGATTCGGGAGCTGACTCAGTACGCCGACAAGGTCGTTAAGGTTCAGCTTGAGCGCTCCGGCGGCGTGGGCGAAATAGTGATCGTCGGTGGGCTCGATCGGGCGATCAATGTCTGGATCGATGCTGAACGCCTGGCCGCTTACAAGATTCCGATCACCAGTGTGCGCGATGCTTTGCAGCGACAGAATGCCGACGTTCCCGGCGGCAATGTCGAAACCGGAAGGCGCGAACTCGTCCTGCGCACGCTGGGCCGTTACACCGATCCGCGCGAGATGGAAGAACTGGTCGTGACGAACATCAATGGCGCGCCGATAAAGATTCGTGACATCGGCCGCGTCGAAGACGGAACCAAAGAGCAGCGCTCAATCGCGCGGCTAAATGGCCAGCCGACAGTGACGCTCGAAGTTCGTCGCCAATCAGGCGCGAACACTGTCGAAGTCATCCACAACGTCAAGGATCAACTGGCGCGCGTCTCAGCGCAGTTGCCTTCGGATATCAAACTGGAAACCATTCGCGATCAGGAGCGATACATCGACGCGGCGCTGCACGAAATCACGCGGCACCTGATCCTCGGCAGTATCCTTGCCAGCCTCGTCGTCCTGCTCTTCATGCGCTCGTGGCGATCGACTTTGATCGCGGCGGTCGCCATTCCGTGTTCGGTAATTTCTACGTTCGGCATGATGCGGGCGATGAACTTTACGCTCAACGGCGTCACGATGTTGGCGCTTGTGCTGATGGTCGGCGTAGTGATCGACGATGCGATCGTAGTATTGGAAAACATCTTTCGTTTTGTCGAAGAGAAGCGCATTACGCCGATGCGCGCCGCGAAAGAGGCGACCGCCGACATCGGTCTAGCGGTAATGGCGACGACGTTTTCGCTGGTCGTGATCTTTTTGCCGGTCTCCTTCATGTCGTCGATTTCGGGACGATTTCTGTTTCAATTCGGCATCACCGCGGCCGTCGCCGTCCTGGTCTCGCTGCTGGTTTCGTTCACGCTGACGCCGATGATGAGCGCGCGCCTCTTAAGGGCTGAGGGCGGAGGGATGAGGGATGAGAAAGAGTCTGTGAAGGCCGAGCCTTCGTCCCTCATCCCTCATCCTTCATCCCTTCCCGGCTCCCGCCGTGGTTTCTATGCGCTGATCGATCGTTCGTACACGTGGCTGTTGCGACTGGCAATGCGCCATCGCGCGGTCGTCGCCGTGATTGCCATCGCGGTCGCGCTGTCCAGCATTCCGCTCTATCGCGTCGTCAAACAGGAATACATTCCCACCGACGTTGACGAAGCCGAATTCGACGTTAACGTCAATGCGCCCGAAGGAACCAACATCGAGGCCATGAACGACGCCGTGCTGGCAGTCGAGAAAGACTTGCTCTCCACGCCCGGTGTGCGGCTGATTCATTCGTCGTCGGGCGGATCGTTCCTGGGCGCAGTCAATCAGGCGAGCGTCTATGTTCGCCTCGCGCCGCATGAAGAGCGAGTGTTTTCGCTGACGAAACTTTGGAACGCGATTAGGGAAGGCCACCCGCTGACCGCGTGGCGCGGCAACTACACGCAACGCGACGTGATGCAGGAGGTGCGGCTGCGCATGGAGAAATACGCGCCGCTGCGTTTCACCGTGCGCAATGCACCGTCTTTCAATATTGGCGGCGGCAACTTTGACATTGATTTTGTGTTTCGCGGGCCGGAGTTGCAGGCGCTGGCAAAGTACGCCGACACTCTGCGTCAGAAGACGAAAGAGATCGGCGGCATCGTCGATGCTGATACGACGCTGAAGCTGGACAAGCCTGAGCTGCGCGTGCACATCAATCGCGAACGTGCCGCTGATCTCGGTGTCGATACCTCGAACATCTCGACCGCGCTCCGCTTGATGGTTGGCGGCGACGATCAAGTCTCGCGTTTTCGCGACCCTTCAGTGAATGAAGACTATGACGTTCAGCTTCGGTTGAGTGAGCGTGATCGCAAAGACGCCGCGACTATCTCGCGTCTGTACGTGCCCTCGTCCCGGGCCGGACTCGTGCGGATTGATAACCTCGTGGACATCAAAGAAGAACTGAGCCCGTCGCGCATCGATCGACTTGATCGTCAGCGGCAAGCGTCGATGCGTGCGGGTGTGGCGCCGGGATTTGCGCTGGCGGATCGCCTCGACGCTTTGCGGAAAACTGCGATGGCGATGAATCTGCCGGCGGCTTATTCGACGATTGTTGCCGGCCGCGGCCGCGAATTGGAAAGAACGTTCATCGAGTTCCTGTGGGCGTTTTTGCTCTCGATCATTTTCATGTACATGATTCTTGCTTCCCAGTTCGAGAGCACCATTCACCCCTTTACGATCCTCCTCAGTCTGCCGCTCTCTGTTCCGTTTGCATTGCTTTCGCTGTGGTTGTTGAGCGACACGCTGAATCTGTATTCGGCGCTGGGAATTCTGGTGCTGTTCGGCGTAGTGAAGAAAAACGCTATCTTACAAATCGATCACATGAACAATCTGCGCAAGCTCGGCATGGAGCGCAACGCCGCGATCATTCAGGGCAACCGCGATCGTCTGCGGCCGATCCTGATGACGACTCTCGCATTAGTGGCCGGCATGTCGCCGCTGGCGCTCGGCACCGGGCCAGGCGCGGAAGAGCGCCGCTCGATCGCGATCGTCGTCATCGGCGGACAGTCGCTGTCGCTTCTGCTGACTTTGATCGCGACGCCGGTGGTTTATTCGCTGCTTGATAACATGCGCTCCACCGCGAGTTGGCGGCGCTTGGCCGGAGTAGTTGGGAGAGTGACCGCGCCCGCCACCAGTGTCGTGCGCAAATTAGCGCCGACCCGTCGCGGGGAGGTGCCGGTGGAGAGAGACGACTAAGGAGGTTGCTAACACAAATGCACTTTACCAGACTTATTGATTTGAGCCTAAATCTGAAAAAGCGTTTTGACATTAAGAAGTTCAAATATACAAAGACAAGGCTGACACGTCACGAGAGAATCTTGCTCCGAAGAGAAGGCGTCAAACTTCAAGCCTTCGTAGAAGGAGCAGCCAGCTCAACCAGCGTAGAATATAAGCATTTTATGAAGGTGTGCGCACACGATGCTGATCCTGAGACGGCCGAGGAGCGCATGTGGGTAAAATATCAATCAATGTTGGAAGATGAGAAGCAGCTACGAGAAGCACATCGACGCGAACTAATAAATTCTCCCGAACGCGACGAGTATATGAAATCGAGGTTTGTACCCTAATCAATGTCGACATCAATTTAA
The DNA here is from genome assembly GCA_035545035.1 of Pyrinomonadaceae bacterium. Classification (GTDB taxonomy): domain Bacteria; phylum Acidobacteriota; class Blastocatellia; order Pyrinomonadales; family Pyrinomonadaceae; genus UBA11740. Next base: position 57,573 of record DASZZL010000010.1, read on the forward strand.
TGTCATTTGAAGCGTGAGCGCCAAAGGCGCGAAATGCGAAAGCCTGGGGCAACGCCCCAGGTCATGTGAGAAAGTGAACCTGAGCGCTGAAGGCGCGAAATGCGATTCAATCCCAAACATATCGCTCGTCGTAGTCAATTGCGTAGGCTTTGAGGAACTTGCGGTATTCGTCCTGAAATGAGACGCGCTGATGGTGCTGCTTCTGACCGTGGATGTATCGCTTGAGTGACGCTACATTCGATTGTCCGATTGAGAACGCGCCATAGCCTTTCTGCCAATGGAAGTTCCTGAACTCCCGTCCTTTGGTTTTGATCCATTTCGAAGATTCGGTCTTTGCCTCTTCAACAAGGTCCGCAATCGTGATCACCCTCGCCAAAGAAAATAGGACGTGGATATGATCGGCGGTGCCGTCGACGCACAGCGATGGCGATTTTAGCGCGCGGAAGATTGTGGCCAAGTACGGATGCAATTCCGTCTCGATTGCCGAAGTGATAAAGGGCTCGCGGTTCTTCGTGCTAAAAACCAGATGGATCAGAATGGACGATAGAGATTGTGGCACGGGATACTCCTCAGCTTCGATTATTTCGCGCCTTCAGCGCTTCGACTTTCAAAGGATCTGCTTACCTGGGGCGTTGCCCCAGGCTTTTACATTCCGCGCCTTTGGCGCTTAGGATTGTAAACGATTTTCAATTTCTGCTGCTCGTAAGGATTTTTGCATCTCGTGCTTCATACTCGTCTCAATGAATGAAAGGAAGGAAGGAAGAAATGTTCGCTCAACCGTCCAAGTCAACGCCACCGAACGTCGGCGGTCTGTTTTTGTCTTTGCTTTTCCTGTTAGCTGCTGTGATGGCGTGCAGTTCCGGCTCTGCTAAGAAATGCACTGCGACACTAACTCTCGACGGGCGGACTTTTGTCGGAGAAGACGCGGCAGAGGAGAAAGCCACGCGCAACGCCTGCAACAAATATTGTCGCGAGGCCGACCCGGGATACGAGGCGATGTACGGCGTCTGGTTGGATTCGCCAGCCGGGAAAGCCGCCGGACGGCCCTCGAAAGAAGAAGCGATTTTCAAGGACAAGAAATTGATGGATTACGTGACCGTGACCTGCGCCAACGAATGTCTCGCGAAAATCAAAGACGGAAAAGCCAAAGTTGAAACGAAATGTGATTAGACACTCGACGGGCCGCCGTTGACGGCGATTGTCGTCCAAATTTGGGGTTGAGTCAAGGAGATGTCAGCAAACCGGAAGCTTGGGGAAGGCATTTACGTCAAATACCTCCAAGTCTATCGAAGGCCGAATCATCGGTGAGACCAGGATGAAGAATTTGTTTGAAGATGAGGACGACGATGTTGAGTATAGAGTCCAGACGGAAATTGATGGAATAAAGATTTGCTCGCCGCGGAGCCTTGAGCCTCAATATGGAGAAGGTCGCGTCAGCCGATGCTACAACTGCCGTTTGCGAGTCGATCCAATGAGCTTGCAATGCCGTAACTGCGGGGCGTACATCTGCCTCGATTGTAAGAGCTGCTGGTGCGGCGTTGGCAAAGGCGTTGCTTAGCAAATCGCAACACGCACATGAGTCACCAATATGAGTGATATCCCCAAATATCCTTTACATCCATGGAGACTTGATACGAATGAGCGGTATAAGGATGCTGTGAAAATAATAATGGATCTCTCCACAGCATCGCTTGTGCTTCCAATGTTTTTTCTAAGACAGTTCCTGCAAATTCCTAAAGGTCAATCGCTTTCGTGCTTACATGGCAGATTTATTTGTCTTGGGCCTGTCTCTTATTAGCCATATTATGTGGGTTCATTTTCTATTATGCTTCAGGGAAATGGGTGAGATTAGCTTGCGGGAAAGAGGCGGGCTTCTTCCGGATAAAGACAAACGATAAGTTCGTAGAGAAGGTCCTGGACTTTAGTTTTCTGGGGGCTGTCATTTCGTTCCTGCTCGGTGTAGGTTTGGTTCTATGGTTTGTGGTTTCCTTTAGACCGGCTATCTAGGCCGGCTAACTGACCACTCACGAAAGCGCCGAAGGCGCGAAATGCAAAAGCCTGGGGCAACGCCCCAGGGTTATGTCAGAGAACGAAACCTCAGCGCTGAAGGCGCGAAATACAATTCAATCCCAAACGTATCGCTCGTCGTAATCAATTCCGTAGGCTTTGAGGAATTTGCGGTATTCGTCTTGAAACGTGACGCGCTGATGGTGCCGCTTCTGGCCGTGGATGTACCGCTTCAATGACGCTACATTCGATTGTCCAATTGAGAACGCGCCGTAGCCTTTCTGCCAGTGAAAGTTTCTGAACTGTAATCCTTTGGTCTTGATCCATTTCGAAGATTCAGTCTTGATCTCTTCGACAAGGTCGGCGATTGTAATCACCCGTCCGAGAGAGAAGAGAATATGAACATGATCAGCCGTGCCATCGATGGCCAGTGATGGCGACTTCAACGCCCTAAAGATCGAAGCTAGGTAAGGGTGTAATTCCTGTTCTATCGCCGGCGTGAGGAAGGGCTTGCAATGCTTTGTGCTGAAGACGAGGTGAATGAGAACTGAAGACAGAGATTGAGGCATGTCTCTCTTTTCGCTTTCTATTTATTTCGCGCTTTCAGCGCTTGGTTTTCAAATTAATCGCAACCTGGGGCGTTGCCCCAGGCTTTTACATTCCGCGCCTTTGGCGCTTAGGAAATCATTTACTGAAACACCTTGTCCACCGGAACAATCACCACGTCGCCTGGTTTCACAAAGATCTTGTAAGCCTCGATGACTCTGTCTTCGTCGGTAATCTCTTTCGGTTTCGGCGCGTTGTAAGCAATCGGCGAAAGCCGGTTTGCGAGAATCGCATCGCGCAAACCCGCCGCATCCTTCGTGACGATCGCGATGCGCATCGCGTCGGATTTTAGATACTGCTTGATCGCGCGGTTTACATCGTCGAGCGTCAGCTTCGCCAGTTGCTCGCGCATGTACCCAGGAAAGTCGGCGATGTGATAGTAGCCGCTATCGAGCGCGTAACCCAGCTGCGCGTCCTGTGTCGCGGTTAGAACGTTCACGTACTTCGACAGAAATTCGCGCGTCGTTTCGAACGTCTCCTTCGACATGCCTTCTCGCACCAGCTTGTCGTATTCATAAAGCGCGGCGCGCAAAACGAAGTGTCCGTTCGCGGGCTCGACCGGTCGAATCCAAATTTGGAAGATTTGCCGCTCGCGGCCCAGATTCGGATCGGGCTGAAACTGGAACATGCCGCGCGGAAAATATTCGATGTAAGCGTAGTCGCCGTAATTCAAGCCGCGCGCTTCGCGCAGCCGCTGATAGAGATAGCTGTTGCTGGAACGATGCTGTCCGAAATAGGAAGCAACAACGGCCAGTGCCGGCCAGTCTTTGTCGGCGCGCTTAACGCCGATCGGAAAGCCGAGCGAGATTCCTGTCGAGCGTGTCTCGCGCTGAACGATTTCGATCTTTGTGCCTGGCTCCAGTTTCGGCTGTGCTGCTTTCGCCTTTAGTTGGTCGATTGCGCCAGTCGGCAGCTTCGCGAAATCCGAGTCAACCTGCTTCGGGAAGTTCTCTGGGTAACCGCCCGCCAACCCAATCACCAGATTCACCCGCGTATAGTTGGCCGTGTAGAAATCGCGCACGTCCTTGAGCGTCATCTTCTCCAACGCGCCCAACGCGCCGCGATTCTGATGGCCGTAGGGATGCGCGCTCGGATAAATCATCGTGTAGAGCACTTCTTTGCCGAGTTCTTCATCGTTGCCACCGCGCAGCGAAGTCTTCAGATAATTGATCGCATCCTCTTTGAGCCGCGTGAAATCGTCTTCGCGAAATCCGGGATCGAGCAGCATCTCGCGAATCATTGAATAGTATTTGTCGAGATTGTCGACGTGCGTCGTGCCGGAGAACACAGTCATCTCTTTGTCGACCTGCCAGGAGAATGAAGTGGACATCGGGTACATCGCGTCGGTGATCTCTGCGTAGGTTTTTGTGCGCGAGCCGCCTTCGGCCAACATCGCCGCGGTCAAAGACGCCAGGCCTTCATTGCCTTGCGAATCAGCGGCCGATCCGGTCATGAACAAAATACGAAAAGAAACGAGCGGCGAGCGGTTAGGAAGCAGGACGGTGTTGGTATCAGGAGAATTCAATCCTCTGTTCTTCTTGGCCATGACGTTCAAGCCCAGTGTCGAACATGCGATCGCAACCAGAGCGATCGAGAGCGCTAAGGTTTCAAATCGTAGGCAAGTGTGATGCGGGGGGAGGAATGCTTCAATGAGCCCGCGAAGGCGGGCGGCAGAAGGTAGCCCCGGGCGTAAGCCCGGGGTAGGGACGACATTATGATTAATGAGCCCCGCAGGGGCGACAGAAATTCGTCTTGCCTGATGGCGGCCAGGAAGTCTGTTTTCCGAGCGGTTCTGTCGCCCGCTTTCGCGGGCTAAAGAATTAATGAAAGAACTCATAACCCCGGGCTTACGCCCGGGGCTACCATCTTCCGCGCCTTCGGCGCTCATCGCACGTCCTTTTCCAAATCCCATACGACGCAGAAAAACAATTTGTGAGATTAATTTTCTCATCATTATTTCGCCACCTCCTTAGTGCTGAGGGTGACGATGGTGCGATGACTATCGACAAAGTATTGCGCGGCGCTTCCGCGAATGTCCTGAGGCGTGATGGTGTCGTACAGCGCGAACAGCTTGTCGATCGTCAGCGGTGTACGGCGCAGGCCGATGTAGCCGGCCAGCGAATCCGCGATCGCCTCCGAGCTGTTCATGCCCAGGGCGAACCCATATCGCAGACGCGAACGCGTGGAATCAAGTTTGGCCTGCGGCACTGGTTCCTTCGCGTAATGCTGGTAAGTGTCCAGAATGTGCTGGCGCACGTAATCCATGTTCTTCGCGTCTTTTACTCGCGCACTGACGAAGAACAATTCAGGGTCGGCGCGATCGTCGAAGTTATAGGAAAGCTGGTCGACCTTTTGTTCTTTGAGCACCAGCTTCTGGTAAAGGTCCGAATTCTCACCAAAGGCGATCGGCGCCAGTAGATCGAGCGACGCTTTGTCCTTCTTCACGTCGGAATAGGCCGGCCCGCGAAACGCGACATACATCAAGGGCAGCGTTTCCGAGGGCCAGTCGACGTGCTTCTCGCGCGGTTCTTTCTGATCGCCCTCACTGGGAATTTCAGGAACGTAGCTGCCGCGCTTCCACGCTCCGAAGTATTTCTTCACCATGGCGAGGGCGTCTTCGCGCTTCACGTCGCCGACCAAAACCATAGTCGCGTACTCAGGCCGGTAGTAACGACTGTAGAACTGCAAACTGTAATCGTATTGATTCGGCATGTCCTCGATGTCTTCGATGAAGCCCATCGTGGTGTGCGAATAAGTGTGGCGCTGATATGCGGTCGCGCGCAGCACTTCGAAGAGCTTTTCTTCCGGCGCCGCGCTGTTCTTGTTGAACTCGCCGAGCACGGCCTTCGTCTCAGTCTTATAACCGTCCTGCGGGTACTTCAGCCGCTGAAACCGATCCGCTTCCAGTTCGAGAATCTTGTCGAGATCGTCTTTGGAAAATACTTCGTGATAGACGGTGCGATCGTCAGTCGTGTAAGCGTTGTCGTTCGCGCCGGCTTTCTTCAGAATCTCGTCGCGTTGGTGCGCGTCGTAATGCTCGCTGCCGCGAAACATCAGATGCTCGAACAGGTGCGCGTAACCGCTCTTGCCTTTTTCCGGTTCGTTGCGCGAGCCGGTCTGCACAACGATCTGTAGCGCGACCAGATTCGGATAGTCCGTCGGCACGGTGATCAGCCGGAGGCCGTTCGGCAGATCGTCAATCGTGTAATCGTAAGCGAAAGCCTTGCGCGATTTCTGCCCAAACGCCAGGACGGGCAGACAGAGAATTAGCGACGCGATGATTAGCAGTTTCATAGGAACGACTTTAACCTCTTCGGTGGTTTTGGAGAGAAGCTGAGTGTTCTTCCGGCTTCTCTTCCGGCAACTTCAACACTCGCTCCCAACCCGAATTGTCCGCGCGCATCTGCTCGGTGAGATCGTCGCGCAGCTTCGTCAAACGATCGCTCAGGATGCACGGATAGTTGTGAAGGTCGTGGAAGCGCTGCATCTGATCCGCAACGAAGGTTTTCTGCTTTTCGATCGAAGGAATCGGCGAGTGCTGTCCGTTTTCCCAGAATGGTTGCAGCAGAGGTTCGACGCGCGACGCACCGGGAATTTCGATCTGTTCATCGTCCAGGCCGGTTACGTCACCAACGTAGTTCCCGGCGCCATCAACGCCGCGAAAGACTTGCATGCTGCCCGGCAGCGTTGTCTTGTCGAGCGAGTTAGACGCTTTCAATGTCGGGCGACCATCAATCATGCAGGCTTTGAAGATCACGCCCGCGACGTTGCGCACTTCGCTGGAGAGTTTCGTCCCGATGCCAAAGCCCGCGGCTTCGGGAAACTCTTCGACAATGCGTTTGACCTTTTCGACATCAAGATCGCCGGTTAGATTTGGCCTTAGCCCGCGCAATCCGTTCGCTTCGAAAAAGCGCAGGCACCATTTGCCAAGCTCCGCGAGATCACCCGAGTCAACGCGGAATCCTTTGAATGCTTTGCGGCGGGCGTCGGTCGAAGTCGCGGCCATCGCCGCATGCACCGCGCCCATGTAAACATCAATCGTGTCGAGCAAGAGCGTCGTGCCGTGCGGGTTTGCATCCAGCCATCGTTCGAAAGCGACTTGCTCGAAATGCTTCGGCTGTCCGGTGCGCGGCTCGATCTCCGGCTCGTACAAATATCCCAGATATGCCTGCTGCCAGTAGTGCGCTTCGGTGCCGACGGCGGGAATGTCCAGACGGTGCGCGGCTTCCATGTTCGACGTGTCGTTAAAGCCGCCGATGAAAGCGTAGGTCGCAATATCCACCGCGCGTTCGATGTCGCCGTTGCGGCGCAGCGAAAAATCAGAAAGCCAACGACTGCCCGCGGCCATGCGAAACTGCATCGCCACGCTCGCCGTCGTCATCGGCAAATCAAAAGCATGCTCAAACTTTATTTCCTGCGCCTGCGTGAGGCCGAACTTGCCGGCGATGTCCGCGATCGGCTGCTGCGGAAACATAATCGTGCCGGGCCGGACGGTGCGTATGCTTCCGGCAAACTGAATGTCTTCGATGGCTTTCGCGAAGCGTTGCAGTCCGCCGCGATCCTGTTCAAGAAAACGAAGGCGGGGCCGATCGATTTGACTGTCAACCAGCAGACGTATCAGTCGCTCGTGACCCAGCACCGGCGCGAAAGGCAGCTTTCGTTGCGTCACATAAAACGTGGCAACTGCTTCGCTCAACGGTTTACCATGAACGCGCGTCACGTCTTTGTAAGACGCGTCGCCCATCGCGGCGTGATACCGGTCAAAATTCAGCGTACCCATTGCGCGAAAATCATATCACGTCACCGGCTCGATGACGCAGCAGATCAAACGCAAGGTCCTCTCGGCTTTGATTGTATCCTAGTCGGTAGTATCCTGAGGCTGTCCCCCTAGGAACTCTTCCCAAAACAACCGCGGCAGCTAGTCATTTACACCGCAGAATTTGTGCGGGCGGAATTCAGCTAACTTGAAAGGAGCAAGGTGATGAAGCGAATCAGCGTTGTTCTACGGTTGGGTCTGATGTTGTTGGTTTGTCTGGGAGCGGCTTCTGTGGTGAGCCCGGCATCAGGCGGTGGCAACCGATGCACGGACCACTGCGCCGACGTCTATAAGGTGAGGAAGGATGCCTGTAGGCTGATACCTTTTAAGACTGAGCGACGTATTTGCGAGCGAAGGGCCAAAGAAGCCAAGAATGATTGCAAACACAGGTGCCGGTAGTCAGTAAGGAGTAAGCAGTAGGCAGTAAGCAGTAGGGGGCGAGTCGCTCTTGTTACTCTCCGGTGCCTGCCGCCTTCTTCGCATTGCCGACAATCTCAGCGCCGGCGTCCCGCATTTCTTCAATCGCCTGCTCGCCGTCGTTCGGATTGAGGTTCACGGGCCGCATAGCGTCGGCCAAAGCTTTCACCTCGAAACCTGCGCGCCGCGCATCGAGCACCGTGTGCTTCACGCAATAATCCGTCGCGAGCCCACCAACCAAAACTTCTTCGACGCCTCTTTCGCGCAGCAACTGCGCGAGGTTCGTGCCGTCGAATCCCGAGTAGCCATCAGCGGTTTCATCGGTTCCTTTGGAAATGATTGTGATGCGCGGGTCATCGAGCAGATCAGGATGAAACTCTGCACCGCGAGTGCCCTGCACGCAGTGGACTGGCCACGTGCCCCCGTACGCGGCGAAGTGTTTTGTTTCTGCCGGGTGCCAATCCCGAGTTTTGAAAACCGGCTCGCCGCGATCGAGAAACTCCTTCATCAGTTTGTTCAGCGGCACCACGACTTCGTCGCCGTTCGCAACAGCCAACGAACCGCCCGGACAGAAATCGTTCTGCACGTCGACGACAATCAATGCTTTCTTCACTTGCTCCGGCATTTCTCTCTAACTCCTTGTGGCTTGCTCATCGAGTTAGATTAGCTCCGTCGCAAAAACGCTGCAACGGGCTGGACAATACTATTGACTTTCGGAGCTTTTCTAGATAGAAGCATCTGCGCTAAAAGAAATTCAAGCCTGAAACAAGAGCGAAAGCAACGTTCGCTCGGAAATCTGACCGTTTAGTCTTCGCAGGAGGTCCAAAATGTTGAAAAGAATCCGCATCGCATTACTACTGGTGTCCGTAGTTCTTTCGTTTGGCGGTTCTTTCGCGCTGGTGCGCGCGCAGCAACCGAACACCGATGCGCTGCGTTATCGCTACATCGGGCCGGTCGGCAATCGCACCACGTCAATCGTCGGCGTGCCGGGTCAGCCTTACATTTATTACGCCGGTTCGGCGTCGGGTGGCATCTTCAAAACAACTGACGGCGGCATTCACTGGGAAGCGATCTTCGACGGCCAGCCCGTGTCGTCGGTCGGATCGCTGGCGATCGCGGCGTCCGATCCGAACGTCATCTGGGCCGGCACTGGTGAAGCGTGGATTCGCAGTCATATTTCAGTCGGCGCCGGAATTTACAAATCCACCGATGCCGGCAAGACGTGGAAACTGATGGGCCTCGAGAAGACCGGACGCATCGGTCACATCGCGATTGATCCGAAAAATCCTGACATCGTTCTGGCGTGCGCACTCGGGCATGCGTACGGACCACAGCCGGAGCGCGGCGTGTTTCGCACGACCGACGGCGGCAAGACCTGGGACCGCGTGCTCTTCACCGACGAAAACTGTGGCTGCTCAGACATCGCAATGGACCCAAACAATCCGCGCATTCTTTTTGCGGGCATGTGGCCGCTGGAAATTCACACCTGGGGCAGGGAAAGCGGCGGTCCAGGCAGCGGCCTCTTCATGTCGCGCGACGAAGGTGCGACCTGGAAGAAGTTAACCGGTCATGGCTTGCCTACGCTCACTACCGGCAAATTCGGTTTAGCGATCGCGCGCACAAATTCGAATCGCGTCTACGCGCTGATCGAAACCGGCGATGGCGTGCCCTACAAAGGACAGGAAACCGATCGCGGCAAGCTCTGGCGCTCGGAAGACGGCGGCGAGAACTGGCGTCTCGCTAGTTACGATCGCGGTCTCGGCGGGCGCCCCCATTATTATTTTCGCGTCGCGGTCTCTCCGGACAACGAGAACGAGACTTACTTCCTGACGGCGGGTTACGCTGTCTCACTCGACGGTGGAGAAACCACGCGCGGCGGCGGCGGCGGCGGTGGTTTTGCCGGCAGTCCCGGCGGCGACAATCACGACATCTGGATTGATCCGACCGATCCGAATCGCATGGCCGTGGCGAACGACAGCGGTGTCAGTCTCTCAGTGAATCGTGGCCGCACGTGGCAAAGAATCCAACTTCCCAACGGGCAGATTTATCACGTCACCACCGACAATCAAATTCCTTACTACGTTTACGGAAATCGTCAGGACGGGCCGTCTTATCGCGGACCGAGCCGCACCGGTGGCGGCGGCGGAGGAGGCGGAGGATTCGGCGGCGGAATTCCGCGCAGCGCGTGGATTGGAGTCGCCGGCGGCGAGAGCGGTTGGGCCACACCTGACCCGACGGATAACAACATCATCTGGTCCAGCGCTTCTGGATCGGGCAGCGTCGGCGGCATTGTCGAGGTCTTCAATCTGAAAACCGGCCAGGCGCGCAGTGTCGAAGTGTGGCCAGATCAAGTCAACGGATCGACCGCCGCAGATCTGAAGTATCGTTTTGTCTGGACGATGCCGCTGACGATCTCGCCGCATGATCACCACAAGGTTTACGTCGGCAGTCAGTTCGTTCATCAGACGACTGACGGCGGGAATAGTTGGCAAGTGATCAGTCCCGACTTAACTTTGAATGACAAGAGCAAGCAGGGATTCTCCGGCGGTTTGACCGGCGACAACATCGGCGTTGAGTACGCGGGAGTGGTCTTTGCGATCGCCGAGTCGCCGAAAGAAGCGGGCACGATCTGGGCCGGAACAAATGACGGACTAGTGCAAATCACACGCGACGGCGGCAAGAACTGGACGAACGTCACGAAGAACATTCCGAACATGCTTTCGTGGGGCACGGTCAGCAACATCGAACCGTCACGCTACAACGCAGGCACGGCCTACCTCACGGTCGATGGCCATCAGGTGAACAATCGCGATCCGTTTATCTACAAGACGACTGACTATGGTCAGACTTGGAAAGCGATAACCAACGGCATTCCGCACACAATGCTCAGCTACGCGCACTGCGTGCGTGAAGATCCTGTCCGACAAGGTTTGCTCTATGTTGGGACCGAAGGCGGGCTCTTCGTTTCTTACGACGACGGCGCGAACTGGCAGCCACTGCAAAATAATCTGCCGCACGCCCCGGTTTATTGGATCACGATCCAGGAGCACTTCAACGATCTCGTAATCTCGACGTACGGGCGCGGCTTCTGGATTCTCGATGACATCACGCCGATTCAGCAGATGACGGCTGACGTGCTCACCTCTTCCGCGCATCTGTTCACTGTCCATCCGGCTTATCGATTTCGCGGGATCACCGTGCCTTACTCATCATCTGATGATCCAACTGCTGGGCAGAATCCGCCCTACGGCGCTTCGATCAATTACTACTTGAAAGCAGCGCCGAAGGCTGATCCGTCGATCAAGATTGTCGATGCCGAAGGCAAGACCGTGCAGACGATTCGCGGCTCGCGCAGCGCGGGAATCAATCGTGTGTGGTGGAATCTGCGCACTGAACAATCGAAAGAAGTTAGGCTACGCACCAGCCCCTTGTATGCACCTGAGGTTCGACTCAATGCGGAAGGATGGCGGCCGCTACCGGAAAGCGGACGTATGACTGTGCTGGTTCCACCCGGAACCTACACGGTGAAGTTGTCGGTCGATGGTCAGGAGTTCAGTCAGCCGCTGGTAGTGCGCAAGGATCCGAACTCTGGTGGCAGCGAGGACGACGTTCAGAAACAGACCGCGATGCTGTTCGACTTGCGCAAGGATCTGGAATCGGCGGCGGACATGGTCAACCAGATCGAATCGATTCGTGGACAGCTCGAGAGTCTCAAGGCCCTGTTGCGCGGAAATGCGGATGTCAGAGCGGCGGCGGATGATCTCGACAAGAAATTGACCGACATCGAAGAGAGTCTGATTCAGCGAAAATTCACCGGCCAGGGACAGGACACCGTGCGCTTTCCGCCGAAGCTGATCAGCAAGATCAATTATCTGGCGGGCGGCGTCAGCAACGGTGACTATCCGCCGAACACACAACAACAGGAAGTGCACGCGATGTTCAAGGCGCAGTTGTCGTCGCTCCGAAAGCGACTCGATGATGTGGTCGGTACCGATCTCGGAAACTTCAACCGGATGCTGCGCGAAAAGAACATCGGGAATGTGATTGCTGCGGGGCAATAGCGCGCGTCAGCAAGTGCGCAGGAGCGCGTGTCAGAAGCCCGCGCGTGAGCAAGGGCGCAGTAGCTTCGCGCTCAAGTGCGAATGTTAACCTCCCACTGTTGCTCAATCGAGAGATCGCTGACGCCCCATCGCACGACGGCGTAGCGGCGTCAATAAGACTGATAGGAGTTTATATTTATGCGTGAGTGTGCCGAAATGAATCTTAAATCAAACGTGTTCTTCGTCTCGCTCTTTCTGGCCGCACTCTTAACCGCGGCTACGATTTCCGGTTTCGCCCAAGCTGAAAAAGCGAAGTCTCAAAAGCCGCAAACGGGAAGTGCCGCTGCGCAACAGCCGTCGCCGGAACCGGCGAAGCCAGCCGAGGCGAAAAAACCGGACGAAGAAAAGCCGGAAGACGACAGCAAGCCACGCGATCCGCTGGCGACGCCGACTTTCAATGGACTGCGACTGCGATCAATTGGCCCGGCGTTTACCTCGGGACGAATCAGCGGCATCGCCGTCGATCCAAACAACCCCTCTCACTATTTTGTTTCGGCCGCTTCGGGCGGAGTGTGGAAGACTCTCAATGCGGGCATCACGTGGACACCGGTGTTCGATCGCGAAGGCTCGTATTCCATCGGTTGCGTGGTGCTCGATCCGAAAAATCCTCTGACCGTTTGGGTCGGCACGGGCGAGAACAACAGTCAGCGCAGCGTCTCGTACGGAAACGGCGTCTATCGTTCGGACGATGGCGGCAAGAGCTGGAAGAACGTGGGCCTCAAAGCGTCAGAGCACATCGGGCGCATCGCGATCGATCCGAAGGATTCGAACATCGTTTACGTCGCGGCGCAGGGGCCGCTGTGGGGACCGGGCGGAGATCGCGGCCTCTACAAAACGACGGACGGCGGCAAAACCTGGAAACAGATTCTAAAGATTAGCGAGAATACCGGCGTCACGGATGTCGCGATCGATCCGCGCGATCCGGACACGCTTTACGCTGCCTCGTATCAGCGGCGTCGTCACATGTGGACGCTGATCGACGGCGGGCCCGAGAGTGCGCTCTACAAATCGACCGACGCGGGCGCGACCTGGAACAAAGTGCGCGCGGGATTGCCGACTACTGAGATGGGAAGAATCGGGCTCGCGATTTCTCCAGTTGATCCGAATGTGGTTTACGCGACGGTCGAAGCGGCAGATCGCAAGGGCGGAATTTTTCGTTCGAACGATCGCGGCGGCAGTTGGGAAAAACGAAACGAGTTTGACACCGGCGCGATGTACTATGCGCGCATCGTTGCTGATCCGAAGGACGTCGATCGCATTTATGTGATGAACGTCTTTCTAATGGTCTCGGACGATGGCGGGCGGACGATGCGCCGTCTCGGCGAGAAATCCAAGCACGTTGACAACCACGACATCTGGATCGATCCGAACAACACCGATCATTATCTGGTCGGCTGTGACGGCGGCGTCTATGAAAGTTATGACCGCGGCGCCAACTGGGATTTCAAACGCAACCTGCCGGTGACGCAGCTCTACGATGTGACCACGGATAACGCGGCACCGTTCTACAACGTCTTTGGCGGCGCGCAGGACAATTTCGCCTTCGGCGGCCCGTCACGCACGCGCAATGCGTCCGGCATAGTCAACAGCGATTGGTTTGTCACTCAGGGCGGAGATGGCTTTCGCACGCAGGTTGATCCGGAAGATCCGAACACGATCTATGCGGAGCTACAGAACGGCAACCTGGTTCGCGACGACAAGCGCACGGGCGAGCGCATGGGCATTACGCCGCAGGTTGGCCGCGGCGAAGATCCTTTGCGGTGGAACTGGGATTCTCCTTTCATCATCAGTCCGCACTCGCACACGCGGCTTTACTTTGCCGCCGACAAATTGTTTCGCAGCGACGACCGCGGCGATAGCTGGCAAATGATCAGCGGGCAGCTTTCGCGCGGTTTGGATCGCGACAAGCTCCAGGTGATGGGAAAGATCCAGAGCATCGATGCCGTGGCGAAAAATGCCTCGACGGCTTTCTTCGGCAACGCCTCCGCGCTCGCCGAATCGCCAAAGAAAGAAGGGCTAATCTACGTCGGCACCGATGACGGCCTGATTCAAGTGACCGAAGATGGCGGGAAGAGCTGGCGCAAAGGTGAAAAGCTTTCCGACGTTCCTGACTTGGCTTACGTGAGCCGCATCGTTGCGTCGAACACGGACGCAAACACCGTCTATGCGGCGATCGAGAATCATCAGAACGCCGACTTCAAACCTTACCTTTTCAAGAGCACCGATGCGGGCCGAACGTGGACTTCGATCAAGAGCAATCTGCCCGCGAATCATCCCGTCTGGGCGATTGCCGAGGATCACGTCAATCCGAATTTGCTTTTCGTCGGCACCGAATTCGGTCTCTTCTTCACCATCGACGGCGGTCAAAAGTGGGTGCAACTAAAGGGAGGACTGCCGACGATTCAAGTGCGTGACCTGTCGATCCAAAGGCGCGAAAACGATCTTGTTGTCGGAACTTTCGGGCGGGGGTTTTACATTCTGGATAACTACACGGCGCTGCGCTCGCTGAAACCGGAAACGCTCAAACAGGACGCGGTTCTGTTTCCCGTCAAGGACGCTTTGATGTACATCCAGGCGCAGCCCATCGGCGGGCGCGGCAAGAGCTTTCAGGGCGAGTCTTACTACACGGCTGAGAATCCGCCGTTCGGCGCGACGTTCACTTATTATTTGAAGGACGCGCTGAAGACGAAGAAGGAAAAGCGCCAGGAAGCTGAGAAGAAGAGCGCGGCGGTTTCAATTCCGAGCCGCTCCGATCTTACCGCCGAAGAAGAAGAGGAAGCGCCGTCGATCATCTTCACCGTGACCGACGGGACCGGCCACGTCGTGCGTCGTATCACTGGGCCGATCACCGCGGGCATCTCGCGCGTTTCGTGGGACCTGCGTTATCCGCCCGCGTCTTTGCCGCCGCCGCCGAATCCGGAAACCGAAGATCCATTCAACGAGGGACCCGCCGGGCCTCTCGTGATGCCCGGCACGTACAAAGTCTCGGTCGCCAAGCGGACGGACGGCGTAATCACGCCGCTGGCCCAACCGCAGGAGTTCCAGGTCAACGTCGAAGGCCAGGAAAACATGTCCGCTTCGGATCGCGCGGTGCTGGTTGAGTTTCAGCAGAAGGTTGCGCGCCTGCAACGCGCGGTGAGCGGTGCGCTCGAAGCAGCCAACGCGCTCAGGCCGCGCCTCGCCGCGATCAGACGCGCGCTCCTGGAAACGCCATCGGCTGGAGAGTCTCTGCTGGCTGATGCTTCCGCCCTGGACAAACGCACGAACGAAGTGCTGCGAGCTTTGCGTAGCGACACGGCGCTTCGTCAACGCAACATGAATTTGCCGCCATCGATCAACGAACGCGTCGGCGAAATAGTCGGCTCGCAGCGAATGTCCACGGCTCGTCCAACGCAGACGCAAATGAATCAATACGGTGCGGCGGCACAGGACTTCGAAACGACGCTGACGCAATTGCGCCAGCTAATCGAAGTCGATCTCTCAAAGTTGGAGAAGCAGATGGAAGCCGCCGGCGCGCCCTGGACGCCGGGCCGAATTCCGGAATGGAAACCTGAGCCGGAGAAATGATTGGATTGTCACTAAGAGAGTTAAAAGAACTGCCGAGGTCGGGTTTGGCCAGCCGCGTTCACGCGGCTTTCCCACAGGGCTACTAGACCAGCCGTTTTACGGCTGGTTCACGACGCCAAAGAATAATCTCAGCCCGCTTCAGCGGGCTTCTCCCGAAAGGCTTTAGCCATGTCCAATCGCGCCTATTCCGAAATCAACCTGCATATCACCTGGCATGTGAAAGAGAGTTTGCCCATCATCACTGAGACAATAGAACCACGGCTGCACAAATACCTCACACATTACGCACTGCAAGCGAAAGGCGTGATCGTCCACGCAATCAACGGCACCGAAACGCACGTTCACATGGGCGTGAGCATCCCACCGACCTTGGTCATCGCCGACTGGATAGGAAAACTTAAAGGCTCAAGCTCTCATTACGTCAACCACGAACTAGTCAATCGCAAGCTGCTCGACTGGCAAACTGGTTACGGTGTGGTGAGTTTCGGAACGAAGGATCTCGAATGGGTCGTAGACTACATTCGCAATCAGAAGGAACATCATCGCAAAGGAACGATCGTGGATCGCCTTGAGCGAATCAACAATGATGACGACGATGACGGCTGAAGCCTGTTCGGGTAAGCACGCTAAAGCGCGCTAGTTGAAAATCACGCCGCCGTTAACCAGCGCTAAAAGCGCTGGTCTAACAACCCTGCGGGCAAGCCCGATGAATCGGGCTCCGGCGAACTCTTGGTAATGAATCGTCTGGAGGTTTTAACTAGCGTTTCTCGGATCGATCAGCGCTTTCAGCTCCCGACCCTCGGATACAGCGGCCAGCGCCTCGTTCGCCTGGGCGAGTTTGTGGCGAGAGAGTTGAGGCGCGAGTGAGGCCCACGGCGCCGAGCGAACCGGATCGGAAACAATCTGTGCGCTGCGGAAGAAATGCGAAAAGTCTAAGGAAAAAGGCAAAAAGGGAAGGGCAGCGAAGAGTAAGCAGGAGGCAGGGGCAGGAGGCAGGACAAAAGGGCCGTTAAGAGATTACACAGTGACGATTTCTTCTCTCAACTTCTCGGCCTGATAGTGTGTGGTGAGCCCTTCGATGATCGCATCGAGCGCGCCGTCCATCACCAGATTCAATTGGTGAATCGTCAGCCCGATGCGATGATCCGTGACGCGGTTTTCTTTGAAGTTGTAAGTGCGAATTTTCTCTGATCGATCGCCGCTGCCAACCATCGAGCGGCGCTCACTCGCCTCGGCTTCGTGCTGCTTCCGCTCCTCAAGTTCCTGCAAACGCGCGCGCAGCACTCGCATTCCTTTTTCGCGATTCTTGATCTGGGACTTTTCGTCCTGCATCGAAACTACGACCTTAGTTGGAAGATGGGTGATGCGTACGGCTGAGTAAGTTGTGTTCACTGACTGGCCGCCCGGACCCGAAGAGCAGAACGTGTCGATGCGCAGGTCCTTTGGATCGATCTTCACGTCAACTTCTTCGGCTTCGGGCAAGATCGCGACCGTAATTGCCGAAGTGTGAATGCGTCCGCTGGCTTCAGTTTTGGGGACGCGCTGCACGCGATGCACGCCGGATTCATGCTTGAGCTTTGAATAGACCTTGTCGCCCTCGATCAAAGCAATGGCTTCTTTGAGTCCGCCGATCCCGGATTCAGACGCGTCGAGCACTTCCAAACGCCAACGCTGGCGCTCGGCATAACGCGAGTACATGCGCAGAATGTCAGCCGCGAACAGAGATGCTTCGTCGCCGCCGGTGCCCGCGCGAATTTCCAGGATGACGTTCTTTTCGTCGTTCGGATCGCTGGGTATTAGCAGCAACTTCAGATCGCTTTCAGTTTGCGACAAACGCGCCTGCAAGGCTTCGATTTCGACACGCGCCAGTTCGCGCATTTCTTCATCGCCGGCATGTTCCTGCAACTCGCGCGCGCCTGACAGCTCCTCGCTTATCGATTTCAGTTGGCGATACTTTTCCACAATCTCGCCCAGGCTGCGAAGCTGCTTTGCGGCTTTTCCGTAAGCCGACGGATTCGCGAGCAGCTCTGGCGAAGAGAGTTCGTTCGTCAACTCTTCGTAGCGTGTTTCGATTTGTGCGAGTTTGTCGAGCATTACGATAATAGCGCAGCTTCAGCTTCCGCCGGCTTCGGCTCAAGCTTCAAACTTTCTTTCAACGCTTCGATCGCGACCTCAAGTTGTGAATCGTCCGGCTCTTTCGTGGTGATGTTTTGCAACCAGACACCGGGCCGCGTGATCGTTTTGAAGAACGCGCCGCTTTCTTTCTTTGCCGACAGCCGAATGATCTCGTAAGACAGTCCCGCGACGACCGGAATCAAGGCAATGCGCACAAGAAAATTAAAGAGCAGCGAATCAAACCTGATCACCGAGAACAGCAGGATCGAAACCAACATCACGACCATCAGAAAACTTGTGCCGCAGCGCGGATGCTGTCGCGGTTGCGGACGCGCGTTGTTGACCGTCAGTTCCAATCCTTTTTCCCAGGTGAACACGGTCTTGTGTTCCGCGCCGTGATATTCGAACACGCGACGAATATCTTTCAGCAGAGAAAAACTGACGATCATGATCAGGAAAAACGTCATGCGAATCAGCCCATCGATCAAATTGAAGCCCACAGTCGGTCGCACCGGATGCAGATAGCGGCGCACTGAGTTCCAGGTGCGCGAATACCATGGCTGATCCGTTGGAGCGCCGACATCCTGTCGGCGGGCCGCAGG
Organism: Pyrinomonadaceae bacterium; assembly: GCA_035545035.1. Classification (GTDB taxonomy): domain Bacteria; phylum Acidobacteriota; class Blastocatellia; order Pyrinomonadales; family Pyrinomonadaceae; genus UBA11740. The sequence goes on from DASZZL010000010.1 coordinate 75,803, forward strand.
CGTCCCGCCTGCGGCGTTCACCGGCTGGCTACTGTCTGAACTGACCGCCGGCGTCGCCCATCCAGCCGCGATGAACAGAGCATTGGTCAAAAGCAGCGGCGCGGCGATGAAAAGCAGCACCTGGAAAATCAAAGCGAAAACGATTGAACTTGCCGCCGCCGCGGTAGCGCCTTTCTTCAATTCATCCTTCGAACGCTTCTTTGTCGGCACGGGAAACAAACCCGGCATCGCACCGGTCAAGCCTGCGAAGTCGCCTTCGCCTTCGATCACCGCGGGCGTCAGCGCTACTGCCATCTCCGCAGCTTTCGCATCTTCAGCTTCCGCAAACGCTTCGTTCGCAGAATAGTTCAGCGCTTTGATACCCAGACCCATCGACTGAAGCAGCACCGCGCCGCCGCGCAGCACGGGCAGTTTCAAGATCGGCGCCTTGTCACTCCACTTGGGCAGCACGGCCGCCGTGTTAACGATCGTGCCGTCGGCTTTGCGCACCGCGATCGCGTAAGCGTTGGGCGTGCGCATCATCACGCCTTCGATCACGGCCTGTCCGCCGACTATCAGATCTCTTTCGTTTGTGCTCACGTTATTTTCGTCCTTCGATCAGTCACCCACCCGCTACCGCAGGTGGTACTGACAATGCCCTCTACATACAACTATGCCGGCGATTTGCAACCGGCCGCATACGCTCTCATACAAGAATAGCGGCCAGCGTCGAACGCCGGCATCTTTGTTTTCGCGAATGGCTAATGTTTCTGCATCGTGTCGGATTCTTCGAAAGTCTTACGCCGCGGGCGCCGCTTCCGGAGCTTGCTTCTTGCCATAGCGCCGATTGAATCGATCCACGCGACCGGCAGTATCGATCAGCTTCTGCTTGCCGGTAAAAAAAGGATGGCAGGCTGAGCAAATCTCGACGTGAAGCTCGCCTTTGCGAGTCGAACGCGTCTTGAACTTTTCGCCGCACGCGCACGTCACTGTTATTTCGTTATATTCAGGATGAATTCCGGGTTTCATTTCTTCCTCGCCTCATACAGTTGTCATTTAGCCGTCTCGATCAAACAGTTCATGATACGGGCCGCAAGAGTCGCAGGTCAAGCGCGCGGAACTCGTCAAAACTGACAACAGGTGGTGATTGACAACGACTTAAACCGCGTGCTACAAGTCGGTTGTCCGAATCCTTTTGTAACTTTTGCGTTAACACGTGAGCGTGACGTGCGCGCGCCCGTGGCCCGCAAGCCAGAGCGTTTTCGTCAGGGTGTATTAGTTGAGCGTGTATGGCCGAGGAAGTTCCCACACCACAAGACGCCGCATCGAACCAAGCTAACGCGCCTGACGAAACGCGCGACGCGAATTCTTCTTCCTTACCATCAGCCGATTCCGAGAAAGACGCAATTGTAGAAGAGGCGAAAGCGCGCGTCGCGGCCGCAAAGGAAGCTGCGCAGAAGGCCGGCGCCGCTGCGCCTGGCGCGCCGAAAGCTCCCGTAAAAAAGAAAGAAGAAGGCCCCAAGCCCTCTGATGCGTCCGCGCATCCTCTGGTAAAGAAGCTGCGCGCAAGATTCGACGGCGCGGTGATCGAGGCGACCGAATTCCTCGGCCAGCTTGCGATCCGAATCGATCGTTCACGTATCGTTGAAATCTGCAACGCGCTGAAGAATGACGCCGAGACGCCATTCAATTACCTGTCAGACTTGACCTGTGCGCACTATCCCGATCACAAAGAGGCGCCGTTCGAAGTTGTTTACAATCTCTATTCGATTCCGGCAAACGAGCGCGTGCGTTTGAAGGTGGCCGTCAACGGTGAGGGCGTCGATAGCGTAACCAGCGTCTGGCCTTCGGCTGATTGGCCCGAACGCGAGGTTTACGATCTGTTTGGCGTGGTGTTTCGGAATCATCCTGACTTGCGGAGGATTCTGCTGCCGCCGGATTGGGAAGGACATCCGTTGCGCAAAGACTACGCGCTCGAGTTTGTCGAGAATCGATGGACGGAAAATCATCTGCCGGAGTTTACGGACGTGCAGCGCGAGCAGCTCGAGCAGCGCCGCGCCTATGGACTGGAGATTCTTTCGGTGCCCCAGGAGCGCGAAGTGCGCGAGATTTTCAAAAGTGGAAAAGAAGTGATGCCGAAGGACAAGTAGGCAGTAGGCACTCAGAACCGCCTGCGGTAGCGGGCGGTTAATCTTGAGTAACAAAGATCGCTATGAGCCCGAAAGAAATCGCCGCGCACTACGAAGCGAAGGTTTTCGACGCACCCGACGCGGCGAAGGGCGCGGGTTTTGTCCTGACTGAAACGTTGGCGCCGCGAAATGTTTGGAACAAAGCGAGCGCCGCTCAATCACTACTTTTGAAACTGCGTGAGAAAAAAGAAAAAGGTGAAGTGACGGAGATTGGACTCGTGATTGAGCCGTGGAGCGTGACTGGCTGTTATCTTCCGAATGAGACGGCAACATCCTAGTTTAGAGCGAGGACTTGTCCTCGCTGGTGGGACAAGTCCCACCTCTAAACGAATTGATTAGAAGATGCATCAAGTAGAAATCGCCACAACTCAGCAGACGCTGATGGACAGCCCCGAGATGACGCTCAACATGGGGCCGCAGCATCCTTCGACGCACGGCGTGCTGCGCGTGATTCTGAAGCTCGACGGCGAGACGGTGATCGATCTCGATTGCGACATTGGGTATCTGCATCGCGGCATGGAAAAGATTGCCGAGAACCGCACGTACGCGATGATCGCGCCTTACTGGGATCGGCTCGATTACATCGCCGCCGTTTCGAATGGATTGGTCTGGGTCGAGACGGTCGAGCAGATGATGGGACTCGACGTTCCGCGGCGAGCCCACTACATTCGCACGATCCTGACTGAGCTGAATCGCATCGCTTCACATCTGTTGTGGCTGGGCACGCATGCGTTGGACATCGGCGCGGTGACGATTCTGCTGTGGGCGTTTCGCGAACGCGAAGAAATCCTGAAAATCTTCGAGCGCCAGTTTGGCGCGCGGCTTACTTGTCACGCATGGCGCATCGGCGGCATGCCCAACGATGCTTATGACGATTTTGAAACGGACGTGCGCCGTTTCATTGGTAACATTTCAGGGCGGCTGGACGAGTACGAAACGGTTTTGTCGGAGAACCGAATCTGGTTGAGCCGCACGGTCGGCATCGGCGTGATCACCGGCGAAGATGCAGTCGCGATCGGTCTGTCCGGCCCGTCTCTGCGCGGTTCAGGCGTGGCGTGGGACATACGCAAATCGCGGCCGTACGCTGCATACGCTGACATGGATTTTGATGTGCCGCTGGGCGAGAACGGCGATACGTACGATCGTTACTTGGTGCGCATGGAAGAAATGCGACAGTCGCGCCGCATCGTTCAGCAGGCGATCGACAATTTACCCGATGGCCCGGTGAACGCGAAGGTGCCGAAGCTGATCAAGCCGCCCGTCGGCGATTACTATCATTCAATCGAAGGACCGAAAGGCGAGATTGGCTGCTATCTGGTTTCCGACGGCACGCAACAACCCTGGCGCGTGCGCGTGCGCCCGCCGTGCTTCATGAATCTACAAGCCCTGAAGCAGCTTTGCATCGGCCACCTCGTGGCTGACGTGGTGGCGATTATTGGAACGCTGGATATTGTGTTAGGAGAAATCGACAGATGAACGATCAACCGCGAAGCGGTTGTGCCGCACAGCCCAACGTTGCCGCGCAGCGGCTACGTTGGATCTGGAGGAATAACATATCGATTCAACCTGTAAGGGTTGTGTTATTCGCAACCCCTTCAGGGTTGCCGAGATGAACCGGTCTGTTTCCCAGGGTAGCCGCTGCGCGGCAACCCTGGGCTTTGATGCGTAACCGCTTCGCGGTTGATATTTGGCTCAACCTTCCGGGAACTGAGCATCGGAATATGGCGGTTGTTCTATGATTGAATTTGCTTTATTAGCCCCAATCAACCTTATCGACAGCTTGCTGCTCAAGTTCTTTAGCGAGCAGACAGTGAACTATGTCATCTGGCCTTTCATTCAAGTCGGCGCGGTCGTGACGATCACGGCGCTTTGGGTTGCTTACGCGACTTATCTGGAAAGAAAGATTTCGGCGTTCATGCAAGCGCGACTGGGCCCGATGCGCGTCGGGCCTTGGGGACTCTTGCAGCCAATCGCCGATGTATTGAAGCTGCTGGTGAAAGAAGATTTCATCCCTGGGAACGCCGATCGCTGGATCTTTTTCGTTGCACCGTACATTGCCGTAGTAGCGGCGTTCATCGTGATGGCGGTCGTTCCGTTTGGGCCGGACTGGGGCGTGATCACGGACGTCAACATCGGCGTGCTTTTCGTGCTGGCGGTTTCCAGCGTTGGCGTGCTCGCTACGATTCTGGCCGGCTGGTCGTCGAATTCGAAGTATGCGCTGCTGGGCGCGCTGCGCTCGAGCGCGCAGATGGTTTCATACGAAGTTTCGATGGGCCTTTCGATCATCGGCGCGCTGATGTTTGCGCGCACGCTGTCGCTTTCGGGCATCGTTGGCGCGCAAGCGTCGGATTCAATCTGGTTTCTGGTTTATCAGCCGATTGGGTTTGTGATTTTCCTTATTAGCGGCATCGCTGAGAATAATCGCGCGCCTTTCGATTTGCCCGAAGCCGAATCGGAACTCGTGGCCGGATTTCACACTGAATACTCGGGCATGCGTTGGTCGCTCTTTTTCATGGCTGAGTACGCAGCGATGGTGGTGGTGACCGCGGTGGCGACCACGCTCTATCTCGGCGGCTGGTATTTTCCGTTCGTCTACCGGCTTGAGGCGCACGGCTATCACAACCTTTACGTTGCGCTCAGCGTTTTCGTTTTTCTGGCGAAGGCCGGGCTGTTGCTTTATCTCTATTTCTGGTTGCGTTGGACTCTGCCGCGTTTTCGCTACGACCAGTTGATGGACATCGGTTGGAAGTGGCTCTTGCCGGCGTCGCTAATCAACATTGTCACGTCCGCGATCGCGATCGCCGCCCTGCAAGGCCTCGATGGCTGGCACGGATTGCACACAATCGAATCGCTGACGCGCGGAGTGAACCTGACGGTGTCCGGCAAAGCGATCGCGATTGCCTTCGGAATCGGGAATCTGTTTCTGACGGCGGCATTGTTGTCGTTGATTAACTGGCGCTCGCGCGATTTCAATTTGAAGAAGCAACGGCGCAGGATTCGTCTGGTGGATTTGCCGAAGGGCCGGCCGGCGGTGGCGCCACCGACTTCGGCTGAATCAGCGAGCTGAGAACGCTATTGAGTCAGACCGAGACTTTGAAGCTCTCTGTGGTCCTCTGTGCGTTCTCTGTGTCTCTGTGGTGAAATCAATTGACGGAATACTCAACACAGAGATCACGAGAGACACTGAGAACACGGAGGAATTGCAAAAGCAGTATTTGAAACCTAAGATTCTAATATGCCATTAGTTCCTGTTCCCAAACCGACGTTCGCGCAGAAGCTGAAACGCTTCTTTATGGCCGATCTAATAAAAGGACTCGGCCTGACGCTGAAGTTCAATGTCGGAGCGCTCACCGACCGGGATTCAGTTGCCGGGAAAGGCATCTACACGGAGCAGTATCCGAAAGTGCGTCCCGACGTCGCGCCGCGTTTTCACGGCGCGCCGCGGCTGAACATGGATCCGGAAACGCACGACACGCTTTGCATCGCGTGCAACCTGTGCGCGCTGGCGTGTCCCGAAGATTGCATCGACGTAATCGCGATGGACGTCGAGATCATCGTCGCGGGAAAACCGCGCCGCAAAAAAGTTCTCGACGAATTTATCTTCGACACTGCCCGTTGCATGTTCTGCGCACTGTGCCAGGAAGCGTGCCCGACTTATTGTCTGGAGCTGACGCAGGACTTTGAGCTGGCAACCTATTCGCGCGCGGGATTTGTCTGGAATCGCGAGATGCTCGAGCAGGGAAGGGAAACCGTTAAGTACGAACGGTGACGTATTGCCGATTGCCAATTGCCGATTTCCGATTGGCTTCTAGTCAATGGAATATTTATTCCCACCGGCAAAACGATGAATGCTGAGGAGCTGAAAAAACGCACGAAGCAATTTGGATTGCGAATTCTTAAGCTTGTTGCTGCTTTGCCAAATACGGTTCAGGGTAGAGCGATAGGCGGTCAACTCGTACGGTCAGGGACATCGGTGGGCGCCAACTATTCGAGCGGCTTATCGCGGACGATCAAAAGCTGAGTTCGTTGCAAAGCTCGGTGTGGTTGAAGAAGAAGCAGACGAGAGTGCGTATTGGATGGAAATGATCATAGAAGGTGAACTTCTGAAACAAAAGCAAGTTGAGCCATTGCTCAAGGAAGCAAACGAACTAACAAGGATATTCGCGCAGTCGCGCATATCTGCTTCGCGCTCTATAGCGTTGAAACGGCAACCTTCAAATCGGCAATCGGCAATCGGCAATCGGCAATGATCTTATCCGGCTGGGAATCAGTCTTCTTCTGGATCTTTTCGCTCGCGGCGATTCTGGCGGGGCTATTGACCGTCATGGCCCGCAACGCGGTGCACTCTGCGCTGTTCCTGATCTCGTCGCTGGTTTCGGTCGCGGCGCTCTTCATTCTACTCGGCGCGGAATTCATCGCCGGCGTGCAAATTCTGGTTTACGTCGGCGGCGTGATGGTTTTGTTTCTGTTCGTCATCATGCTGGTCAACGTCGGCGCCGAGGAAGAAGGACGCAACGCGATCTTCAATCGGACGCCGCAGGTTACCGCCGCGCTTTTGTTCCTCGCATTGCTGGGCGGAGCGCTCGTCATTTACGTGATACCGAGAGGCGCTCAGGCTTTGCAAAAGCGTGACGCAGCCAAACTGGAACAAGCGGCGGCTGGAAGAGAAACGCAGGAGCAAGGACTGCCACCGAGCGCGACCGGTGTGAGCCGACTCGGGAACCAGACCGAGGTCGTCGGAAATAGTCTCTACACGTATGCGTCTTTGCCTTTTGAAATAGCGAGCCTGCTCTTGCTGGTGGCGATCATTGGCTCGGTGATGCTGGCGCGCACCATGAAACAAGAGATCGCCGCGGATGATGTTGATCCTGAAGTGGTTAAGCAGATGGCTGGTTTGGACACAAACCCTGGCGTGGCGAACGAATGACTTTTTGGGCTGGGGTACCTTGCAACTGTTTTGAGTGCCGTTAGGCACGAAATATTTATAGAACCGCAATGTCTATGATTGTTCTAAGCCCATTTATGGGCGACAGAAATATGTCGCTCCTGACGGAGCTAAAGCGTTCTTACTTTCGTCGCGGTCTATAAATATTTCGCCGCTACGCGGCTGAGCCGGAAACGATGAATCATCTATCGCCATTGCTGGCGCTGCTGCTCCAAGAGACATCAGGCGGACGTGTCTCAATCGCGCTACAGAGCGTGAAGCATCCCGACCTTTCAAAGTTTCTGGTGATCGCCGCAATCCTTTTCATCATTGGCGTGGCCGGCGTGCTGACACGTCGCAACATCATAGTCATCTTCATGTCGATTGAGCTGATTCTGAACGCGGCGAACCTGAACTTCATCGCGTTCTCGCGTTATTTGCAGGACACTGGCGGCACGAATCCGCTCGCCGGACAGGTGTTCACGGTTTTCATCATCGTCGTCGCCGCGGCCGAAGCGGCGATTGGACTCGGGATTGTGATCGCGCTCTATCGCAATCGCGAAACGATCTGGGTGGATGAGATTGATCTACTAAAGTGGTAAGGACAAGTTTCGAGTTTCGAGTTTCGGGTTTCGAGTTAGTCAATAGAGCCTGAAACAAGACCTGCGGCGAATAAAGAACTCGAAACTCTGAACTCGAAACTCGAAACTGATGTATCAATACATCTGGCTAGTTCCATTGCTGCCGCTCATCGGCGCCGCCATCAACGGCATCTTCGGCCGTTGGTTTCGCTTTCCCGAAAAGCTGATTAGCGGCATCGCGGTAGGCTCAGTGGCGCTGTCGTTTCTGATCAGCGTCGCAGCGATCTACTCCTACGGTTTCGGCGGCGACGCGCTCTGGCCAAATCCCTATGTCACCACACAGGCGGTCTTTACATGGATTCCCGGTGGCGCGGTTCAGATCACGCAAGGATCTAGAGAGCGAGTGTCTATCGCACTCGAAAAGAAAGCCGCAGAAAAGCTCGCGGCGATGACGCCGGAACAAAGGTCCGCGAACCGGAACATTCTAATCGGCGCGTCCGACGAGCCACGCAGCTCAGTTCTGAATATCGAATGGAGCTATCAACTCGATCCGCTCTCGGCAGTGTTCATGCTGATCGTAACCGGCGTCGGCTTGTGCATCTTCGTTTTCGCCACCGGCTATATGCATGGCGACACGGGCTTTTATCGCTTCTTCGCGTATATGGGCCTGTTCATGTTTTCGATGCTCGTGCTGGTGATGGGCTCGAACTTCGTGGTGATGTTCGTCGGTTGGGAAGGCGTCGGTCTCTGTTCCTACCTGCTGATTGGCTACTATTTCAATCGCGCTGAAGCGGCGAATGCGTCGCGCAAAGCTTTCATCACTAATCGCATCGGCGACTTTGGTTTCATGCTCGCTGTCTTTGCGATCATCGCGACGTTTGGTTCAGCGCAATTCACCAACGTGATCCCCCAGGCGGCAAGCTACCCGGTCGAAATTCTGGGTCACTGGGGATTGATGTCGTGGATCGCTTTGGGCTTGATGATTGGCGCCTGCGGCAAGTCGGCACAGTTTCCCTTGCACGTCTGGTTGCCGGATGCGATGGCTGGGCCGACGCCGGTGTCTGCGCTGATTCACGCGGCGACGATGGTGACCGCGGGTCTCTACATGCTGACGCGTACGAACGTCATCTTTCAGCATTCGCAGACGATGATGCTCGTCGTCGCCATCGTCGGCGCGTTCACCGCGATCTTTGCCGCCACGATCGGCATCACGCAAAACGACATCAAGAAAGTGCTGGCTTACTCAACCGTGTCGCAGCTCGGTTTCATGTTTCTCGCCTGCGGTGTCGGCGCATTTGTGATTGGCATCTTTCACGTGATGACGCATGCGTTCTTCAAGGCGCTGATGTTCCTCGGCGCGGGCAGCGTGATTCACGGGATGCATCACGAACAGGACATGCGACGCATGGGCAATCTCAGGAAGTACATGCCATACACGTACCTGACGTTCCTCGCCGGCTGGCTGGCGATCTGCGGAATCATTCCGTTTAGCGGCTTCTGGTCGAAAGACGAAATTCTCTGGCGCACTGCTTCGACCAATCACATTCCGATTGGATGGTTGCTGTGGATCGTCGGCACGATCGCCGCAACGTGCACGGCGTTCTACATGACGAGACTCGTCGCGATGACGTTTTGGGGAAAAGAAAGGTTCGGTTCGCACGAACACACGCCGGGGCATGAGGTGCACGAGGATCATCCAACGCCCGGACATCACGTGCACACGCCACATGAATCGCCCAAATCGATGTGGATCCCGCTGGTCGTGCTGGCGATTCTCGCGACCGTTGGCGGCTTCGTCGGCATTAGCACGGCGTTCACGGGCGGCAGGCAAGTTGGCGGCAGGTTCAACATTGTTCACTGGATGAATCCAGTGATCTGGAACCCTGTAACTAAGTCGTTCCACGTCGACGAACCGCTTACACCGGCTCAAGAACCGAAAATTGCTGAAACTCCTACTATAAATGTGTTGCGCGCCCTACCTTCGTCTTCCGATCACGCCGGATTCAATCTGGCCCACGCAGTTGAAGCCAAGTTGGGCAGTGAGACTGCGGCCGAGTGGGTATTCATTATTATTTCTCTGCTGGTCGCCGGCATCGGTATCGGACTTGGTTTTCTCTTCTATGTAAAGGACACGCGACTGCCGGACATTTGGGCGACGCGGCTCGGGCCTTTGTATCGCGCGAGCTACAACAAGTACTGGATTGATGAATTTTTTGGCTGGACGTTTACGCGACGCACGATGGATCTGGCGCGCGGCGTGTTCGCTTTCGACTCGAAAGTTGTTGACCGTGGCGTGAATGGTTCCGCATGGCTGACGCGTTTGTCCAGCCGCATCACCGGAGGCACGGACAAGTATCTGGTTGACGGTCTGGTCAACGCCATTGGCGGCTTCGTCGTTCGGTTGATGTCGCCGATGGTGCGCGCGGCGCAGACGGGCCTGACGCAAAACTACGCGCTCATAATGGTCATCGGCTTGCTCGCCGCAATCGCGTTGTATCTGGTGAAGATCCTTTGACGAGTTTCGGCTAATTTGTTTGGTTGAGCGAGGACGCAAGTGTTCACACACAACATTCTCTCCATAATCACGTGGCTGCCGGCCCTCGGCGCGATTCTGATTCTGGCGCTGTTCCGAAAAGAACAGAACGATCTGATCAAGAAGTTCGCGACCGTCTGGCTGGCGCTCGACCTCGTCGCGTCGCTGTTCCTCTTTACGTACGACCGCGGCGTCGGCGGCATGCAATTCCTCGAAGACCATCAATGGATTCCGATCATCGGCGCGCGTTATCAGATGTGTGCGGACGGCGTGTCCGTGCTGCTGATTGTGCTGACGACGTTTCTCGGCTTGCTGGCCGCGTTATCGTCGTGGAAATACATCCAGAAGCGCGAGAAGGAATACTACATTCTGCTGCTGCTCTTGCAGACGTTTGTGCTGGGCGTGTTCGGTTCGATGGACCTGTTTCTGTTCTACCTGTTCTTCGAGGTCGGTCTGGTGCCGATGTATTTCCTGATCGGCATCTGGGGCGGCGACAACCGGCTCTACGCCGCGATCAAATTCTTTCTCTATACGCTGGTCGGTTCAGTAGTCATGCTACTTGGCGTTTTGAAGATTTATTTCCTGACACAGGACACAGCGCTGACCGCGAAGATTACTCAGACGACGGTCGATTTGCTCGCCGGCAACAAAGAAGCGAGCGCGCTGGTCGCGAGCACGCTGCAACAAGCCGCGCAGAATCACACTGGCAACTTCAACATTCTCTATCTGCAGGCGATTGGCTCAGTGATGCCGATGGGCACGATGCAGGTACTGCTTTTCTTTGCGTTCGCGCTGGGCTTTGCGATCAAAGTCCCAATGTTTCCGTTTCATACCTGGCTGCCGGACGCGCACGTCGAAGCGCCCACCGCAGGCTCAGTCATTCTTGCCGGCGTGCTGCTGAAGCTGGGAACGTACGGCTTTTATCGTTTCAACTTGCCGATGTTTCCGAAAGCTTCGGCCGACGAACACTTCTTCGGAAGTTTTGGCGTGCGCAGCGTGATGATCTTTCTGGCCATTGTCTCGATCATTTACGGTGCGCTGGCGGCGATGTACTTTGTCGTGAAGAAAGATGGTGACGTTAAGAAGCTGGTCGCGTATTCGTCCGTCTCTTCGATGGGCATCGTGATGCTTGGTTTATTTGCGCTGAATCCGAACGGCATCAACGGCGCGGTGATGCAGATGATCAATCATGGGATCTATTCCGGAGCGCTGTTCTTACTCGTCGGCATCATTTATGAGAGACGACACACGCGCAACGTCGCTGAGTTCGGCGGATTGTCGCATGTGATGCCCGGATACGCCGCGGTGTTTCTGGCGATGGCCATGACCGCAATAGGACTACCGTTGCTGTGTGTTTTCATTTCGGAATTCCTGGCGATGCGGGGCGCGTTCGAAGCGAATCCGGTTTGGGCCGGCTGGGCTGGTCTGGGAATTATTCTGAATGCTGGTTACATGCTTTGGCTCTATCAGCGAATGTTCTTTGGCGAAATCGAAAACGAGAAGAACAAACTGCTGCCGGATCTACACGCGCGCGAGTGGGCTTACATGCTGCCGCTGGTTGTCATGTCTTTGTGGATTGGCATCTATCCCGGGCCGTTCCTGCGTTACATTGAAAAGCCGGTCAATGCTCTGGTGAATCAGGTGAAACCAAACTATCTGATACCGGGCCGGCCAGCAACGAGTGCGCCGGCGCCGACCCGAGCTCAGAAATAGAATCGAAAGATGCTGCTGCTACTTCAAACCAACACCGCGAGCCTGTTCAATCTCGCCGATCTGCAACTGATCGCGCCTGAGTTGATCCTGAGCGTGATCGCTTGCGTCGCGCTGGTGATGGAAGTGATCTTGCCGTACAAGCACGGCAAGGTGACGGCGTATTTCTCACTGATCGGAATCGCGCTCGCTGCCGTTTCGTTGTTTCTCCTTTGGAGTTCGAATCGTGACAGCCTGCCGCTGACGGGCTTCTATGGAATGATTCGCATCGACGGCTTTGCGGTTGTATTCAAAGGCATCTTCCTCATCAGCGCCGCGCTGGCGATTGCCATCGCGACGCGTTACCTGGATATCGAAGGCGAGCAGCACGGCGAATACTACGCGCTAATTTTGTTTGCGACTGTCGGAATGATGTTTCTCGGCAGCGGCTACGATCTGATCTCGCTTTACATCGCACTCGAGTTGATGGCCGTGACCTTCTATGTGCTGGTGGCATTCACCAAGCGCCAGAAGCCATCGAATGAAGCCGCGATGAAATATTTTCTGCTGGGTGCTTTTTCGTCCGGCATCCTGCTTTACGGCATGTCTCTGCTCTATGGCGTGACCGGTTCGACAAACCTCGGCGAGATCGGACAAAACGTAGGCGCGGCGCTCACATCGATGAAGGGCGAGGGTGCAGCGAGCGAGATCGCAGGGCTCAGGCCGATGTTGCTCCTCGGAATGATCGCGCTTGGCGCCGGATTGTTTTTCAAAGTTGCCGCCGTGCCTTTTCATATGTGGGCGCCTGACGTATACGAGGGCGCGCCGACTTCGGTGACTGCGTTTCTTTCGACCGGATCGACGGCCGCGAGCTTTGCGCTTTACGCGCGCATTTTTTTCGTGGCGCTGGGGCCGATGCGAATTGACTGGGCGCCGCTGCTGGGCATTGTGGCTGCGCTCACGATTGTCGTTGGTAACTGGGCAGCGGTTACGCAAGAGAATTCAAAGCGTCTGCTGGCTTACTCTTCGATCTCCAACGCGGGTTACTTACTGCTCGCCCTAGTCGCAAACAACATGTACGGCAACATCGGCCTCGTGATTTCTCTCCTTGTGTACACACTGATGAATATGGGCGCGTTTGGGATCGTGATTAGCCTGCGTCGCCGCGGCATCATCGGCGACAACGTGGACGATATGACCGGGCTCGCGCACAAAGCGCCGGGCATGGCCGCGATGATGGCGATCTTCATGCTGTCGCTCGGTGGCTTGCCGGGAACCGGCGGATTCATCGGGAAGTATTTTCTGCTGTGGGGATTGTTGCAACGCGGCGAGACCGATCATAAGTCATGGTATTACTGGCTGGCAGGTTGGGCAGTCATCAACATTGTCGTCTCGTTTTACTATTACATTCGCTTCATCAAAGTCATGTATCTCGGCGATCGAGTCGCCGACAATCAGCCGCTCAGTCTTTCACCAGCTTTGCGTTCCGCGCTGATTGTTTCCCTGATCGGAATTATTTCCATTGGCGTTTATCCGCAACCGTTCATCGCCATTGCGCAGAAGCTGTTCGCGCCTGTGGCAGCGATAACCTCGGTCGTCGTGAAGTAGTTAACAGAGCATTATGATGAATAAGGCGTTACCTGGAGCGGAACTAATCGAGGCAGGCTTGGTTGACTTGCGCGAACATCGCGAGACCGCCGCGGCGCTGTTGGTGGCGATTGGAGCGCCACGGCTCCGCCGGTTGGGGATCGAGCTACCCAGCTCTCTGCCGGAGAATCCTGAGCATCGCCTCTATGGACTGCTAGCAAAAGACGAACCCGATTCCGCGCATTCGCGTTACAATGCTTTCATTCGCAGACTGGTAAGTTTCGAACGAGCAGCCGAAAGAGAAGTCAGCCAAACATTAGAATAAGCGAAGTGATTATCCGGATCTTCTTAGTAAGTCCTCATCTTTGATGTGAGTTGGTTGTAGGTTATGCTCGCTCTGATGGAGGAAAAGGATGCAACCTCAAAAAGCGTTAACGAACCTGCCGCAACGTCGTGAACTCCCGAACTCACGCGGTGGAAAACCCGGTTGTCTTTACGATATCCATCACATAGACGCATTCGAGTGGCTCAAAACTGCTCCGATGAATTCCATCGAAGCAGTCGTCACTGATCCACCTTACGGTCTCGTGGAGTATTCGGACAAGGAGCTAACCAAACTTAAGAACGGGAAGGGCGGCATCTGGCGTCTCCCGCCTTCCTTTGACGGAAGTAACCGTATGCCGCTACCTCGGTTCACGGTGTTAACGGAGGGCGATCAAAAATCCTTGCGAGACTTTGGTTACCGCTTGGCGTCATTGTTGAAATGCGTGCTCGTTCCAGGCGCGCATGTTTTTATCGCAACCAATCCCCTGATCTCTCACTTAATCTATGAAAGTTTCATGAAGAATGGTTTCGAAAAGAGAGGTGAAATAATCCGCACCGTTTATACTTTGCGCGGTGGAGATCGACCTAAGAATGCTCACGACGAGTTTTCTGATGTGACTGTTATGCCGAAATCGTGCTGGGAACCGTGGGGACTGTTCCGCAAGCCTTGTGAAGGAAGGGTCCAGGACAACCTGCGAAAGTGGAAAACGGGTGGTTTGCGACGTATTTCGGCCTCGGAACCTTTTAAAGATCTCATCACCTCTTCACCGGCGAGAGGCCGCGAAAGAGAGATTGCCCCGCATCCCTCTTTGAAACCACAGAACTTTCTCAGGCAAATTGTGCGCGCCGCCCTTCCACTTGGCGAAGGCACGATTCTGGATCCTTTCATGGGTTCCGGCTCTACGATCGCTGCCGCGACCGCTTGCGGATCAAAAAGCGTAGGGCTTGAAGTAAGAGCTGAATATTTCTCTATTGCAAAATCCGCGATTCCTCTACTGGCCGACCTGGAAGTCTGAGAGAAAACAATTCATGGCTCGAAAAGAGGACTTCAACCGCAAGGTTCCACTCCCATCCGGTTTGACAACGACCGCTATTCAGAAGGCAATAGACTACATCGAAAAAGGACTAGCCGACCTGATCGAGATCTACCTTGAACAGGCAAACGTGTTCAGCGCCCTGGTCGGCATTTATGGTGCGAAGGCACTCGATGCAACGAGTGTTTACGAGAAGCATCGTCATCAGGATCTTGCCCAGCAGCGCTTTCCAGATTTGAGAAAGAAAGGTAGCGGACCAAATCCTTCACCGTTGGTATCGCTAGAGTCAAAGGCGAGCAAACGTTCGTGGGCCTTGCAATCTCACTACGACCATTCTGGGTGGTACATAGTTTGGCGATACCTGGTTGATCCCACTATGTCTCTGGAGGCCAATAAGCCCGTCATCATTTGGCGAGTGGACGTCGTGTTCCTGACGAAAGAAGACTGGAAATACGAGGCGAGCACGGCAGGCACGAGCGGCGGCGGTAGAACACATACGTTCGGTCTGAGGGGCCCCGCTACGAAACTAAAGAACGCGGCCGTGTACCAACGTAAGGACGTAAGAATAATTGGCGGCAAGGCCGTGCCGGCTAACGGAGACTAAATTGTTTTCGTTGGCACTCCTTCTTCTCTTCTATTTCTTCGCTACAATCTCAATCTGGCTCGGCCTGAGTTCACTGCGCGGCGGCCTGCGGTTTGCGCGCTATCTGCAAGCGGAGCTGACGAAGGAATATTCAGATTTCACGCCGTTTGTCACCGTCTTCGTTCCTTGTCGCGGCGTGGATGAGGGGCTGAGAAAAAACCTCGCGGCGATCTTTGCGCAGGATTACCCAGCGTTCGAAATAATTGTTGTCAGCGATCGCGCCGACGATCTCGCGCTCGCGGTCGTTGCGGAAGAGTGTCGGTCACTCGAGAAGCGGACCGGCCCATCGGTTCGGGTCGTAATCGCAGGGGAAGCGATCGACAGCGGGCAGAAGGTTCACAATCTGTGCGTCGCGGTAGGCTGCGCTGATCCGCAAAGCGCAGTCTTTGTATTCGTCGACACCGACGCGCGGCCATCAATGACCTGGCTCCGTGATCTGGTTGCGTCCCTGCACGATCCAAAAGTCGGAGCGGCAACGGGCTATCGCTGGTTCGTCGGGCAGGGTGGCTTTGCTTCTCATCTGCGATCGGTTTGGAATGCTTCGATTGCTTCTGCGCTGGGAGCGCAAAGAGATAAGAATTTCTGTTGGGGCGGCTCGACTGCGATCCGGCGCGAAACATTTGAACGGCTCAAAGTCGCCGAGCGTTGGCGCGGCACAGTGTCGGATGATTTCACGATGACTCGCGTGCTTCACG
>DASZZL010000011.1:0-44456 GCA_035545035.1 Pyrinomonadaceae bacterium
CCTCGGCAGCCCTCTCTGCGCTACCCAACTATTTCGTGGGGGTGAGACGACGCGTCAGTCATTACTCGGGCGATGACGGGTAAGAATACTCTAAGAAGCTGGCGCAGTCGATAGGGTTTTATTTAGCCTCAAAAGCTCAACTCTACAAAAGTGGTTAGCGGCTGTAGCAATGATGTGGCACGGGCGTCTCGCCTGTGAATCACGCGCAGGATCCGCGTGCCACAATCAATTCTCGCGCAAACCGGCCGACCATCGACACTGCCTCGGCCGCTGACTGAGCCTTCTCGATCTCTCCAACTATTGCCGACCCGACCACCGCCGCGTCGGCATATCGCCAGACATCTGCAACCTGATCTGGTTTGGAAATGCCAAAGCCGACCGCAACCGGCAAATCGGAAAACTGACGCACGCGACTAACCAGCTTCTCGGATTCAACACTCATCTCTGCCTGCGCGCCGGTGACGCCGGTGCGCGAGACGGCGTAGATGAACCCGCTCGCGCGTTCGGCCACCATCTTCAAACGCGCGTCGGTTGAAGTCGGCGCGACCAGAAAGATCAGGTCGATCTCGTGGGCGCGCAGTATCGCGGCAAATCTTCCCGCTTCCTCCGGGGCCAGGTCGGTGACGAGAATTCCGTCGACGCCGGCAGCTTTCGCTTCGCGCGCGAGTTTCTCGATTCCAAATTGCAGCAGCGGATTGAAATAACTGAAAAGAACGATCGGCACTTCAGTTTGCCTGCGCACCGCGGCGACTGTTTGCAAAATCTCCTTTAGGCCAAAGCGCTGACGCAGCGCACGTTCTGAAGCGCGTTGAATCACCGGCCCGTCGGCCATGGGATCGCTAAACGGGACACCAAGCTCGATCACCGTCGCGCCGATTCGTGCCAGTTCAACGATCAGCTCGTGCGTCGTCTTCAGATCAGGATCGCCGGCGGTGATGAAGGGAATGAAGCCCTTCTTCCCTTCCTGTTTCAAACGCGCAAACGATTCGGCGATTCGACTCAAAGACTTCAGACTCCAGACTCCAGACTCTCTCGTACGGTGTCGACATCCTTATCACCGCGACCCGACAAATTAATAATCACGATCTGTTCGCTCTTCATCTCGCGCGCGACTTTCAAAGCATGAGCGACCGCGTGCGCGGATTCCAGCGCCGGAATAATGCCTTCCAACTTCGATAGAGTTTGAAAAGCATCCAATGCTTCCGCGTCCGAAACAGAGGTGTATTCGACTCGGCCCGCGTCATGGAGAAAAGCATGCTCCGGACCAATCGATGGATAGTCGAGTCCCGCGGAAATTGAATGCGTGGTCGCAATTTGCCCGTGTTCATCCTGCAAAACATAGCTCATCGTGCCCTGCAAAACTCCCGGACGACCGCCGCCCGCGGCATTGAAACGCGCCGCGTGTTGGCCGAGTTCGTTGCCGACACCGCCGGCTTCGACGCCGATCATTCGGACCTGTTCATCGGCGAGAAATGAATGAAACATGCCGATGGAATTCGAGCCGCCGCCGACGCAGGCGATCAGACAATCCGGCAAGCGACCTTCCTTTTCCAAAATCTGCGCGCGTGTTTCGCGGCCGATCACGCTTTGAAAATCGCGCACCATCAGCGGATATGGATGCGGCCCCAGCGCGCTGCCAAGCAAGTAATAGGTGTCGGCAATGTTCGTCACCCAATCGCGCAGCGCCTCGTTAATCGCGTCTTTCAGAGTGCGCGAACCGGCGTCGACTTCGCGCACCTCCGCACCGAGCAGCTGCATACGAAAGACATTCAAAGCCTGCCGCCGCATATCTTCCGATCCCATATAGACTACGCATTCCAAACCAAACAGCGCGCACACCGTCGCCGTCGCCACGCCATGCTGACCGGCGCCGGTCTCGGCGATGATGCGCGCTTTGCCCATGCGCCGGGCCAGCAGTATCTGTCCCAAAGTGTTGTTGATTTTGTGCGCGCCGGTGTGCAGGAGGTCTTCGCGCTTGAGATAGATGCGCGCGCCGCCCGCGTGTTCTGTCAGACGCTGTGCGAGGAAAAGCGGAGTCGGGCGTCCGGCGTAATCTTTCAAGAGCCCATCGAGTTCCTGCTGAAACTTTTCATCTGCGCGCGCTGCCTCATAAGCCGCCGTCAATTCTTCGAGCGGCGCCATCAGAGTCTCAGGCACGAAGCGACCGCCGTAACGGCCCCAGTGACCGAGGGCATCAGGTTGGGTAGTAGGCTCCACGGAGTTTCAGCTTGACAGTTTTTCTCTGCGGATCTCTGTGAACCTCTGTGCCTCTGTGGTGAGTGTATGTCGGCGCGATTTCACCACAGGCACAGAGGCCCACAGAGGTTGCACAGAGAATCTTCAAGGCTTCTTGTTGATCTTGTGCGTCGACCGCACGCGGCCGGGCGATTGCTCGCCGCGACTGTCGTCGGCCACGGCGCGATTCTCGCGGCGGTAGATTATCACGCGATTTCCTTCCGTGGTTCCCTGTTCGGCGTCTTCGACGTGCGCCGGGTTCCCTTTCAGAATTGCGATCTCGTCAGCGGTCGTGTATTGGCACCAATCGCCGGTGCCGCGTTTGTTCGGCTGCGTGAGCACGACATTGCGCTGCGCGATCGTGCGCTCGACTTCGTTGTTGTCCTTTTCCAGGTAAACGTCCGCGACTTCGCTCGTCAGGCGATCAGTTCCCTGTTTGATGTCCACGTTCGTTTCGTAATGCAGCAGACGATCAAGATCGGAGTAGCGCATGAACTCAGCCGTGGCAAAAACCGGAACTACGACAGTTGAGTTTCCATTCTTTTGTTTAGCCTGATAAAGCGCGCTTTGCATATGGCCGCGTGCTTCCATGCGCTTCTGTTCGCGAAACAAAGTAATCGTGTCGCCGCGCACAAAGTTGTCGTCCTGCCACATGCGGGCATTCCCCAGGTAAGTTGCGACGCCGGAATCGTGGTTTACTTCAGCGCGATCGCCGAGAATGTAAACGGGGCTCTTCACTTTACGAAACGGCGCCGCGCCGTTCGTCTGCTCCTGGCTGTAATAAGTTGTCTGCACTTTGCCGCGCGCAGACGAAACATCCGTCGAGGTGTTCGAATCGATCTCGATCGCTTTGGTGCGCGCGCGAGAATCCCAGACCGTCGGCTCGCCGCCGCGCAAGCGAATGGTTTCATCAGACGCCGTGTAGCTTCCGCTCGCGGCCACGCCGTTCTCATCTTTTTGGTTGAACTTCACGTCGCCTTGCGCATCGATTTTTTCGGGATCCTGCGTCTCGCGCGAAAACACCGCGGTCATAGTTTGGGAAGTTATGGTTCGCGTGGATCGATTTCCGGACTGCACAACCGGATCGATGACTGCCTTGGCGCCGCCCGTGGCCGCGCAGGTGCGCGCCAGGTTTCCGCTCTCGAAAAAGTCGCAATCAAACCGCGGCGCCGTCAGCGTCCTGCGATCGGCTTTAGCGGTTTTCTGCACCGGCTCGATAAAGAGTTGCGCGTTGCCGACGGCTTCGGCCTTTTCCAAATCACGGCCTGTCGAACGCCAGGTCATCTTGATCGAATCCGCTGTCAGACGTTTGCTGGCGGCGCGCGGATCGTTCGCGCGCGACTTTGGCGCTGAAAGGTTCACAACTGAGCGTCCGTCGGCACGCATTTCTTTCAAGAGACTGCGTTCGCCCTGTGCCTGAAAATCCAGATTTAGTCCCGTCGCGCCGCTGAGTTGCATTTCGGAATCCGTGTTGAGACTTTGCGCGCGCACGTCGCGCGAGGCGTAAGCGCGCTGCAACCGCTGGTCGCCGTCCAAAAAGAAGTCCATGTCCACCGAGTGCGCTTCGGCCGCATGTCCTTCATCCATCGAACGCAGGTAAGAATTGCCGCGCACTTCGATCTTCTGCAACTTCTTTTTCTCGTTGAGAATCGCCGTCAGAGTGTCGCCGCTCATCACGTCGCGATCCTGCTCAGCCGTCGCGCCGCCGGAAAAGGTGAGGCGCATCGCTGCCTGTTCAAACACGGCCTGCGGCGCGTGAATCGTTACCGGCATCGCGCGCGAGCCTTTCAACTTAGCGGGCTTCGCGTCTTTCAACTCCGCAGTCTTCAGAGCGTCGGGTGCGACCGTGACTTCGACGTCGCTGCGCAACTCCAAACGTTTGTTCTTGTCGTCGACCATCGCGCCGGTCGCGCGGCCCGAAACATTTTCGCGTTCGAACGTGATCGGTTGCGATGTTTCCGCCACTTCGGAATCCTGGTGATAGAGGATGGATTCCGTTTTGACTTTCAAGGCGTCGTGCGTTTCGACTTGCACATTGCCTTCGAATTGAATCAATCCGTTCTTCTGGTCATAGAGCGAGCGGCTCGACGTGATCTGATCGGGTTTGTCGCCAACGGGCGGAAAAATTTGCAGGTTGACGTCTTCCAGCTCGTGATGCCCGTCGGCATAAGTGACGTCGCGCGCCGCGCGCAGCCACAGATAAAGACGGTCGTTCTTTGTGATTCGCTGTTCGTAGCCGTTGATGATGCCGGTGATTTCTTTCGACAGCGCGGGCGCTTCGGACTTCATGCGAAACGGCGTGTTGTGGCGCATCTTGTAGTAGGACACGCCGACAAAGATCCCTCCAGCAATCAACAACAGAAGCGCCAACCCGCGCGCCAGCACCGGGACGCGGGCGCGCAAGTCAACTGCGCTGATTCTTTTTCGTCGTACGACTTGCATTGCTTCTAAGTAATATCAGCCACAGAGACACAGAGTAGAAAAGCAAACCGAATTATATCCCGCTCTCGTTCTCTGGCTTTCTCCGTGACTCTGTGTCTCTGGCTAAATTTGCATGTCACGAACATTCAACTGCAATCTAATCTCGCCGTTCCAATGGTTCACTTCCAACTCGTACGCCAGATCGATGCGCTGTTTGGCTCGCGGCGTTTGCTCGCTCTCTTCCACACCGCGCCACCAGATCGCTTCGAACGGGCGATTGTCTTCGCCGGCGACGCGCAGCTTTAGATGCTGCTCCTTAATTACCTGCGGGTCGCTCAGTAATCTAAGCCCGCGCGTGACGAACACCGGCCGCGGATTGCCGGCGCCAAACGGTTCGAGTGCGCCCAATTCCTGAGACAGTTGAAATGTCAGTTCTCGCGGCTGCACTTCCGCGTCGATGTTCAGAGTCGGAACCAAATCTTGTTCAGTCAAGCACGACGCCGCATGTTCGTTCAAGCGCCGGCGAAACTCCGGGATTTGTCCGCGACGAATTGCCAGCCCGGCTGCGTGCGAATGTCCGCCGAACTTTTCAAGCAAATCACGGCACGCCGTCAAGCCGTCGAAGAGATGATACGCCTCGATGCTGCGCGCCGAGCCGTGTCCGACATCGCCATCCAGCGAGATCACGACGCACGGTCGATTCAGCCGCTCGGCGATCTTCGACGCCGCCAGGCCGATGACGCCGCGATGCCAGCCGTCTCCGGCGATGACTGCGGCGTGTGTCTGTGAATCGCGCTCAGCGCCGCTTTCAAACTCTTCGATGGCACGATTAAAGATTTCGCGCTGTACTTCTTTGCGTTCGCGATTGCGCGTGTCCAGATGCTCAGCCAGATGCCGAGCTTCTTCCTTGCTCCTGGCGTCGAACAATTCGACCACGGCGCGCGCGGCGTCCATGCGGCCCGCCGCATTGATTCTCGGCCCGATGCGAAAGCCCAGGTCGTATGCGGTCATCTCGCTGTCTTCGCCGCAGCCTGCGATTTCAATCAACGCGCGCAATCCGGGATTCACCGCGCGCGGCAGATCCGAAAGTCCCAACGCGACGATCGCGCGATTCTCGCCGACAAGTTTTGCGACGTCAGCAACGGTGCCGATGGCGACCATCTTGAGAAAGCCGGGCACTTGCGCTTCACGTCCGCGCTCACGAAACAGCGCATGAATCAGTTTGAAGGCAACGCCGACGCCGGCGAGATTCTTGTCGGGATAATCGCAACCATGTTGATTCGGATTCAGTACCGCTAGCGCCGGCGGCGCGCCTTCGTCGGCGTCGGGCAGATGATGATCGGTAACGATGATGTCCAGGCCATTCGCGCGGGCCCAATGCAAAGGCTCGTGAGCGGTTATGCCGCAATCGACGCTGACGACTAACTTGTAGCCTTCGCTGGCTGCTTTCTCCAGCGCGTCTTGGCGAATGCCGTAACCTTCGGTAAAGCGATGAGGCACGTGATAGCCGGCCGTCGCCCCCAACATGCGCAGCGCGCGCAGCAACACCGCTGTACCCGTCGTGCCATCGACATCGTAGTCACCGTAAATCAGAATCGGTTCCTGATCGTCGATCGCGCGCAGCAGACGCGGCACTGCGTCTGTCATGCCGCGCATCAGAAAGGGATCGTGAAGTTGATCGAGAGAAGGTTTGAGGAACGCTTGCGCCGAATCCAGGGTCTGATGGCCGCGGGCGACGAGTAGTCCGGCGACAATCGGTGAGACACCGAGAGCTTCCGCAAGCGTTGCGGCGTGAGCTTGATCAGAATGACGAATTATCCAGCGTCTTGCGACACGATGAGATGGACGAGCTGATGGAGACTTGGCTTGAACGGCGGGAGCCTGACCGGATTCTTCCTTCATCCTTCATCCCTCATCCTTCATCCTTTGATTCTCATCCTTGTGTTGCGAACCAGCCATTCGGGTCGAGCAGCTTGACCCCGATGTGACGACGGCCGTCGCTTTCGTCAATCCAGACACCGTTGACGTCGGCTTCGAATCTGCCGCCAAATGGCGGGGTCAGCACAATGCGCGCGCCCAGCGCGACTTCTTCATCAATCACCAGCGTCGCGCCGGTGCGGCTCACCTTGATCGCCGACGCTTTGGACTTGAACGGCTGGCCGCCCGCCGTTTCCCCTTCCACCACGAGTGAGAAATTCACCGGCACCCGCGGACTGCGCGAATGCTCGGACGATTCTCCCGCGCCTGTGCTCTCATCATTCATACAACAGTCCCCACAAAACTCGGGACAGGAAGAGAAAGGGGCAAGAACAGTTTAGCTGAAGTGTGAGTCGTTGTCAGTGATTTGCGATCTCGACACTTACAACGCAGCGAGGCGGCCGCTGAAGAGCAGAAAGAGTATTGCACCGCCAACCAGCAGGCGATAGCCGATGAAGACGCCGGTCGTGTGCGTCCGCAGATAACGCAGCAGGAACCAAATCGAAGCATAGCCGACGATGCCCGAAACAATCGTGCCGACGCCCAGCGTGGTGAGGCTTTCGTGCGGCAGCCTGTGAAGCGCTTCCTTTAATTCGAGCAAGCCGCTGGCCGCCACCGCGGGAATGGAAAGTAGAAACGAAAAGCGCGCTGCGGTTTCTCGCGTTTCTCCCGCAAAAAGCCCGGCCATGATGGTTGAGCCCGAACGGCTCGAGCCGGGAATCAGCGCGAGCACTTGCGCGAAGCCGACGGCCAGCGCGTCTTTGACTCCCAGCTCCTGCATGCGCCGCTGCTGTTTGCCTACGATCTCGGCGATCGTCAGTACGAGCGCGACTGTAATCATCATCGTGGCGATCACCCACAAATTCTTCGTGAACGTGCCCTCGATCTGTTTCTTGAAGAGCAGTCCCACAACACCGACGGGAATCGAGCCGATGATTACCAGCCAGCCCAGCCACGCGTCATGCGACAGCCGCGCGTGCGCGTTCGTGTGATTGAACCGGCCGCCTTTCAATAAAACAAAATGATCGTGAATGAACGCGCGCGTGATGCTCCAGATGTCTCCGGCAAAATAGACAAAGACCGCGATCAGCGTGCCGAGCTGAATCACGGCGATTGATGCCGTCAACTGTTCTGGAGTCAGCGCGAGTTTCATCGCGCGCCCGGCGATCACCAGGTGCGCGGTCGAGCTGATGGGAATGAATTCAGTCAGACCTTGAACGATGCCGAGCAGAATGGCCTGGAACAGAGTCATGCGTTAGCTTGAATCAACCGATTGAATTTAAGAGCTTAGAACTTGGAGCTTAGTACTTAGTTAAAAACACAATGCTAAGTACTAAGCTCAAAGCACTAAGTTCAATTCTTTACTCTCGAAACGAATTCCTTCTCGAAATCCAATCGTACAAGAAAATCGGCATCACCATCCCGGCGCGCACAAGTGTGGCGAGCTGCCACGGGAACGCGTACGACTTCTTACGCTTCTCGATTGCGCGGATGATTTTATTCGCCGCGTCATCAACTTCCAGCAGGAATGGCAGCTTCGCCTCTCGACCCGCGGTAAGTGACGTCTTGATAAACCCCGGATGAATAATCGTTACATCGATTCCCTGTGGCTGCAAATCGAGCCGCAGACTTTCAAACAAAGCCGAAACGGCTGCTTTGCTGGCACAGTACGCCGCCGATTTTGGCAGGCCACGATACGCCGCCAGGCTTGAAATCACGGCGAGTTGACCACTGCCTCGCTCGATCATTTGCGGAATTACCGCGGTCACGCTGTTGACCACGCCAATCACATTTACGCTGAAGACTTTTGAGACCCCTTCGGGCTCAAGCTTATCGGCGGCGATCGTGGCGCCCACGCCCGCGTTGGCAATCAACAAATCGATCGGGCCGAACTCGTTGCGTAATGCGCCCACGGCTGCGCGCACAGCGTTCGCATCAGTCACGTCGGCAGGCAGCGCGATCGCCTTTCCGCCGTGCGCCTCGATCTCTTCGGCGACTTCCCGCAACAGATCTTCGCGACGCGCCAGCAAACCAACCGCCGCGCCCCGCCGCGCCAACTCCAGAGCCAGCCCGCGCCCGATCCCAGACGACGCGCCGGTAATGAAAGCGACTTTATCAGACCAATCCATCACAGTTTCAGGTTTCAGGTTTCAAGTTTCAAGTTAAGAATCGAACTTCTGCGAGGCATCTATTTGCTCAAAGGTTTTGAAAGTTGCCATAGTTCACCTCGCGAGAGAAAGATGATAAAGCCCGTCTTGTAACCTGAAACTTGAAACCTGAAACTTGAAACTAGATTTGCTGTATGACTGGGACGATGACCGGCTTCGCTCCCGTTTCTTTTTGAATGAACCGCTTCAGCTCAACGCGAACGTGTTCTTTCAGCAACGATTCATCATCGAGCATCTTTTTCGATGCGCCGGCGAGCGCCGCGGTCACGACGCGCTGCGCATCTTTCAACAAATGTTTCGAGCCATTGATTGGGACCAGGGACTTGAGACCTGAGGCCGAGCCGCCGTTGGGTGACTCGAATCCGCGCACGCCTTGCGCGACGATCTGCGGCGGCGTTTTCAGTTCGCCGGTCTGTCCGTTGATAGTCAACACCAGCGTAACCATGCCTTCATAAGCCATCTTCTTTCGCTCGCGCACCGTCTCGAATTCAATCTCTTCAAAACCCGAGTCGTCGATGAATGTCCGTTTGATTTCGCGGCGACCGACCACGGCGGCACGCTCGCCATCAAGCTCGAGCACGTCGCCGTTCTCGATCAGGATGATGTTCTCTTCCGCATAACCAAGATGGTTCTTCACAAACTCCTTGTGGCGGAAAAGCATTCGGTATTCGCCATGAATCGGCACGACGAACTTGGGCCGCACGGCTTCGGTCATGATGCGTATGTCTTCTTGTGACGCGTGGCCGCTGACGTGAATCAAACGGCGCTTCTCTTCGATGATGTTCGCGCCGCGCTTGTAGATGAAGCCGATCAGCTTCGAAATCGCGCGCTCGTTGCCGGGGATGATGCGCGCCGAGAGCACGACCGTGTCGCCTTCTTCGATCGTCAGACCCTTGTACACCTGCGTGGCCATCTGATAGAGCGCTGCGCGCGGCTCGGCCTGCGAACCGGTGACCAGAAAGACGATCTCGTTATCGTCAAGCTGCTTTGTCTCTTTAACTCCCACCAGCAACCCATCGTGAATGTCCAGGTAGCCGAGCCGGTCGGCGATCTCGACGTTCTTCTGCATCGAGCGCCCGAGCACGCAGACTCTGCGATTGAACTGCTGCGCCACGTCCAGGACGATTTGCAGACGATGAATCGAAGAAGCAAACGCCGCGACAATGATTCGACCTTTTGCTTCGGCAAAGATTTCTTCGAAAGCAGGAATCACCGCGCGTTCCGATGGCGTGCGGCCGGGCACCGTCGCGTTGGTCGAATCGGAAAGCAACGCCAGCACGCCTTCCTGTCCATATCGGCGCAGCGAGCGCAGATCGATTGGTTCGCCAATCACGGGCGTCTCGTCGACTTTATAATCGCCGGTGTGAATGATCGTGCCGACCGGGGTCTTGATCGCCAGCGAGAAACAATCAATCAGCGAATGCGACGCGCGAATGAACTCGATCGTGAACGAACCGATGGTGACGACATCGCGCGGCTCGACGCGATGCAACATTACATCGCCTAAGATTCCATGCTCATCGAGCTTGTATTCCGCCAACCCAAGCGTGAAACGCGAAGCGTAAACCGGAACGTTGAATTTTTTCAGGATGTAAGGCAGCGCGCCCAGATGATCTTCGTGGCCGTGGGTGAGGATGATCGCCGTGATGTTGTCGCGAAACTCTTCGAGGATTTCGAAATCGGGAATCGAAACGTCAACGCCATAGACGCTCTCTTCAGGAAAGCCCATGCCCGCATCGACGACGATCATCTCGTCGCCAAAGCGCAGCAGCGTGCAATTCATCCCAAACTCGCCAATGCCGCCGAGGGGAATGATTTCGAGGACGTTACTCACTTGTGATTGTTACTCAACTCTCGATCTACTTCGGCGCTTAATATAATCAACAAATCGTCTATTATATTAAACGTCGCAGTATAGCACGCGTTGCATGAACGTCGCAGAACGGCCGACTTCACGAAGAGGAGAATGCTTCACTAAAAAACTTGAAGATGGGAAGTGAATTATGAAAGAAGAAAAAGGCGTCTCAAAAGACATTATGAATGCCTTTGAGGCCATCGAGGACGACGTGCTGTGGGTGCACGCAAAGTGGACAATCTATAGACAATTGTTCGCTACGAGCGAGGAGAGAATCAGTCTATTGAACGACTTTGCACCCGACTTTTTTCAAATCGTGCACGATAGCGTTCTGCACGACATCGTGTTGACGATGGGTCGCTTGACTGATCCAGCCGAAACGGGTGATAAGGAGAATCTGACCTTCGAGCAGTTAATCAAGATATTAGAAGCAGACAATTGCGAGTTAGTAAGAAAGTTAACGCCTCTATTGGAAACTGCCCAGGAAAAGTATAAGCCGTTCCGCCCCTTGGAGGAATAGACGGTTTGCGCACAAAGACATGGGCACAGCATTGGACTATCACCCTGATCCGCTGCCCGACCTAAGTCGGCGGATGATTGAGGACGCGCTCGCTAGTTTCGGGAATATATGACTCCGCTTCACCTGGCTTTGAAAAACGCTGAAACGGATTATGCCGATGTGCCCTTGCGCGGTGATGGGGATCAAGTAATCTGGTACTTGAAACAAGCAAAGGCCTATCATAAACATCGAGTTAGTGGACACGTCGATCTAAAGGAAGACGGTGTGGTTTAGTGAGGTAAGCGCCCAGCCCAATTGAATGAAAACCCTGAGGGGGTTTGATAACACGCGCGGAGGTTGGCGAACCCTTTCAGGGTTCATCGATCAAAGAGGATGACGGTGACCCAGGGTGTTACCCTGGGCTCTCGTTGGCGAACGCCTTCGGCGTAATTTTGGAGTGCGGTGGCAAGCGAAGCGCGACACCGCTTTGGGTTGTTAACGAACTTGGCGCGCGCGATTTGATCCAAAGCGCCGTCGTTGCCGGCACACTCCAAATTGCAGGCGCATGCTATACTTTCGCTAATGGAGCGCGAGGAGCTAATCAAGAAGATCGAAGACCTTCCTCCCGATCGGCTGGCAGAGGTTGAGAACGTTGTCGAGTCAATAACCTGCCGAGAACACGATTCCGATCGGGAAGAACTTCATCAAGCACTCGCCGATTACGCAATCAAACAGGCCGGAACTGAAGCCGATCTTGATGCGGCTCTCGAAGCTGCGTCGGTCGGGCACTTGCTACGGGTTAGTTAATAGCCATGAACATCAAGGTCATCGTTGAGCCAGGCGAAGATGGTTACTTTGTCGCTCACGTTCCTTCGCTGAAAAGCTGCTGGTCTCAGGGTAAGACCAAAGACGAAGCGCTTCAGAATATCCGCGAAGCTATCGATCTTTATCTTGAGCCAGAACCAAACGAACTCGCCGACGATCAAGAACTCGTCGAGCTGACAGTGTGAAGCTACCTCTCCTCTCAGGAAAAGAAGTCTTGGCCACACTCACACGAATGGGCTTCGTCGAAGTTCATCGAAAGGGAAGTCATCTAAAGATGAAGCATGCCGATGGTCGAATCATCGTCTTTCCATTTCACGACGAAGTCGATCGCTACACTTTGAAAGGCTCTCTTCGCGACGCTGACATTAAGATCGCCGACTTTCTCAACGCCGCAAGATAAGCCGTCAGCCGGAATAGTGATCGAATTCTAAAGCCCAGTTCCCCGCTACCTCTGCGGCTCGTCTTCATCCGCGACGCGATACTTTTCTTTTTCCTTCTCGCATTGACCGCGTCGAAGTCAAAATATTCTCGCAACCAGATCGGCAGTTTTTCGTAACCGAAGTCTTTGCGACGGCGTAGTTATATGTGCCATCATTATTCAACCCACATTTGGAGTTTCGAAAGACAGCGCGCCCGGGTCTGGACTTGCGTTGAGGATTACGCAACCCGTTCATTCGTTTGCCGGCTCAACCAGCGCGCGAAGCAGAGTGTGCGATGAATGAAGAAGTCTCAAAAGAGTTTTTGATTCCACCTGCCGGCGAGCAAGACGCGGCCAAGCCAGTCGAGGCTGGCAAGCAAAGCGTAACTGTCGCCAGCAGCCGTCCGCGCAGGGTTCGGGCGCGCATTGTTCAGATCGTCAGTGTCTTAGTCCTGGTTGTGCTCCTGGTTGTGTTGTGGCGCTTTTTGGGTAGCCAGTCGGCCACGAAAACTCCCGGCACAGGCGGCGGTCGCGGCGAAGTCGTTCCCGTCGAGATGGCCAACGTCACGCAGCAGGATGTGCCGATTCAGATCAAGGCCATCGGCAACGTCGAAGCACTTTCCACGATCGCAATTAGATCCCAGGTTGAAGGAACGCTCGAAAGAGTCGGCTTCGTGCCGGGCCAGGAAGTGAAGAAAGGCGATCTGCTTTTCTCGATCGACTCGCGTCAGTTGCATGCGGCGCTTACTCAGGCGGAAGCCAATCTCTTGAAAGCGATGGCCACGGTCAGGCAGGGCCTGGACATCGTGGCAAGGGATCAAGCGACTGCGAATAACTCGCGAACGATCGTTAACCGCGACGCCAAGTTGATCGAAGCCGGCGTCATCTCGCGCGAAGAATACGACAACGCTCTTTCGAAAGCGCAAGCCGACGAAGCTGCCGTGCGCGCCGATCAATCTGCCGTCGCAAATCTGCAAGCCGCGCAAAAGGCCGAGCAAGCCGCGGTCGAAAGCGCCCGAGTGGAACTCAGTTACACGACGATTCGCTCCCCCATCGCGGGCAAAACCGGCAATCTCGCGGTGACAACCGGCAACCTTGTGCGCGCTAACGACACGACCGCAATGGTGACCATCACCCAGTGGGCGCCGATCTACGTAACGTTCTCGGTTCCTGAGCAGGACTTGATCCGCATTCGCCAGTATTCAAGTGCGAACGGTTTCGCGGTCAAGGTTGTGATTCCGGGTGATGAATCGAATCCCGGGACGGGCAGACTGTCTTTGGTGGACAACACGGTCGATGTCTCGACGGGAATGGTTCGTTTGAAAGCGACGTATCAGAACGACGACCGCAGGCTCTATCCCGGCCAGTTCGTCAACGTCGTGCTCACGCTCGGAACGGAAAACCAGGCGATCGTGGTTCCCTCGCAAGCCGTGCAGGCCGGCCAGGACAAATCGTTCGTTTACGTCGTCAAGTTTGATTCGACCGTGGAAGTCCGAACCGTCAAAACCGGAGCGACCATCGACAACATGACCGTGATCCAGGAAGGATTGAAAACGGGCGAGCAAGTAGTGACTGACGGACAACTGCGTCTGGTGCCGGGCGCGAAAGTTCAATCGAAGTCAGGACAGGGCCAGGGCGGTCAGGGCAATCAAGGCGGCCGTCGAGGAAACAAGCCCGATGCAAATGCGAATCAGTGAATGCGCCGCGGCTCTGCCGCTTGATGTGCGGAAAGGCTCTGCCTTTCCGTTAGCTTATTTTTTTTGAGGCTGCGCCTCACTGATCATTTCGAGGCGTAGCCTCGAAAACATTCTGATATAGACGCCTCACGGAAAGGCAGAGCCTTTCCGCACATCAGGGTGGCACAGCCACCAACTGAACGCGCAAGGGCATATGGCCAATGTCGGAACTTTTCATTCAACGCCCAATCACGACCACCCTCATCATGGCCGGCATCGTGCTGTTCGGCTTTATCGGCTATCGCGCGTTGCCGGTCAGCGATCTCCCGAACGTTGACTACCCAACCATTCAAGTCACCGCGGAGCTTCCGGGCGGCAGTCCGGAGACGATGGCCTCGTCCGTAGCAACGCCGCTTGAACGACAGTTCTCTACTATTGCCGGACTCAACACCGTCAGCTCAACCAGCACCCTCGGCAACACTCAAGTCACACTGCAATTTGATCTCAGCCGCAACATCGATGCGGCGGCGCAAGACGTGCAAACAGCGATCTCGGCTTCGGCGCGACAACTGCCGACGGGAATGCCAAGCCAGCCGACGCTCAAGAAAGTAAATCCCGCCGACCAACCAATCGTCTATCTGATGGTCAGTTCGCCGACGCTGCCACTTTCGCAGATAAACGAGTACGCAGACACTTCGCTGGCTCAGAGGCTTTCGACGATCAGCGGCGTCGCGCAAGTTTTGGTTACTGGCGAGCAGAAGTACGCGGTACGCGCGCAACTCGATCCGTCAGCGCTGGCGATTCGCGGCATCGGCATCGATGACGTCGCCACCGCTTTGCAGCGTGGCAACACGAATCTTCCCGTGGGCACGCTTTACGGCATTCATCAAAACCTGACGGTGCAAGCGAACGGCCAGTTGATGAATGCTGATGCGTATCGCCAGTTGATCGTCGCCTATCGGAACGGCGCGCCCGTTCTCTTGAGAGAGCTCGGCGATATAGTCGACAGCGTCGAGAACAATCGCCTGGCGAGCCGCTACAACGGGCAGCAAGTCGTCACGCTCACTGTGCAGCGGCAGCCGGGCACGAACACCGTGGCTGTCGTCGACGCCATCAAGAGTTTACTCCCGGCGTTCCGGCAACAACTGCCGGCGTCGATCAAACTTGATGTCTTGTACGATCGCTCCGAATCAATTCGCGAGTCGGTAAACGATGTGCAGTTCTCTCTGCTGCTGGCGATTGCTCTGGTCGTGCTCGTCATCTTTCTATTTCTGCGAAACGTCCGCGCGACGATCATTCCCACCCTGGCACTGCCCACGTCGATCGTTTTTACGTTCGCGGTGATGTATCTGCTCGGATTCAGTCTCGACAATCTCTCGCTGATGGCGCTGACGCTGTCCGTCGGTTTCGTCGTCGATGACGCGGTCGTCATGCTCGAGAACATCGTGCGGCGCATGGAAGCAGGCGAAGGCGCGATGGAAGCCGCGCTTAAGGGCTCGCGCGAAATCGGCTTCACGATCATCTCGATGACCGTGTCGCTGGTCGCCGTCTTCATTCCCGTGCTGTTTCTGAGCGGAATCCTGGGCCGTCTGTTTCGCGAATTCGCGATCACGATCAGCGTCGCGATTCTGGTTTCCGGATTTGTTTCACTGAGTTTGACGCCGATGCTTTGCAGCCGCTTGCTGAAAACGATTGGCCATCGTGTCAGAAGCCCGACCGCGGAGGGCGACGATGACGCGCGGGGCACTAGCCCGACCGTTAGGGAGGGCTCAGTACGCTCAGCCTGGTGGCAAAAAACCGAGCGCGTTTACGAATCGCTGGTCGGCGGTTATCGCTGGACTTTACAGCTCGTGCTCGAGCACCGCGCGCTGACGATGCTGATTTGCGGCGTGCTCTTCCTGGTAACGATTGCGCTCTTCTATGTAATTCCCAAGGGCTTTATTCCGAACGATGACACCAGTCGAATCGTTGGCTACACGGAAGCCGCCCAAGGGATTTCGTTCGAGGAGATGTCACGACACCAGCAGCAGATCGTTGACATCATTCGCGCAAACTCGAACGTTGTCGGCGTGCTGTCAACCGTCGGCCTGAGCGACGTCAGCGCGGCCAGCAACACCGGCAACATCCTGATTCTTCTGAAGCCTCTGGCGCAACGCAAGCAGGACGTTGACGCGATTATCGGAGACTTGCGCCCGAAGCTCGCCGCCGTCGCCGGTATGCGCATCTATCTGCAAAACCCGCCGCTCGTGCAAGTGGGCGGACAAGTCACGAAGAGTCCTTACCAGCTCACGCTGCAAGGGCCAGATCGCAACGAGCTTTACGCGAACGCCACGGCGTTGCAGAAAAAGATTGCGGCGTTGCCGCAATTGCTTGATGTGACGAGCGACATTCAGATCAAGAATCCGCAGCTCAACGTTGACATCGATCGCGACAAAGCGTCGGCGCTCGGCATCACGGCGCAGCAGATTGAAGACACGCTCAACAACGCGTACGGCACGCGGCAGATCTCGACCATCTATGCCACCTCGAACGAATACGAAGTAATTCTGGAAGTGAAACCAGCGTACCAGCAGGATCCTTCGGCGCTGGGACGGCTTTACATTCATTCGACTGCCGCGCCTTCGACATCCAGCCAATCGGCCCAGGTGCAATCGGTCCTGGCTCAACCGCCGTCGGCAATCGTTTCTTCGGCGCAAGCGCCTGCCGGGCAGACCTTGCCAAGCCAGGCGACTCAGGGCCGTTTGATTCCCTTGAGCACGGTTGCGACTCTTTCACGAAGCGTCGGCCCTTTGCTCGTGAATCACCTCGGACAACTGCCGTCAGCGACGATCTCATTCAACCTGCGACCGGGAGTTTCTTTGAGCGCGGCCACCGATCAAGTGCAGGCGCTGGCAAAACAAACTTTGCCGTCGACGATCACGACCAGCTTCCAGGGTACCGCGCAAATCTTTCAGTCATCCCTGCAGAATCTCACACTGCTCTTGCTGGTCGCGGTGCTTGTGATTTATTTGATCCTGGGAATTCTGTACGAAAGTTTTATTCATCCTTTCACGATTCTTTCTGGATTGCCGTCGGCGGGATTGGGGGCGCTGTTGACGTTGCTCTTGTTCGGACGCGAGCTGGATGTGTACGCATTCGTCGGACTGATCATGCTAATCGGCATCGTCGAGAAGAACGCAATCATGATGATCGACTTTGCACTGACGGCGCAGCGCGAACAAGGCAAGCCGGCAGAGGAAGCGATCTTTCAGGCGTGTCTGATCAGGTTCCGTCCCATCATGATGACGACGATGGCGGCGCTGATGGGCACGCTGCCGATCGCTCTGGGCTGGGGCGCCGGCGCCGAGTCGCGACGCGGATTGGGACTGGCAGTCGTCGGCGGCCTGTGCGTATCGCAAGTGGTCACGTTGTATTTGACGCCGGTGGTTTATTTGTATTTCGAGCGCGCGCAGGAGTGGTTTCGGCGCGGTAAGACTCGTGAGCCTACGCCAGTCGAGGCTTAGATGCGATCGGTCGCGTTGGCCGCTTAGCGGCGGGATGATTTTAGCCGTGGGTTTCAACCCACGGTGAGAGTAGCGGGGATGGATTTTGCGTCGCGTAGCGACGCAATGAATGATCGCGGATTTCAAACGTCGCTACGCGACGACCATCAAATCCCGACGTTCCCGTGGGCTGAAGCCCACGGCTAAAGTCATTTCATCGCTACGCGATGAAGCACCGGCGGTGAATTTGAATTATGCCTGAGCAAAACAAGCTGAAGACAAGACACGGCATCTCCGAGCTCTTCATTAATCGTCCGATCACGACGACGTTGGTGATGGTTGGAATCGTTCTGTTCGGGTTGATTGGTTATCGAGCGCTGCCGGTCAGCGATCTTCCCACGGTCGACTATCCCACGATTAATGTGAACGCAAGTTTGCCGGGCGCGAATCCGGAAACGATGGCCGCGTCGGTGGCCACGCCTTTGGAAAGACAATTCTCCGGCATCGCGGGAATCGATTCGATTAACTCTACAAACTCGCAAGGCTCGACTTCGATCACCCTGCAATTCAATCTTAGCCGCAACATCGATGCGGCCGCGCAAGACGTGCAGACGGCGGTCTCTGCCGCGCTGCCGCAGCTCCCGCCCGGAATGCCAACGCCGCCCGGCTTGCGCAAGGTCAATCCAGCAGACAGCCCAATTCTCTTCCTGTCGCTAAATTCAGACGTGCTGTCGCTGCCACAGGTCGACGAGTACGCTGAGACGCTGATCGCGCAACGCATCTCGATGGTTGAAGGCGTTTCGCAGGTGCAGGTTTACGGCGCGATGAAATACGCGGTGCGAGCGCAGCTCGATCCGGCGGCGCTGGCTGATCGCGGCATCGGCGTTGACGACGTCGACGCGGCCGTGCGCAACGGCAATCCGAATACGCCGACCGGAAGTCTCCACGGCAAGTACTCGAACCTCACGCTGCAAACCAACGGCCAACTGAACAACGCTCATGACTTTCAATCGCTGATCGTCGCTTACCGCAACGGCGCGCCGGTGCGCCTGGATCAGATCGCCAACGTGTCCGACAGCGTCGAGAACAACCGGGTCGCCAGTTGGTTCAACAGCCGGCGCAGCGTCACGATGGCCGTTCAGCGTCAACCGGGCACGAACACCGTCGCCGTCGTCGACTCTATCAAGGCGCTCTTTCCGCAGTTTCGCCAGCAGTTGCCGGCGTCGGTGAGTCTCGACGTGCTGAACGATCGTTCTGTGTCCATTCGCAATTCAGTGAATGACGTGCAGTTTGCGTTGCTGCTGGCCATGGCTTTGGTCGTGATGGTGATTTTTCTATTTCTGCGGAACGTCCGGGCCACGATCATTCCCACGCTCGCGCTTCCTACCTCGATCGTCGGCACGTTTGCGGCGATGTTCCTGCTGCATTTTAGTCTGGACAATCTCTCGTTGATGGCGTTGACGTTGTCAGTCGGGTTCGTCGTCGATGACGCGGTAGTGATGCTGGAGAACATCGTGCGGCGCATCGAGCTGGGCGAAGACGTGAAGCAAGCCGCTCTGAATGGTTCGCGCGAGGTTGGATTCACGATCGTGTCGATGACCATATCGCTGGTCGCGGTGTTCATTCCCGTGCTGTTCATGGGCGGAATTCTGGGCCGGCTGTTTCGCGAATTCGCGATCACGATCAGCGTCGCGATTTTAGTCTCCGGCCTCGTGTCACTAACCTTGACGCCGATGCTGGCCAGTCGCTTGCTGAAGGCCTCTGACATTCGAGCCAGCGCGCTTCACGAAGAAACCGGCAAGCTAGTTCACAAGGGTTGGCGGGGCCTTACCGAAGGCATCTACAACGGCGTCATTCATGTTTACGAGTGGACGCTTCAGCGCGTGTTGGCGCATTCGTTTGTGACGATCGCGATCAGCCTGGCGCTGGCGGGAGTGACTGTCTATCTGTTCACGATCGTGCCTAAGGGTTTCATTCCCAGCGGCGACAGCGGTCTCGTGCTCGGCAGCACGGAAGCCGCGCAGGGAATTTCGCTCGACGACATGATTCGGCATCAGAACGCAATCGCCGAGATCATCCAGAAAGATCCAAACGTGCAATCGTTTGCGTCGACGGTCGGAGCGGGCGGAAGAAATTCCGGCGGCAACAGTGGTACGATCTTCATCGGCCTCAAACCACTCAATCAACGCAAGCTGAGCGCCGATGAAGTTGTGGAAGAGTTACGACCCAAGCTTTCGCGTGAGCCGGGCCTGCGTATCTTTCTTCAGAACCCGCCGTCGCTCAGCATCGGCGGCATGTCGTCGCGCAGTCTTTATCAAGTCACGCTTCAGGCTTCGAATACCAACGACCTCTACGACAACGTCGGCATTTTGGAAAAGAAGATGCGCGAGCTGCCGACGATCCAGGACGTCAACAGCAACCTGCAAATCAATACGCCGCAAATCAACGTCGACATCGATCGCAAACGAGCCGCGGCGGTGGGCGTGACCGTCGCGCAGATTGAAACGGCGCTCGGCGACGCATTCGGCTCGCGGCAAATCTCGACGATCTACACGCCGACGAACGAGTATCAGGTCATCCTGGAAGTGAAGCCGGAGTTTCAGAAGGATCCTGCGTCGCTGGGCAGACTTTATATTCACGGAGCGTCCGGAAGATTGGTTCCGTTGAGCGCCGTCGCGAGTTTTTCGCGCAGCGTCGGCCCACAACTCGTCAATCATCTGGGCGAATTGCCCGCGACTACCATCTCGTTCAATACGCGCCCCGGTGTTTCGCTCAGCCAGGCCACGCAACAAATAACAGCGCTGGCGAAGCAGTCGCTGCCAGCGACGATCACGACAACGTTCCAGGGCTCTGCGCAAGTCTTTCAATCGTCGCTGCAGAACCTGAATCTGCTTTTGCTGGTGGCGGTGCTGGTGATTTATCTCGTGCTGGGAATTCTCTACGAAAGCTTCATTCACCCGCTGACGATTCTTTCAGGCTTGCCGTCGGCAGGACTGGGCGCGTTGCTGACGTTGCTGATCTTCCAGCGCGAGCTGGACATCTATGCCTTCGTCGGCTTGATCATGCTGATCGGAATCGTAAAAAAGAACGCGATCATGATGATCGACTTTGCGCTGGACAAGCAAAGACGAGAAGGCCGGCCCGCGCGCGAAGCAATTTATGAGGCGTGCGTGGTTCGCTTTCGTCCGATCATGATGACCACGATGTCCGCTTTGATGGGCACGCTGCCGATTGCTCTGGGTTGGGGCGCGGGCGCATCAGCGCGCAGAGGATTAGGTCTGGCCGTGGTGGGAGGGCTGATCGTCTCGCAGGTTCTGACGTTGTATCTGACGCCCGTGGTCTATCTCTACTTCGAGCGGTTTCAGGAATGGTTTCGGCAGGCGAAGACCGGATCACCTGAGATTATCCCGACCTCGCACTAGAATGGAAAGTGAGGGGTTATTGCTTGCTTTATGCGGCCTTGTCCGTTGATAAATGCTCAACAAGCCACGAGTTGACGAGTGTCGCTAATGAAACGCCGCGCGTTCGCGCCTGTTCCTCCAGCCGCGCATAAACTTCAGGTTCTATAGTAATGCGACGCGGAGCACGGACTTCGAAGTCGACTTCGCGAGTCTGTTCCCAATGATCGGCGAGGCTATGCGTATCCCAGTAGTCGGCGATCTCTTCAAGAGAACTGCCCTGTGAAATACTGCTTGACTGAATATCGTTATTTTCGCTCATGTCGTCTGCATTCGGCGCTATCCATATCCCGCGCGCTCAATATCAGCGCCGTGTTGTCGCGCTTGTGAATGAAGAATACGATCAAGTATCGGCCGCTGTTCGTCTGCCCACCTGCCGAGTATACATCTTCACCTGACCTGTGTCCCGATTCGACGAACCGGTATCTCGGTCTATTAAAGAATACTTCTTCGACCTCGTCCTGGCTAACTCGATGCTTAGTCGCGAGCTTTTGTGCGATCTCCGGCAGCCATAAGAATTCATCAATGAACATGCCGACTAAAA
The DNA here is from genome assembly GCA_035545035.1 of Pyrinomonadaceae bacterium. Taxonomy (GTDB): domain Bacteria; phylum Acidobacteriota; class Blastocatellia; order Pyrinomonadales; family Pyrinomonadaceae; genus UBA11740. The sequence goes on from DASZZL010000011.1 coordinate 21,559, forward strand.
CAACTGAAACTTGATCGTCAGATACTTCTTCGGGTTCTGGCGAAAGTCGTAGAGCATCTTCACGCCTTCGGACGAGAGGTTGTTGACGTTTGAGTAGAGCTGGTCGTCGGTGATCAGTTTTCCGAGCGTGCCTTCGCCGCGCTGCGCGCCGGCGACCACGTTGTCGATACGGGCCGCGGTCGTGTTGAATCGAGCCAGCGCCGTCCGCGCATCGTTGTAGATCGCTTCATCCTTCACCAGATTGCCCAGCGTGCCCCGCCCGGCGTTGACGCCCGCCACGATCGAATCGATTTGATCCATCGAATGATTTACGCGATCGGCGATGCGGCTGATCTTGTTGTACATCTCATCGCTTTCCAGGAGCTTGCCGGCGGTGCCGCGACCTGCGACTAGATCGGCAGAAAGCTTACGCAGATTCGCCGCGATGTCGTTCGCGTTGTTGTAGAGCGCTTCGTCATAAATGAATTTGCCCGCCGAGCCTCTCCCGCTCTTGATCTGCGTCGCTAATTCTTCCGCGTCGCGAATGGTCGCGTTTAAGTTGTTGTAGAGCGACTCGTCGTTGAATAGACGCCCCACGGTGCCTTTGCCTTCGCGCACGTTCTTCACAACCTCGTTGAGCTGATCGGAAAGCTTGCTAAGTTTTTGCGCCAGATCCGTGCCCGAGGTGGCGAGGTCGCTCATCGTGCTGCCCGAAGTTGACGGCAACAAGTCATTCTCTTTGACGGGCTGACCGATGGCAGTGCCGGGCGTGATGTTGACGATCATCTCGCTGCCGAGGATGCTCGGCGCTGCTTGTTGCGCGGTCGAATCCGTGCGAATGCGATCGGTCGCGGGCACCCCGTCAATCTTGCTGTCGATCGTCAGATACGCTTCGACCTTTGGCGGGCTTGGCGCGTTCGGCGTATTGCCAACCTCAGTTGGCGTCATCAGCTTAATCCGATCAACTTTGCCGATTTTCACGCCGGCGAGGCGCACTTCCGATCCTTCACGCAAGCCGCTGGCGTCCGCGAACCGCGCGCGCAAGTGCAGATGACTGGCGAAAGGATTGAGCCCGCCCGACGCGTTCAGGATCAGGAGAATCAGAACAGCTATGGCGATCAAAACGAGCAAGCCAACGCGCAGCTCGCTCAAACCGATGTTCCTGGTTGATTTTGGCATGACTTTAAAGGATGAAGGCGGAAGGATGAAGGATGAACGTCAATGCGTCCATCGTTCGGTTTCATCCTTCATCCTTCATCCTTCATCCTTTCTTCTCAGTGTCCGCGCAGAAACTTCTGAATGTACTTGTCTTCCGATTTGCGAAGCGTTTCGTCGGTGCCGCTGAAAATCACCTGTCCGTCACTCATCATCAAGACCTTGCTATTGATCAGGCAGAGCTTCTCGCCTTCCTTTTCATAAACCACTTCGCCGGCTTCGTTGACCACCGCGTATTCCGAACAGAGATAGTCGAGATTGTTCATCTCGTGGGTAACAAAGATTGATGAAACGTCTTCCAGATCGCGCAACTTCATCGCGAGTTCGCAGATGGTGCGCGAGGTTGGTGGATCCAAACCAGCGGTCGGTTCGTCGAACATCACGATCTTCGGGTCGCCCACCAGAGCGCGAGCGATGCCAACGCGACGGCGCATGCCGCCGGACAGCTCGGCCGGCATTTTTTCCATGGCCTCTTCCAGGTTGACGAACCGCAGCATACGGCGCACTTCGTCTTCGACTTCGTCCTCAGGCACGCCCTGCTCGTGAAGCTTAAAGGCGACGTTCTCGTAAACCGAAAGCGAGTCGAACAGCGCGCCCTCCTGAAAGATCATGCCGATCTTCTTGCGCACGCGCATCATCTTTACTTCCGAGTAATTGGTGACATCTTCGCCGTCAACCAGTATCTGTCCGCTGTCAGGCTTGAGCAGGCCGAGCACTAGTTTGATCGTAGTTGACTTGCCGCACCCGGAACCGCCCAGGATGATTTTCGTCTCGCCCTTCATCACTTTGAAGCTCAGATCGTTAAGTATCTTGCGACCGTCAAAAATCATCGTCACGTTGCGAAACTCGATCGCCGGAATCGCGCGGTCGGAATCGTCCACTTCACGAAACGTCGATTCAGCGGCGCGGTCGCTGACGCGATTGTCGGGTGCCTGCCCGTCCGGATGATCGATTGAAGCTTGAGACATCATAGCTGGGTGCCCAGAACAAGCTGAAGCGCTCTCGCAAGGATGAAGTCGGCGATAATCACGATGATCGAAGCCGTCACGACCGCAGTTGTCGTCGAACGTCCCACGCCGACCGTGCCGCCTTCCGTCTTCAAGCCTTTATGACAGGCGATTGTACCCATCAGGAAAGCGAAGAACAAAGGCTTAATAATTCCGCCGATTATGTCGTCGGTCGTAATCCCGTCGCGCACCGAATTGGTAAACATCGACGATGGCAAGCCGTAGAGCCATGTCGACACAGCCCAGCCACCGCAAATACCCATCACATCGGCGATCAATGTCAGCAGCGGCAGCGTGATTATCAATGCCAGGATTCGCGGCGCAACGAGCTTGCGTACCGGATCCGTTCCCAGCGCGCGCATCGCGTCAATCTGTTCCGAAACTACCATCGAACCCAGTTCGGCTGAGATTGCGGAAACAACGCGCCCCGTGACCATCAGCGCGGTAAGCACCGGGCCCAACTCGCGAACCAGCGAAATCCCTACCAGATAACCGAGCTGATCAACCGCTCCGTACGACGCGAGCGTTTGATATGTTTGCAGCGTCAAGACGCCACCGGTGAAAAAGCCGGTGAGAATAACAATCGTCAGCGAACCAACGCCGACGCTGTCCATCTGGGCAATCGTCTCAGGAAGATAACGCGGCTTTTTGAAAAGCCCACGCGTGGCTCGCCCTGCCAGCAAAGACATTTCCTGCAGCTCGAACAACAGACTCGTGGCGATGTTCATGCTATGACTCAGCGAGAAAAGAATGCCCGCGATTGCCGTGGTCACCGCCGCTTTCTACGAGGTGCATACCCGAGTAGGCAGGGCGTGTTGGTGGTGTCAAAAGCCAGTTCAAAAGGGCGACCGCAGCGCAGCGAAGTTTTAAAAGAGCGGCCTATCATGCTCAAAACCTACTGCGGGCGTCAAGGTTTAAGGTGAGACGAGCAGATTCCAGTCGCGCAAAAAAGAAGCCGGCCCGGTTAGTCCAGGCCGGCTCGTGAGATTTCCCTGACTCCAACTTATGGCTTCGGCTGCTGTTGGCGCATCAGCTTGCGCTGCCTTGGTCCCAGCGGTGGCGCCGTGTTCGCATTGCGCGGCAAACCGTCCTGGCGCCGTCCCAATCCGTTGCGCGGAAGTTGTTTATTGCCGTCGCGCCGCAACGCCTGGTTGCGCTGTCGCATCTCTCTCAACCTGATCCGTTGTTCGGGTGTCAGCACCTGCAGAACCCGCGCTTCCTTCAAAGCCTGCAGTTGGGTGGTGGCCGCCTGGGCTTCAGATAGTTCGTGAGCACGCTGCTTAATCAACTCTTCGTTTGGAGTCGGAGACTCGATCGCGTCGGCAAGTGCACGACGGGCCTGGCGCAATCGCTGATTGGCAGCCTGCTGTTCATCTTTGAGCTCCGCATTAATTGCGCGCCACTTTTGAATCTGCGCCGGCGTGAGGTTGAGTGCCTCCTGGAGATTCGGGATCTGGTTCGCTTGGCCCGGTTGCGCCTGCTCGGCTTGAACCGGATTTTGCGGCGCGGCAGGAGTTTGCGCCTTCGCCTGCGCGAAAGCGCCGGCCAGCAGCAATAGCACAGCAAATGAAATCCATCTGCTTAGCACTTTGGTTTCGTCTTTCATAATTGCACCGTCCTTCGCTTCTGCGCGCGTTCGCCGGAAGCGTCACTGATTAGGTTCATCCGGGAATACAAATGGTAGTTCCTCATCATCTCTGCCGGAAGTCAAACGCAGATCGGCCGCCAACTGTTCGCGTTCTGCGCGGGTCAATCCGCGTTGCGATCGAGACTTAACACGATTGCTGGCCAACTCGCGATGAGAGGAACCCTGCTGGGCTGATGCCTTCTCTCCACGGTTAGCAGCAACGTTCGCCGGCGGTTGCGTCTGCGATCTCTTGAAGTCCAAGATTTGCTTGTCGACCTGTTTCGCCACTTCGTTCTTGAACTGCGTCTCTGTGTACATTTTCTGCTCGGCAGAATTGTTGGCAACCTGCACTGGCTTGTTCCAGAAACCCGAGATGACCAACACCGCAAGCACGCAAAGCAGCAGCGCAGCAAACGCGGTCGCGCCACGCAGCCAAAGCGGCGAGACGCTGAAGAACTCGCGCAGCGCCGCGAGGGCCGGAAGCTTTCGCTCATGTCGCACGAATTGACGTGAATCAAACGTGGCTTCAGCCAAAACTCGCGCGGCCTGTGGCGCTGGACTGAAAGCTGATCCGAGCGCCTCGTTCCGCCAAAGCAGGATCGACTCGTGCACCTGACTGAAAACTGCAAACTCCGCGCGGCATGCTTCACACGTTTCGACGTGCTTGGCAAAATCCTGCGCATCGGTTGCACTCGCCTCGTTGTAGAGATACGTCACCAGATCTTCCGACCGGTGGCAAACTGGTCGTTCATTCATTGTTCGCATTTCAACTACCTCACCGTCGCGACCAGATCACCCGACCTGTTCGCCAAACTTTTGCAGGCGCATCTGCAATTGCCTGAGCGCCGTGTACAGCCGACTCTTTACCGTGCTCAACGGTAATTCGAGCGCGTCTGATATTTCCTGGAACGTAAGCTCCTCGAATTCCTTCATCACCACAACCTGTCGCAAGTCCGGTGGCAAAGCGCAAACTGCTCGTCTTACTGCCACGCTTCGTTCTCTACCTTCAGCCGTCCGCGCCGGAGAAATCTCTGCCGGCAGAGCAAAGACGGCCGCATTCTTTTCGGCTTCATCCTCGAGCGCCGTCTCGCTGCGCACCCTCGCGCGTCTTTGTCGCGTGATGCACTGATTGACGGCGATCCGATGCAACCATGACGAAACCCTGGCCTCGCCACGAAAGCCGCGCAAACTCCGAAACGCCGCCAAAAAAGTTTCCTGCGTTGCGTCGCGCGCATCTTCCTCGCGGCCAAGCATCCCAAAAGCCAGCGCGAAGATGCGCCGCTCCCAGCGACGCACGATCTCCCCAAACGCCTCCGGGTCACCCGACAGGGCGCGTTCAACCATCTGTTCGTCGCTGGCGACCATCTCCATCTGGTTCGTGCTCGCGGCCGGCCACGAGGCCCGCGTCCAAATGAGCGCACTGAAACAACGCAGTGCGCTCAATCCTTTAGACGCCGCCCCCGGGGCTCAAGTCGGGAAAGTATCGCACGAAAACCCGAACGCGGAGGATAAGATTCCGCCCACGCCCGTTTGCCAGACCCAATCCGAAACAACTTGCTTCCGGGTTGCCATTCCAGGCTTACCTCAAATATTTCAGCAGTTAAAGATGGGCCAAAACTGTTGACATACCGCAGCCGACAAACTACTCTAAATCAAGGCCAACTGGCCGAGAAGATAGATCCGCGCGCGATTCCTGCCGCCGGTCTCAGACGCTTGTCTCGCTAATCCAAACCGCTTAAGAGAGTTCTTGGTGCTCGAACGCCTTAGTCGAATTCGCCTGCTGTACGTCGTTCTGGCAGTGCTGCTGCTGGTTGGCTTGTTGCCGCTCGGTCTGGCCGGCGTGCTCTTGTCGCGCCGCAGCGCCGAAGCATTGCGCGCCATCGAGGGACGTTACCAGGCGCAACTCGTGCAGGACAAGGCGCGCCAGATTGAACTCTACGGCCAGCGTTATCGCGACGTGGTGAGCGGCGTTGCGCGCGCCTTTGAGATAACCGGCGGCATTCATCTGCTGGCCGACCCCGGTTATGACGCGCGTTTGCAAAGGAGTCTCCAAGACGATCCCAACTTGATCGCGCTGGCGATTTGTCCGGTCAAGGGAGAAGTTCATCGAGCGTTCCAGCCGGACTTGATCAAGCGAGAAGAAGTTGACCAGCGGGTAAGCGACGTGCTCGCGCGGATGAGCGGCCGCGGCGTCATCATTGGTCGACCGCAGATCATTCGGTCCGGTCAGGAGATGGCACTGACCATCGCTGCGCCGGTAATGAACGGTGACCAGATTGTGGCGGCGGTGGTGGCGGTCGTTTCCTTTCAGGAAGTTTTCAAAGTCGTGCAGCAGTCATCGACAAAAAGTGCCCGCGAGTTGCTCGATGCGGGCCTGCCCGTTGTCTTCGTCGTTGATCAAAATGGAAGAGCGGTCGCTCATCCAGATGCCGCCGTCGCTTTTTCCGAGCGGCCGATGACCGACCTAAAAGTCGTGCAGGACTGGCTGGAAACAGGCGCGCAGGTCCAATCCGCGCTGGCGCCGTTCACGCTCGAGCGCGACGGCCACGTCTCGCCCATGCTCGGCTCGTACGCAACGGCGGAGCTCGATCACAATTCACTGCTCGGGGTAATCGCGATTCAGGACGAAGCAGCGGCAATGACGTCGGTGCGCGATATGCGCAATCAAACGCTGTTCGTCAGCTTGCTGGCCGCGACGTTGGCCTTGCTGATTGGATTCTATTTCGCAGAAAAGCTGACGCGGCCCGTACGCGAGTTGGCCGCCGGCGCCCACCGCATCGCGGCCGGCGACTTCTCGCAGCGCGTGAAGGTGTTGGGCCGAACTGAGCTGGGCGAACTGGGTTTGTCGTTCAATCAGATGACCGACCAGATCGAGCGCTTTGTCAGCGACCTGCAGCGCTCCGCTGACGAAAACCACGAACTATTCCTCGGCACAGTCAAGGCCCTTGCGGCGGCTATCGACGGCAAAGATCCTTACACGCGCGGCCACTCTGAGCGCGTTTCACGATTCTCAGTCGCAACCGCGCAAGGCTTGGGCTTGCCGGCCGACGAGATCGAACAGATTCGTATCAGCGCCCTGCTTCATGATGTGGGCAAGATCGGCATCGATGACCGCGTCTTGAAAAAACCGGCCGCGCTCACTGACGCGGAATTCGAGATCATGAAGACGCATCCGCAGAAGGGCTACAAGATCATGTCGCAGATTCCGGCGATGCGCGACTTTCTCCCGGGCATGTACATGCATCACGAAATGATCAATGGCGATGGTTACCCGCAAGGCCTGCAGGGCGATCAGATTCCCATGCAAGCGCGAATCGTCTCGGTCGCCGATACATTCGACGCGATGACTACCGAGCGGCCCTACCAACGCGCGATGGATTTGGAAGCAGCGCTTACCAGATTGAAAAGCTTCGTCGGCACGCGGTACGACGCGCGCGTAGTCGCAGCCTTCATCGCCGCGTGCGAAGCAGGCAAGATTCGTCCCGGCGTAACCCGCGTCAGGCGCAACGGGACCAACCCGCAAACTTTGCCCGCTTCACAACCACTGTCGGATTCTCTGCTCGCAGTCAGCTAAACAGCATCGTCCGTCGGACCTTTTGCGGCGCGTCGCTTTTGTGGCGATGCGCCGCTTTCGGTTAATATCCAAGTCAATTCCTGTTTGACGGAGTTTCGATGGCTTTTTGGCGAAGAAAGAAGGATGAGTTTGTCTCGCTTGGATTGGGCCGCGCGGCTGATGAGCGCGTAGCCGAACCCCAAGTTGAAGCTGAAACTCAACCGACGCGGGCTCCGGTTGCGCCGGTCGAGTCTGCAGAGACTTCAAATCGTGCGCCCTGGCAAACGTCAGTGCTCGGGCTCGATCTTTCGATCGAGCAACTACAGGCGCAGGAAGCTGCGTTGGAGCAGGAGTTCTCGGCGCGCTTTAGGCGCGCGGTAGCAGCGACGCGCGAGTCGCTCTCCGAAAAGATCGACACGGTATTCGCCGGCGCAAAACAGATTGACGCGGCGCTGCTCGACGAACTCGAGGAAGCTTTGATTGCTGCAGACATTGGCGTGCCGACCACGATGCATATTCTCGAAACCGTGCGGCGAGGGATCAGCCGTAAAGAGATCGATGATATCGAAAAGCTAAAAGCAGCTATCAAGTCTGAGTTACTTTCAATTCTCCACGCCTCAGAGCAGGCAGGCGTCGCCTCAGAAACCAGCGTGCCTGAAAACATCGCGCCATACGTGATGATGATTGTCGGCGTAAACGGCGTAGGCAAGACAACGACGATTGGCAAACTCGCGCAGCGGATCAAAGCCGAGGGTAACGACGTGTTGATTTGCGCGGCGGACACGTTCCGCGCGGCGGCGAGTGACCAACTCGCAATTTGGGCTGAGCGCAGCGGCGTTCCCTTGATTCAGCAGAAGCAAGGGACGGATCCGGCGGCAGTGCTGTTTGATTCGATGAGAGCCGCGAAAGCGCGCGGCTCGGACGTGCTGATCGTGGACACGGCGGGTCGTCTGCACAACAAATCGAACTTGATGGCTGAGTTGGAAAAGATGAAGCGCGTGGCCGCGCGCGAAGTTGACGGCGCGCCGCACGAAACGTTGCTGGTCGTCGACGCGGTGACCGGGCAGAACGGATTGGAACAGGCGCGTCAGTTTTTGAAGATCGCCGGCGTGACGGGAATCGTGCTGACGAAGCTTGACGGCACTGCCAAAGGCGGCATTGCCGTGGCAATCGCTAAAGAGTTGGGTCTGCCGATTCGTTACGTGGGCATCGGCGAGAAAGTGGACGATCTTGTGGTTTTTGATCCTGAGCAATACGTGAATAGTCTTTTCAACTAGAGTCTGGAGTCTTGAGTCTAAAGTCTAAACTCGGCAGACTTCAGATTCAGAGTGAGACTTTAGACTCGAAGCTCAAACACCAAAACTTTGACTTCAGACTTCAGACTCCAGACTTCAGACTTCGACGGGCGCATGATGCAACGCGCGCTTGAACTCGCCGCGCGCGGTATCGGACAAGTCAGTCCCGGTCCCCTCGTCGGCACAGTTATCGTGGACGCTCACGGAGAAATCGCCGGCGAAGGCTTCTACATTTTCGACCAGGTGAAGCACGCCGAGACGCTTGCTCTGGCTCAAGCCGGAACGCGAACAAGGGGGGCGACGGCTTACGTTTCGCTGGAACCTCACGCGCATCACGGCCGCACCACGCCGTGCACTGACGCGCTGGTCAAAGCGGGAATCAAGCGCGTCGTCGCGCCGATTGAAGATCCAAATCCGAAAGTTTTCGGTCGTGGCTTTGCGCATTTGCGCGAAGCCGGCGTCGTAGTATGCACGGGTTTGCTGGCTGATGAAGCGGCGCGACTGAACGAAGCGTACATTCATTTCATGCGGACTGGCCGGCCGTTCGTTCATCTGAAACTCGCCGTGTCGCTGGACGGAAAGATTGCCACGCGCACCGGTGACTCGCGTTGGATCGCCGGCGAAGAAGCGCGCGCACGGGCGCACGAGCTGCGGCATCAATACGACGCGATCATGATTGGCTCAGGAACTGTCGTGGCCGACGATCCACTGCTGACGGATCGCTCCGGGAAAGCTCGGCGGAGGCCTCTGGTGCGAGTCGTGCTGGATGACAGATTGCGGACGCCGTCGGACTCGCAACTTTCGTGCACAACGCGTGAGGCGCCGGTGCTGATGTTTACTTCCAGCGGCGCTGACTCTGCAACGAAGCTAAAACAACTCGGGGTTGAAATGGTACGCAGCGAGCGCGGAGCGAGAGATCTTTCCGCGGTGTTGGATGAACTTGGCCGGCGCGAGATTCAAGGCGTGCTCGTCGAAGGCGGTGGCATGCTTGCCGGCGCTTTCGTCGACGCCAGGTTAGTCGACAAAATCACTTTCTTTGTTGCGCCGATGATTCTCGGCGGGCGGGACGCACCGCCTGCGATTGCCGGCGCAGGCGCGGAAAAGATTGCTGATGCGATTCAACTAGAGCGCGTTCAGGTCGAGCAACGCGGCCGCGATCTGGAAATCACCGGCTACCCAACAAAGAACAAAGGATGAAGGATGAAGGATGAAGGATGAAGGATGAAGGATGAAGGCGGAAGGATGAAGAAAAAATCCCCTCCGTTTGAGCCACGCCAGGCTGATGCATCCAGGCGCAGCCTTCATCCTCCATCCTTCATCCTTCATCCTTCCAAGCGCCGCTTTGGTCAGAATTTTCTCGTCGATCGCAACGTGGTCGATCGGATTGTTGCAGCGGTTCAGCCGCGCTCGGATGAAACGATTGTCGAGATCGGTCCCGGCCTGGGCGCTTTGACTGCCCGGCTGGTTGAGAAGACCGGACGCGTCATCGCGATCGAGTTCGACCGCAACCTCCTTCCATCCTTACGCAAAAAGTTTGCCGGCGCGACTACCCTGAACTTGATCGAAGGCGATGCCTTGACGACTGATTTCTGCGCTGCTATCAGACCGGCGCAGAGCGCGCGCGTCGTAGCAAATCTTCCTTACAACATTGCCACCGCGATTCTGCAGAGACTCATCGAGCAGCGCGAGTGCATCAGCGAAATGGTTCTGATGCTCCAACGCGAGGTCGTCGACCGCATCACCGCGGAGGCGGGATCGAGCGAGCGTGGTTATCTTTCAGTCCTGGTCGAAGCTTACTGCGAAGCTGAAAAGTTGTTCGATGTGCCGCCGCAGGCGTTTCGGCCAGCGCCGAAGGTTTGGAGCACGGTTGTGAGTTTACGCGTCCGTCCAAAGATTGCGGAGGATTTGAAAGACGAAGCGCTGTTATGGCAAGTCGTCAGCGCGGGGTTTGCGCACCGCCGCAAGACGATCCTCAATAACTTGCGTGACGCGCCCGCGCCGATTCAGGAGTTACTGAAGAAACGCGGCGGCGCCAGTATAGTATTGTGCGATGCGTGTATTCCACCATTGCGGCGGGCTGAGACTCTCACGCTGGAAGAGTGGGCGCTGTTAGTGAATGCAATTTAGCGATCGTCACCGCCTGCAAGCGATCACCTTGATCCCTTCTCTGGGCCGCAAAGACATCGCCGGATAAATGCTAACCGGATGATCGGGAACAAGTTCGAGTCGAAACTTCTGTCCGATCGCAGCCAGGCACAAAATAATCTCCATCATAGCGAATGACGCGCCGATGCACGCCCTCGGTCCGCCACCAAAAGGAAAATAAGCGTACTTTGGCAAGCGCTCGATGAAATCCTCCGTCCATCGCTCGGGCTTGAACGTTTGCGGCTCATCGAAGAAGCGCGGGTCGCGTTGCGTGGCCCACTGAAACATGAACACCTGGGTTCCCGCCGGCACGCGATAGCCGCCAATCTCGCAATCGTCAATTGCTTCGCGGCCCAGTCCGTACGCCGGCGGATAAAGGCGCAGCGACTCTTTCGCAATCTGTTCGGTGAATTTCAAGCGCGGCAAATCGGCCGCGGTTGGCTCGCGACCACTTAGCACCTCATCGAGTTCGGCATGAAATCTCCTTTCCGCTTCCGGATTTGTTCCGAGCAGATACCAGGACCAGGCCAACGTCAACGCGGTGGTTTCGTGGCCGGCGAGAAAAAGGGTCATCACTTCGTCGCGCAACTGGCGATCGCTCATCTGACTTCCGTCTTCGTCGCGCGCAGCCAGCAGCATGGAAAGCAAATCGCCCTCGTCTTTGCCACTCGCCCGGCGTTCGGCAATTATTCGGTAGACGACGTTATCGATCTTTTTCGCCAGCGCGTGAAAACGGAAATGAGCAGGCGTCGGCAAGCGATTATTCAGAATCCACGCCAGCGTCGCTTGCGAAGCGAACGGCTTTACCAGCTCTTTCAGAGTCGCGCCGACTTCATCGACGTCATGCGAAACGTCCGCGCTGAACAGGCACCGCACGACGATCTCCAGCGTCAGACGCATCATGTCCGTGTGAATGTGTCCCGGGTTTCCCCCTCCTGCCATTTCGCAGTGAGACGTCGGGTGTAATCAACCATGACGTTTGCATAAGACGCGACCCGCTCGCGATGAAAGGCGGGCTGCGACAGACGGCGCTGGCGTTTCCACTCTTCGCCCTGGCTGGTCAGCAAGCCTTTACCCACCAGTCGCTGGAAGAAATTCGAGCGCAGCGACATCGACTTGATGAAGTTTTTCGGATTGGTTACCAGGACGTATTCGACGTCGTCGGGATGATACAGAAAGAGCGCCGGCACGTAGAGAAAGCGCATCCAGACAACATCGCCATACTCGCGCTGAGCGCGTTCGATAAAGCCTAGCTGGTCGCGATTGAACTCGCGCATCACGCCCATAATAGGCGAGCCCTTCGGGCCAGGCGGTCGGGAGGCCTTTGCTTTCGTGCTAAGTCGGCTGGGAATGTCTCGCGCTTCGTTCATTGTGGCGCTCTTAGCTCCGGTAGGAGCGGAATATTTACAGAAGCAGAGAAGAATTTAGAACATGCGCCGTGAGAGCGAAACAAGTTTCGCTCTCACGGCGCTTATCAAAAAAGACAATCCGCATTCTATAAATATTTCGTCCCTAACGGGACTAGTTGACGGACTACTTCAACAGGTCCGTATATATGCCTGGCTCGCTGTCAGGAATCACGATCGCGCCCACCGCCTCTTGATAAAATTCCACCGGCCCGGCGGCGCCGATGATTCCGTAAACGTATCCCAGTTCGCGCAAGCCCCAGAGCGATGCAATCAACAACGCTTTGCCGATGCCGCGCCCGCGTTCGTTTTCACCAACGCCCGTCGGACCAAAGAACGATTTGCGCGTGCATTCGTAACCGGCGAAACCAACCATGCGGCCTTCGCGCGTCGCGATGAAAACCGTAACCGGCTTGTTCGCAAAACCGACTGAAATTTCGTCAGCCCAAGAGGCGGAAAAGTTTTTCTCGATGAATTCGCGTACCGGCGTGATCTCGAACGGCTGAGCGCGGCGAATGTTGACGCCTTGCTCGCCGAGTTCATGAACCAGCGGCTCGAGCGGCGGCACCTTCAGCAGATTGACGAGCAAGTCGGGCATTGCGATTTCAGTTTAGCGAAGAACTTCGCGCGAGGCGAGACGGAGCTTTTCCTGCACCAGGATCTGAAACGATGCCGCCAATCCGTGCGGCATGATCATCTCACGCGCGCCGGTGCGCAGTCGCAGAACCTCGGCTTCATTCGTCATTTCGTGAACCAGCGTTTCCAAAACTTCGAGCAGTCCTTCCTGCAACAGAAACTGATCCAATCGTTCGTGTCGCACAGTCTGCAGGCCGGCGCGTTCACCGGCTTCCCGCATCTGAGTCCAGTCAACCGTGGTCGTTAAGTCCTGCTCGCCTGGTCGCGCGAGCACGTCGTCAACGATTTGATGCCGGTGAAAAGCTCGCAAAGTTCCTTCCCTGCGAAGTGGCGCGCTCACAAGTTCGTTCCGTTCCGCGCCATAATCGATCGTGATCACAAAGCCGCGTTCCAGCAATGATGCGGCCCGCGAAATGAAATCCTCAGCACCGAGATTGACTTCAAAAGTCTGTCCTTCCGCCAGATGCAATCCCGCGCGCTCGCAATACTCGGCAACTCGCTCATCCAAGTCGCATTCAATCCAGACGAAGTCTTCTCGATCATTCAAACCCACGCAAAGCTCGCGCAGTTTTTCTCCGCGCACGGTGACGCGATGAACCGGAAACGCGTCGATTAGTTCGTTCGAGAAAACAATTCCCGCGCTCGCGGGCCTGGTGACTTCGGCCAGCGCACGAAACGTCACGCGATCGCCGAACTCAGAAAGACGCTCGGCCGATTGTGCGCGCGCGTCAGCGCTGACTTCGTCGATCACGTAACTCGTCGCCGCGAACGCCTGCGGATAGCCTGATCTAAGAGCTGTCAAAACGCCGCGGGCAAACTCTCCTGCGCCGGCGCCGGCTTCAAAGATAGTCCAGGACGGCGGCGAACCAGGTTCTGAAAACAATTTCGCGAAGTAGCGCGCGATTGTTGCGGCAAACAACGGACTGCTTTCCGGCGCGGTGCGGTAATCGCCGAGTCGACCCCAACGCAACCGATCACTCCGGCAGTAATACCCTTCGCGCTCGTCGTACAGCGCTAATTGCATCCAATCGCGAAAGCTGATCGGGCCGGCGCGCTCGATGCGCGCGCGCAAGCGTTCCACCAACGGAATGCCTTGCGCTATTTCATTGCGCGAGTTCTCGGTTACATCGCTAGACTGATTGTCAGAATGGATTTCAGTTGCAGCCGGCATAGCTCATTCGCCTTCCGGCTCCGGCTTTTCAAGGAGACGGGTCGTGCTGTCGGTCACGCTTGGTGGTTGAAGAATCTCAGCGGTCTGTGGTCGTGCTGCCCAGTTGGTTTGATTAGCGGCAGGCGGCGGTAGCGCGGACAGACGCGCAGGCGCGGGAATTGCCGGCGGCGCGTAGGACTGTGGCCTCATGTATTGGTACGCTTGCGCTCCCTCCTCAAAGAGCGCCGCAAACAACATTCGCAGCGGACCTCCAGCGAAACAGAGGATGGCTGCCAAAATCAGAAAGAATTCAAACATAATGCTCAGTCGTCCCGGAGCGAAGCTCGTGAAGACGGCTAGAATCGGCACTACTAGCACGCCGAGTAGAAAGATCAGCACGCCTTGCTTGACTCCTCTCTTGCGCGGAGAGATCTTCTGCTCGCCTTCAAGAGGCTGATACAGCGGGAGCATTCCGCCATGAGCCAGTAAGTGCATCGCTCCTTCCAACGGAAATCCGCAACGCGAACAGAATCGCAGCGCGTCAGTAGCTTGTTGTTGGCCGCATCGTGGACAGAACATAAGAACCGTGGTCAGTGGTCGGTGGTCAGTTTGGGTCCTTCGGCTCGCAGAAGGTCAAACGTCGCTCGGGCGCTCCCCAGATAATGCCGCGCGCGCACCAATGTGTCCAGCAGCAGCGGCCGCAATTGGGTTTCGCCAGCCGGCGCCATGATTTCTTTTAAGAGGTCGTCGTCGCTTTTGAAAAGTTCGAAGCCGCGTTTGCGTGTCGCCTCTACTTCGCTTAGGTAGTCGGCAACTTTTTCCGGCGTCGATAATGTTTCCGGCAATGTCCACTCAAACGGATCGTCCCAAAGGTTCGTGGTAATGCCGCCGAAAGTCTGTTCGACGGCTGCTGCACTGCGCAGAATCTGTTCGCCGCACGAATGGGCCGGCGACGAATTCTTCCCGCCCGGCGGTCGACAATAGAGCAGCTCAGGCGAAATCGCTTGGATCAATTCACGCGACTCTTGATGAAGCTGCGAAAACTGCCGGTCGAGATCCGTAATCAGTCTATCCATTGAATCAGTTCGTCATTGAATCAATGAATCAACCTGCTGTCAAAACGATTTCAGGTTTCCGCTTTCTGCTCGAACGGCAGATCTTTTTGTGCGTCGAACGCGCGGTCGCGCGCGGCTACGTAGAGCCGCAGCGCCAGCGTGAGAATTCCGAATGCGACCACGATCCAGACCACGGCCCAAATGATCGCGGGAATGCCGGTAGCATTGCGCATGTTCAGCGCGTCGGTGGGCACGCTCGGCGCAAACGGAGACGACAGAAAGAACACGTTTTTCAAATCGAGCAGCGCGTTCAGGACGCACTGCACCGCCAGCAGGCTGACAACGAAAGTCGCCACGCGCGCAGAAGCAAATCGCGCAACCGCAACCAATCCAATCGCCAGAGCGATGCCTGCAACCAACGTGAATGGAATTCCGCTCAGCGAATTCCACGAGCCCGCGAACAGCGGCTTGAACAATCCAAACACAGTCGTCAGCACAAGTATCAGCAGCGCCGAGCCCAGGAGCACGACGCGCGCGGCCACTGCCCGGCGAATCAACACGAGCAAGATTGCACCGTAAGTCATCGCGCCCAGATAGCCGGCGCTGGCTACCAGCATCTGCGAGAACATGCCGCCCTGCGTCGTGTAAGTTTCGCCGCTGGCGTTCATCGCCACGCTGAGACTTTGCACCGAGTTACCGGTCAGAAGCGCCGCGATGGCGTGCCCGCCCTCGTGAATGAACGTAACGAAGATGCGAAACGGATAGCCAAGAATTTCAGCGAAAGGAATAAACCACAACACGATCGAGAGAGCCGCGGCCAGTAACAGCGTAGTCGCTTGCGGTCGGGCATCGTCGGAAACTCTAAATCTCATTCGTAAAATCCTCCGCGGAGTAGCACAGACTTCAGTCTGTGATTCTTGATAGGTGCCTCTAACGCTGAAAACGCCACAGACTGAAGTCTGTGCTACTGTGAACGTAGAATGCGTCTGGCTGGTTCCTACCGATTTGCTTCGCGTTGATAGTCGCCCGATTTCCCGCCCGTCTTCGATTCGAGACGAATGTCGGTAATCGTGATCGCTTTGTCCAGAGCCTTGCACATGTCATAGACAGTAAGCGCGGCCACGGACACGGCCGTGAGCGCCTCCATCTCGACTCCGGTCTGCGCTCGCGTGGTCACTTCGGCTTCGAGATACACTCCACCGTCTTGCAACTCGGCGCGCACTTCGACGTGCGTCAGCGGCAACGGATGACAAAGCGGAATCAATTCGGCAGTGCGCTTCGCGGCCACAATTCCGGCGAGCCGGGCCGTTTCCAGCGGGTCGCCCTTTGGGGTGCTGTGATTTCGAATCGCGGCCACGGTCGCCGCCGACATCGACACGCGCGCCGATGCGATCGCGCGCCGGGCCGTGACTGGCTTCTCACTCGTGTCAACCATTCTGGCCCGACCTTCTTCATCGATGTGAGTCAATTGGCTCATGTCTTATCTTTCTGAAAATCAGCTCCGCTCGGGAAAAATTCCGCTTGCTTTTCGCCGAGCATAACAGAATAATTCCCGCGCGAAAATCCGTTCGCCCGTGGGTGTACGTAAAGTCGTTGATTTTCGAGATCAGGCAGGCTTGCCCCGGAGGCTCAAACGTGTTCGAGACTGATAAGGAAGTTCTGGATTGGTACGAGCGACAACCGCGCGCGCTGACCAAAGAATTTGTCGACAGCATTCCGTGGCGCGAGATTTCCAACCATGAGCTAAACGCCGCATTCGTGCCCGTGCTCATCTACATGCGTGACGTTGAGTACTTCACTGACATCTATTATCGGGAAGCAAGGCGAACGCCCACCGGACGAGATCCAGTGATCAGGAAATTCATGGATCGCTGGAGTGTCGAAGAGAATCAGCACGGCGAACTGCTGAATCGCTTCCTGGCCGAAGCGGGCGTCCCCACCAGCGAGAAGTGGCAGGCCGAAGCAAGGGCCAGGATTCCGTGGCTGTACACGATTGGCAGCTTCTTTGCCGACCACGCGTGCAAGCCGTTCGGAAAATACTTTCACGGCGCGCACATGGTCTGGGGAACCATCAACGAAATCACGACGCTGCAAGGTTATCGCCGCCTTTCAGACCTCGCGCGCCACCCGGTGCTCGAGACGCTGCTCGGCGCAATCATGCAGGAAGAGTCGATTCACTCCAGCTTCTACTGGAACATGGCGCGTGTGAAATTGAGCCAGGCCAAGTTCTCGCGCGACCTGGCGCGATTCATCATCGGTCGCTTCTGGACGCCGGTGGGCCAGGGCGCAAAGCCTGAGAGCGAAACAAACTACGTCATCTCAACTCTGTTCCGTGGTCAGAAAGGTCTCGAGTTTTTCAATCGAACTGTGGCGAGCAGAGTCGAGCGCTTGCCCGGCTTCGCGGGATTCACGGCTTTGACTGAGCGGCTGGCGCCGATTGTGCAGGCTTGAAGTCCCGTGGGGACGAAATATTTATAGACCAGGCTCGTGATTTGTAAATCAAGCTCCATCAGGAGCGTGCGACGCTCCTGATGGAGCTTAAACTTTGAAGGTTCGCCGTACTATAAATATTCGGCTCCTACGGAGCCGAGCCTGGCAGCCTCACAAATTTGACGGGCGCATTCGCTTCGATTGTCTTCACCCCCGCCGGCACATTAACCAGCGCTGTCGCGTGCGCGAACGCCACAAAATCCGAAGAGCCACCCCACTTCAAGGGTTCGGCCAGCAGAGTTCCCTTCTCGTCCGTTCGCAAGATCGCCGGCAAATAACTCTCGCGATCGACTGAACCTTTGACGGCTCGCGCCAGCACGGCGGTCTCTTCGATCAAGCCCGGTTGTTTTGCGCCCTGCATCGCTCGCAGCGCCGCGCGCGCGAACAGATTGAACGTCACCGCAACTGAAACAGGGTTCCCGGGCAGTCCGAACACGAGTGTGTTGCCGAGTCGCGCGAAGAC
The DNA here is from genome assembly GCA_035545035.1 of Pyrinomonadaceae bacterium. Lineage (GTDB taxonomy): Bacteria > Acidobacteriota > Blastocatellia > Pyrinomonadales > Pyrinomonadaceae > UBA11740. The sequence goes on from DASZZL010000011.1 coordinate 39,580, forward strand.
CGTCGGCTTGCCCGGCCGCAAAGCCACACGCTCGAAAAAGATTTCCGCGCCGAGTTCTTTCAGCGCCGCTTTCGTGAAATCGTAAACACCCATCGAGACGCCGCCGGAGGTGATGAGCACATCAGACGTTTCGGCAGCTTGTTTGATTTGCTTCTTTAGTTCTTCGGGGTCATCACCGGCCAGCCCCGGTCCGGACCGGGGTTCAACGATCGCGCCGGCCAGCGTTGCGTACGCGGCGATTGTGTAGTTATTCGAATCGCGAATCTGATCGCGGCCGGGTTTTTTATCAACATCAACAAGTTCGCTGCCCGTAGCCATGACGGCAACGCGCGGCCTGCGCCCAACTCTGACTTGCGCATATCCGAACGACGCCAGCGTCGCGATCATTGCGGCGTTGATGTCTTCGCCTGCACGCAAGACGGTTTCGCCGGCTTTGATTTCGGCGGCTTGCTTCACAATCGATCTGCCGGCTTCGACTGGCTCAAGAATCTCAACCTGTGATCCGCCGTCGATTTCGCGCGTCAGCTCAACTTGCTGCACTGCATCCGCGCCGGCGGGAACCGGCGCGCCGGTCATGATGCGCACCGCTTCGCCGGCTTTCATCTCTCGATGCCAACCGGCGCCCGCCGCGGACTCGCCGACGATACGCAAACGCGCGGGAACACCGGCGACATCTGCCGCGCGCACCGCATAACCGTCCATCTGTGCGCGATCGAATGGCGGGAGATCTGAGTCGGCGATAATGTCTTCAGCCAGTACGCGACCCATCGCATCGGCGAGCGCCGCTGCTTCCAACTCGAGCTTGGGCGTGTGCTGAAGAACGATGTTGATTGCTTCGTTAACAGTGATCATCGTCAAGATCTCAAAAATGAAAAGCGGTTGCCTTTCATTCTACCTGAAGAGCAACCGCTTCAAACTGGCGGAGCCGACGGGACTCGAACCCGCGATCTCCGACGTGACAGATTAATATCCCCAAATAATGAAGACAGCATCAAAACCGTACCACGCACAAGCAGTCATAGAACGCAGGTTTTCGCGACATATCCTTACGATTTGCCGCAAGTTTCTTTGCAAAGAGCCATAGCGGTTTTCAAAAAAATAGACCCGGCAAGAGGCCGGGTCTTGTAAACGCAATAGTCGGAATCTCGGTAGCGGAGGCTGACTTCACCGTCTACCGAGATCACAGAGCCTGTCGGAAATTTGCCGCTCCCGCACCCGGTTCTATTTCCTGTGAACATGAACAGCCGGAGCGGCTCCGTTCACTGTTCCCTTGATCGGAACACGAACAACCGGATCAGCCTGCGTGACCCCGTTCACAGATCCCTGAAAGGGGGAATCAGCCTCCGTCCGGATGACGGTGGCGATCCACTTGGGATCGGCCCCACCTTCGCACATTGCCCAGCGCATGAGAGGTTCGGTGCCAACCACGATCATGCCAGAGTGATTGTTCCGGTCAGCATCCTCTTTGGGGTCGTTGTAGAAAAAGCCGAGCGACTTGCGCAGGAGCAGAATATCGTCCGGCTTCCCGGATAGAAACGTCCAGCCTGGTCCTACTCCATGCATCCGGGCATACGCCTTGAGGTCCTGCGGAGAGTCTTCCTCAGGGCTCAGGGTGATGGAGTAAAAGAAAATGTCCCGACCCACGCGGTCTTTCAGTATTCTCTGCACTTCAACCAGATGATGAGTAATCACCGGGCAGATGTCTTTGCAGCGCGCAAACATGAACTGGATAACCACCCGCCTGTCCTTGACCAGATCGTCGTAGAAGCGGACCTTCTTGCTGTCCTGGGTGATCAGTTCCACGTTGGGCAGGTGGCGTTGTTGGATAAGCTCGCGCGGCGAGATGTTCTTGAAGTTGTAATCGTGTTTGCTCGCCGGGGTTGCCTCCTGTGCGAACAAACTGGTTGTCCCAGCGAGACCGGTTGCTCCTACTGCTGCAGTAGTCGCTCCAGCAGCCGCCAGCCAGTTTCTCCTTGTCATCCTTTCCATAATCTTTGCTCCTTTCTCTTTGTGCCTTGCCTCTTCGGAGTGGCGGCCGTTTAAGGATTCTGGTTGTTGTCAATCACGCCCGGCTGCACCTGGAAGAGCAGCATCATAGCGTGATCTTCATGCACCACATTGTGACAGTGCATGGGGTAGTCTCCCACGAAGTCGCGGAAGCGGAAGAACAGCGTGTCCGTCTCGTCTTGCTGGAGCCGGGTCACATCTTTCCGCGACACCTCCACGTTCGGCACATTCGGGAACTGTGTACTGATGCCGGCGCCGCCGCCACCAAATGGACAGTCGCCAAAGCTGAAGCTACTGGGGGCTACGCCGCTTGTGCTGAATCTTCGGCCTCCGTTATTGGATCTGCTCAGGATCCGGTGTTCTTCATCGTGGATGTGGATGGGGTGCTGCCAATCGCTCCGGGGGTTGATGATGACCCAGTTTTCCGGGGTGTTCTGCTCCACCGTGAAGCGCAACTCGTTGCAGTTGGCAAATTTGTTATTGATGACCCATTGGCCATTGTTGCGGTCAAACACGAAGTTCCGCGTGATCCGCGGCGCGATGATGCTGGGAAGTTGATAGAACACGGGATGGGTAGCCGGATCAACACTGGCGTCCGCCACCGCGGCGCCGATCTGGAACTCCACGCAAGAGGTGCCTTGGCCTCCGGGGAAGATGTTGCAGGTCGGCCCCTGGCCGTCTCTTTGCTCCAGGCGGTTCTCCAGACGAACCGCAGTGTGGCTGCCGATCAGATTCTTGACCTGGTTGAAGTCAATGATGATGTCATAGCGCTCGGCCACGCCGATCCGGAAACTGGTGACTTGCAAAGGCGTGGGCAGCAGGTTGCCATCATTGGCGATGACCCAGAAAGGTATTACTGTGCTCGGGCTCAGAGGATCAGTAAGGAAGAGCTCATAGAACCGCGACGGCCCGCCGTTCAGCACGCGGAAGCGATAGCGCCGCTTATTGACGCTCAAGAACGGCTGAACTATGCCGTTAGCCAACTGCACGTCGCCGAGCAATCCCTTGAAATTGAACGTGTCGAAGCAGATCAGGCCGGTGGTCGAATCCAGCAACTTGTCATTCAAGATGATCGGGATGTCGAACTGCGGGTAGGTGGGCAGGCGGAACCCTGTGGTCTCATTACCCGTGTCGAACTGGTTGAACATGAGCTGGAACCCCTCCAAGCCCTTGTAAGTGTTCTCGGCGGTGTGGTCGATGCGGTGATCGTGATACCACATGGTGCTCAGGGACTCTCTGATGTCGCCATTCGGTTGAAAGTCGAAACTAAATCCCGCCTGCTGCGCGGTGTGGTAGTGATCGAAATACTGTCCGCGGAAGAACCAGCGGCAGGGGCCGCCGTCGCTTTCCGGAGCGGAGTGCATATTGTGCAAGTGCGTGGACATCTCCGGGACCCCGAAGCCACCGTTCTGGCTTTGTGGCGGCAATTCGTTGTACCGGCGAACCACCCACGGTTGCTGATAGTGGGTAACGATGGTGGGTGCGGGAAAGGTCCCCACATCGCTGGAGGCCGATCCGCCCAGGTTGAATCCCCAGATCGTCTGTGCCGGGATGTGCGTATCTGAGGTGATCCTGAAGTTCGGATTGGCTCGAATGCGCTGCACGAAATACTGCTGCGTCGGATACTGGTTGAAGAACTGGAAAAAATCTGATCCGGGCCGCAACGTGCCGTTGAATTGCCCCCGGCCCTCAAACGGAAGACCAGTTGCCGGATTAATCGCGTTGTTGGGGAATAGCTGCGGGGGCAAGCCGAACTGCAACCCCGGATCCGTCAGTGGACGAGCCGGCAACTCCGGCGGAATGGGCATCGGGTCCACAAAAACCTGAGCGGGCAGTGGGCTGCATCCGACGTCGCATCCCGAAAAGCAACGGCTGAAGCTGCTGGACGCGACCTGGGCATGGGTCAATCCACCCTTCGCGATAAGAACGCCTGCGCCCGTCATCAGCCCCATCTTGATCAGGTCGCGCCGGGTGAAACCCTCTTTCACCAGTTCGAGCCTGTTGTTGAGGGCTTGTTGAACCTCTCTCTCTTTTCTTCTGTTTCTTTTCGAGATATACGCCATCGGGGTTCCTCCTTCAGAGAACGAGACAGACCTTCAGCCAGGTCGGCTTGAAGAGCATCGTTGATTGTGTGGTTACCTTGAGACCCTACGCCTTGCAGGAACGAACCTTTAACAGTGCTAGCAACGAGAGTTGCGTTATGATGGCCCGGACTCTATACCGCGATCAGTGAGATGTCAAGAGTTTTCTCTAAAAGAAATCGCCTCGGCTTTCTGAGGCTAACAGCACCTCAGCTCCCTCTTTAAGCAACAGACTGTTGAACTAATCGGCACACACAAAAATAGCGTCACCGGGGTGACGCTATTTTGTTGAACTGGCGGAGCCGACGGGACTCGAACCCGCGACCTCCGACGTGACAGGCCGGCGTTCTAACCAACTGAACTACGACTCCGCATTCAAACCCAAGATATCAGATGTTAGTCTGAAATCTGATCTCTGACCTCTGATCTCTGCATTCTGGTGGGCGCGGAGGGACTCGAACCCCCAACCTCTTCCTTGTAAGGGAAGCCGTCTACCATTGACATACGTGCCCGTTTCAAAAATCAGTCAGGACCTTGAACGAACCCTGATGGTAAGGAAAGGGCTAATGAGTGTCAAGATAAGCGACTGCAAGTGAAGTCAGTACCACCCGCGTCAGCGGGTGGGTCAAGCACACGGGTGCCTCTTGGGCGATGAACCCACCTGCTGACGCAGGTGGTACTGACCTCATCTGCGAACATTTTGGTTCGGCACGGGTTTGCGTCTATAGTTATCTCACCCCAGAATCCGTTCCAGTCGCCATGAGATCAAGGCTGATCGAAATCAGATTG
>DASZZL010000012.1:0-5790 GCA_035545035.1 Pyrinomonadaceae bacterium
AGGCGTCGCTGCGCGCCGCCTAACAACGAGTTGGAGCGGACACCGCTCCGCGGCTTCGCCCCGCGACTCGTGCGAAAGCTATAATGCGCTTTCGCCAACTCGTCGGGGGTGCCGCTCAACTCGCGACCGTTATGTTGCTTCTCTTATGAAACTCTCACGCATTTTAATCGTCCTGATTCTGCTCGTCGCTCCGAACACGTTCGCGGCCAACAACAAACTTGCTGCTGAGCGCGCGTGGAAACCTTTCTTCACGGCGTTCCGCGCTGCCGTCAGGAAACGTGATCGCGTCGCTCTAAGAAAAATGATGTCTTCCGATTTCTTTTCTTCTCCCGGCAATGGCGAAGGAATTGACGCAGCTTTTCAATACTGGGATGATCCCAAAATTCGTGGCTGGCATGCATTCAATCGGGTCTTGAACTTGGGCACTGTGCCGATGGCTGCCTGGTGGAATCACGGCGCCAAACGGAAATACATAACCCGTATCGCGCCACCTGCGGCGAACGTCCGCCGAAACATTGACCGCGGGGTCATTGATTGGTATGCATTCTTTGAATTCCGCGATGGTCGCTGGTATTGCACCATCTTTAGCGACTGTTGCGATTGACAGCCATCGGCAACATAACAAATCGTTGGACGCGAGCGGCGGGAGCGTGTTTCGCAACTTGCTTCGTCCGGCGATGCTTGATTGAATTCGCGCCGCCGCGTCAACTCAACCGTTATGTTTCTTTCGCATCGACAACAACGCCTGCAATCGTGGGAGCGAATAAGAGCGAAGGGCAAACCGCGCTTTATCGCCGACATGACCGTACGATGGGCACTGCCTTTGGCTGTCGGCCTGCCACTGATGTACTTTTTCCTTAATATCAGTTTTAGTCACATGCTTCTTACGTTTATTTTTGTGTTGCTCGTTGCTCCGCTCGCTGCTCTTGTTGAGTGGTGGAAAAATGAAGGCGCATACACGGCGGCGAAGCTCGACGCTCGAATGAACTCGATCGAAAAGGACTGACGGGCCGTAACGCGAAACATAACAAATCGTTGGACCGGAGCGCGGGGAGCGTGTTCTTTAAATTGATTGGTTCGATTCGAGGTTGTTGCTAATCGCCGCGCCCGGTCAACTGCTATGTGAATGTCCAGATCAATACCTCAACCAGCAAGAGAGATAGACTGCTATTCGTGGCCCGACTGATAGTCGGCACACTCTCGTGGATGCGGCCCTCTCGAGGGCGATCCCGAAGGCCCGGGTCCTCTGTCTCAAAAACGAATCTTCCAGCTAACGCTGTTCGCTCTGTTGACCGTCGAGGCGTTCCCTGGGGCCGGCGGTCTCCTCTTTGGTTAAAGGAGTTGCTAACATTGGTCGTAAAACAAATGGTCGTTGTTCTTTCAAGACGGCGTAAATGCGCGTCGTCAACTTGCGCGCCACCGCCACTATCGCTTTGCGCGCCGCCACTTTCTGCGGATGCCGCTATAGATGCGTTGATAGAACTCGCGCAGTTCCGGATCTTTTCTGATTGTCACCCAGGCGCTTTGAATCAACTTATTGCGCAGCCGGCTATCTCCCGCGCGAGTAATCTCGCCGCGATTCTGTTTGTCGCCGGTCGAATGCTCGCTCGACACCAGTCCGAGAAACCCGGCAATCTGCCGCACGTTGGTGATCAGAGCTGGATCTCCCAGCCGGGCCACCAGATGCGTCGCGATGATCTCCCCGATGCCGGGCAGGCTCTTGAGCCAGGCGATCGATTGCCGCAGTTCCGCATCCTTTTGACAGTAGTAGCGAATCTGCTTTTGCGCGGCCGCGGCCGCATTGAAATTGAAATGCAGCGTCCCAACGAGTTGGTCCAACTTAAAGCGCACCGCTTCGGAGCAAGGCAGCTCGAGCAACTCATCGAGCACTCGCGCCGACCACTGCTTCTCTTTCCCGGCGTCTGAGGGAAACGGTATCCCTTCATAGAGCAGCAGCGCCTTGATCCGGCATTTGGTCGCCGTCAACTGCTGCACCTGTGTGTCGCGCAGTTGCACCAGATGACGCAGCTCGCGATACCGCGGCGACGGTACATGGATGCTGCGCAGTTGACCTCCGCGCAGTCCTTCGGAGAGTTTCTGGCTGTCGAGCCGGTTGGTCTTCACTCGTGCTCCCGGCGCTTGAGGCACCATCGACGGCGCCACTACCAAGCAAGGATGGCCCTCGGCCACCAACTCATCATAAAGTCCGAAGCCCGTTGGCCCGGCTTCGTAAACAAAGGCCAGTCGCTGCTCCGGAAAATGCTTCCGCACGTAGTTCAGCAACTGCGCCGCACTATAGGGCAGACGTAGCGATCGCAGCAATCCTTCGTGATTGCAAAAAGTCACTGCGATGCTATGCTTGTCCACATCCAGCCCCGCGAATATCTGGTAGTTGCGGGTAATAAATACTTGAGATTGAACTGAGACTTGAGCCTGAATTGTCATCGTCGATTTCCTCCTGAGTCCACGTGCCTCATTGTAGAGACTCGACCTGACATTCAACATACATGTCTCAATCGTTGGGCTGCTAACTCTAGCAATTAAATTGGAAAGGACAAGCCCTGTATGAGAATTATTTCAATTGTCGTGTTGGTAATTACGGCTTCTGCCCTTGCGCTCACGCAAGTGAAGACCAAGGATGCCAATCAAAAGACTCAGGTCGCACGGGAGACAACAAGTATGCGAAAACAGGCAAAGGCTACATTCGGCTTAAAATCTTGGGACGAAAAAACCTATAACGAAATAGAAGGGGCACCGAAGCTCACGCGGGTCAGTGCAACCAAGTCGTACCAAGGAGACATAGAGGGAGAGGGTAAACTGGAATACTTGATGATGTACCGTACTGCCGGCTCGGCCAGCTTCATGGGTCTGGAGCGAGTAACTGGTAGCGTTGGCGGTCGCTCGGGTAGCTTTGTACTTCAGCATAGCGGCACCTTCGAGGACGGCGTAGCGAAGGTAATATTATCCGTGGTTCCGGGCTCTGGGACTGGGGACCTGCGCGGCATGAGGGGAGAGGGTGGATTTAACGCAGGGCATCAGCCACCATACGCTATGACGCTTGATTATGGCTTCGAGTGATACATCTAACTAAACACGCAGCCCAACAACTCATTGAACCGGAGCGCGAATAGCATTGCTTTCATGCGCGAGGCTGGGATGATTTCGAGGTTGTGCGCGCCCGGTTAATTCGGACGTTAGATTGCTCTCGCTTTGGAACGACATAAAATCAGGAGAGTTGAAAATGCGAAAAGTAACCTTCGGCGTTGCCAACAGTCTCGATAATTACATCGCTCGCAAAGATGGCGCGATTGATTGGATTCTGTCGGGCGAGGAAGCCACTTCCGCCATGACAGAATTTTGGAAGACCATTGACGCAGTGGTGATAGGACGTAAAACTTACGAGCCTGTGCTGCAAAGCGGCACGCCTTTTCCGGCTTATCCGGGCGTAAGAAATTATGTTCTTTCGCGCACGTTGAAGGAAAGCACTGATAAGAATGTGGGAATCATAAGAGAAGATGCTACCGAGTTTGTTCGTAAGTTGAAAAACCAAGATGGCAGGGGCATCTTTATAATGGGTGGTGGCTTGTTAGCGAAACCGCTTTTCGAGGCAAATTTGATTGATGAAGTTGTAGTAAACATTCATCCGATTCTACTCGGTTCAGGCATCCCGCTATTTCACGAAATGAGTCGTCAGATTGATTTAGAACTGATTGAGTGCATGACCTACAAAAACGGTTGTGTGTCGGTCACTTATCGGGTGAAAAGTTGAGGCGCATAAGTTTATAGTTTGTTTGTATATCATCGGCGCAATCTAACAAGTCATTGAACCGGAGCGGATTCAGCGGGCCTCGCATCCGCAAGACTCGGATGCTTGTTTCGTTGTCTCCCGTCCGGTTAATTCCACCGTTGGGCTGCTTCGCATTGATTTGCTGAATAGATAAAAATCATTCGTCGCTTTGCTAATCTTTCTAGACTGGAGAAAAGTTTTATGCAATGGCTTTACGTTGTCGCTGCGATTCTTGGTATGGTTCTTCCTCTTTCCCAGTTCGTTCCATTTCTGGCAGCGCATGGCTTCGATACGCCATTGTTCTTCAAGCAGCTCTTCCAGAACAACGTCTCCGCTTTCTTCGGCATAGATGTTATCGTGTCGTCGTTCGTGCTGTGGCTGTTTATTTTCTCCGAAGGGCGGCGGCGTGGCATGAGGAATCTATGGCTTTATGTGGTTTGCAATCTGGCGGTCGGTGTATCTTTGGCTCTACCGTTGTTTCTTTTCTTTCGGGAGCGCAAGCTTAACGCTGAAAGCCACGCATAAGTGCCTCTTGTTCATCGATGTTGCGGTGTTCGGGACGCGGCGTGTTTCCATGCCACCGCAGCCCAACAAGTCATTCGACCCGAGCGCGAATAGCACGGCTTTCATCCGCAGGACTTATCGCTAGCAATGTTGTGTGCGCGCCCGGTCAATTCCAACGTTGGGCTGCTATCTTTCATGTAAGGTGGAATGATACTTATGAACAACAAACTCCGATTTCTGATGCCTGCAACTGTCCTAACAGTAATGTTGTTATCTCCAGTTCTAAGTCGCGCTCAAGCTCGACCCGAACAAACCGACCTTCCTATCAATGCTGCAACGCGCACGGAAGTAATCGAATCGGTTCTCAGACGGCTTAATGATTCGTATGTTTTCCCAGAAGTCGCCGCACAAATGGAAAGGGCAATTCGCGCACGGATGCGGAGAGGTGAGTATGACCGAATCACCAACAGCGCAGCTTTGGCTCAAACCCTGACATCGCATTTGCGCGCAGTCAACAATGATAGGCATCTTGAAGTGCGTTACAGCTATGAGCCTATACCCGTCAGCGCAGGACCGCGTGAACCGACTCCTGAACAGCTCGAACGGGCGCTCCGCTTTGCCGTCTCAGTTAATTTCGGCTTTGAGAAAATTGACAGGCTGGAAGGTAACATCGGGTATCTGCGGATAGATGGCTTTATTCCTGCCGATGCCGGTGCCGAAACTGCGATTGCCGCGATGACGTTCCTTGCCCACACGGATGCGCTAATCTTTGATTTGCGCGAAAGTGCTGGCGGCGGCGACCCGTCTATGGTGGTTTTTCTCTCCAGTTATCTTTTCGGCCCCGAGCCTGTGCATCTGAGCGATGGTTATTGGAGGGAAGGAAATCGTATGCAGCAATATTGGACGTTGCCTTATGTACCGGGCAGGCGTTACGTCGGAAAACCTGTGTATTTCTTGACTAGCAGGCGCACCTTTTCTGCGGGCGAAGCGTTGGCCTATGATCTTCAGGCTTTGAAACGAGCCGCCGTTATTGGTGAGCCTACGGGTGGCGGAGCTCATCCCGGATTCGAGCATCGAATCAATGAGCATTTCATTATATTTGTCCCGATGGGTCGCTCCATCAATCCAATTACCAAAACGGATTGGGAGGGAACGGGCGTCAAACCTGACATCGAAGTGCCAGAGGCGCAAGCACTAAAAACGGCACATCTTGCTGCGTTGAGAAAAATATTAGAAACGACCACAGATGAAAGGTCAAGCGGAAGGATAAGAAGCATAATCGAAAGAGTTGAAAGGCAACCGTAGCAATAAAGTTGTGAGAAGCGATTGAAAGGCTCACTCATCGTATGCCGCCGCCCAACAAGTCATTGCAGGTGAGCCGCGATTGATCGTCTCTCAGCTTGAAAGATAGAATCCACATTGTGTGCTGGCGCGCGGCCACCTGAATTCCGCCGTTAAGCGGCGCGCAGCGCGTCGGCGGCCAAAGGGCAGCCGCCGCG
>DASZZL010000013.1:0-7592 GCA_035545035.1 Pyrinomonadaceae bacterium
AAATCATCACCAGGATGATCAGGACGTGCATAATCAGCGTGCCGTCAGGCACAAGTTGAATCGAGTTTTCGGCGAAGCCGAGCGGTAATGTCATCGCGACGATTTTGAACTGGGATTTAAGTCTTCAGATCGCAAATCTGAGATCGGAGACTTGCGTTTCACCGAAAGACTGAGTGCGACCGGTTTCAGTCACAGTGACCCAAATCTGCAACTGCGTAAAAGATTTGAAGGCTAACACGCGATTTTACAACGCGTCAAGGCGCGTTGCGACCTCCCTTGACATCGCTTCGCAGCGCCGTTAGGCTAGGACTTTTCGTCGCAGCGAAGGATTTATCGTCTATGCCAAAGCGAACCTTTCAACCGAACAATCGCCGGCGCGCCAAGACGCACGGATTTCGCGCGCGCATGGCCACCAAAAACGGCCGGCTCGTGCTCAAGCGGCGCCGCGCCAAAGGCCGAAAGCGGCTCACTCCGTCGCACTACTGAACTTGTTGTCAGGTGTAAATGACGCGCCGGCGAAAGTCAGCCAAGCGTTGCCGCTGCAGCGCCGTCTGCGCGCGCGGCCTGAGTTTCAAAAAGTTTACGCCGAGGGGCAGCGTTATGACGGCCGTCTGCTGGCCGCTTTTTTGCGCCGGAACGAATTGGCCGAGCACCGTCTGGGAACAACGGCGTCGAGCAAAGCGATCGGAAAGTCGGTCGACCGCAATCGGGCCAAGCGTTTGCTGCGAGAGGTTTTTCGCCGCAGCGCGCCAGACCTGAACCGCCTGCAACGAAAGTATGATTGGGTTCTGAATGCAAAGCGACCGCTGTTGACCTCAGACGAAGAACTTCGGTTCAGCGAGTTTCGTAGGATAATTGCTCAGGTGGCCCAGGTTGAGAGTCGCGGAGGAGATCGGGGCACTAGCCCGACCGTGAGGGAGGGCTCAGAACCGAGCCCGCGCTAACGCTTGGGCTAATGCCCCGAAGACTAATGCGCATCATTCTTGTTTCGCTTTTGAAGTTTTATAAAGCCACGGTCTCGCCGTGGCTACCACCGTCTTGTCGCTTTGTTCCCACGTGTTCCGAATACGCGTGCGAAGCTATTGAGCGGCACGGGGCGCTGCGCGGGAGCGCGATGGGTTTGCGGCGGCTCTTGCGCTGTCATCCATTTCATTCCGGCGGATATGATCCGGTGAAGTGATTTTGGAGTGCGGTGACTTGTCACCGCTTTCGCATCGCAGAAACGCAAGGAAGAAAAGCGGCGACGAGTCGCCGCACTCCAAATAGTTCGAATGCAACAACAACAACGATTCGTTTTAGCTCTGGTCGCTTCGGCGGCGGTATTGATTCTTTGGGGTTATCTTTCCCCGCCGGTCAAACCTCCACAACCAAACGCCAACGCGAATGCGAACGCTCAACAGGCGGTTCAAGGTTCGCCACAGCCTACATCGCAACCAACGGCACAATCAATCCCCAGCGCGACGCCTTCAACCGCGCAGTCCGCGCCATCGCCGGCGCCCGCGGTCGACAATATTCCGCAGCGAAAAGTTCGTGTGGCTACTCCTTTGTACGAAGTAACGTTTGACACGCGCGGCGCGGTGGCGACCAGTTGGATCCTCAAGAAGAACAAGAACACCGGGCGTGAAATCTACGCGGCTAATTCCACAAAGAAGGATCCGAAACCACTTGAGTTGATCACCACGCCACCTGCCGGCATCTCGCCTGATCAGCTTTATCAGCCGCTAAGAATCGTCACCGGCGACGCAGCGTTCGATGGCGCGCTCGCCTCTCGCAATTTCAAGATTATTGGCGGCGCCGAATCAGGTGACGAAACGATCGACGTCCCAAACGCTTCGAAGCGCATTGATTTCGTGCTTCACGATGACGCGACCGGGCTCGATGCCACAAAGAGCATCACGTTCTTCGCGGATCGCTACAGCGCCGAGATCGAAGTCAAACTTACGCGCAACCAACAACCAGTGCCTCAAGCCAGTTTGGCGATTGGTCCCAGTATCGGCGACCAGGCAATCGATCATTATTCGTTGTACTTGTATGCGCCGGAGGGAGTCGCGCTCGCGAATGGCGCAGCGCAACGAACCAGGGCGCAAGAAGTGCACTCGGATCGCAAGTACACCGGCACAATAAACTGGATACTCGAAGGTCTCAGCCTCAAGTCGGTGAACAACAAGCCGGTAGATCGCGAAACATTTGATGGCACGATTCAGTGGGCCGGAGTCGGCGACACTTATTTCGCGATGATTGCCGTGCCGTCGAAGCCCGTGGCAGGACTCGAGTATCGCACCGTTTCTTACGAACAGAAGACAAACGACAAGCCGGAGCAGCGTTTGCTGATCACCGGCCTCGTCTCAGTTCCTACTGACGGTTCGAAGACTGAGCTTTACGTCGGCCCGAAAGATCATCGTCTGCTTGACGAGGCCAGCAAAGAAATCGCCAAAGCCGGTGGCCCCCAAATTGATCTCGGCGAAGCGATCAACTACGGCTTTCTTGCGAGCATGCGGCGCTTTCTCGCAGTGCCGATTCTGTTTTCGATTAACGCTCTGCAACGACTGACGGGCAGCTACGGCGTCGCGATCATTCTCTTCACGATTTTCATCTACTCACTTTTCTTTCCGCTCAAATGGCAGTCGTCGCGCAAAATGAAAAAGGCGCAGAAGTACGCGCCGCGGATGAAGGAGCTGCAAGAGAAGTTGAAGGGAATGAAGCAGAGCGATCCGCGGATGAAAGAGTTGCAGAAGGAACAACTGCGTCTGATGAAGGAAGCGAATCCGCTCGGTGGTTGCTTGCCCCTGCTGATTCAGATGCCGTTTCTGTTCGCGCTCTACAGCGCGATCACGATCTCGATCGACTTTCGCCAGGCGACTTTCTTGTGGATTCCTGACCTTTCGGGACCCGAGCCTTACTTTCTCTACTTCCTCCGCATCCTGCCGATCTTTTTTGCCGGCTCGATGATCGTTTTGCAGTTGCTGACCCCACAGCCTTCGGCCGATCCTTTGCAACGCAAAATGATGGCCGTGGGCATGCCGCTCTTTATGCTCTACATTCTGTGGAGCGCGCCCGCGGGACTCCTGCTCTATTGGTTAGTCGGAAACATCGTAGGCTTCCTGCAACAGTTCATCATCAATCGCCTGACAAAGGAAGAAACTCCCCCGCCCGACGAGAAAGGTGCAAAGAAAAAGCCGCCGAAGAAGTTGAGTCCGGCGAACGCCTAATCTTGCCGACGGCGGTGCATTAGCCCGACCGTAAGGGAGGGCTCACGTTCGTTTACTACCGCGTTTCCTCGCAGCCTTCTTGACCTTTTCCGGCATAACCGAATAATGCAGTCGCACAACTCCGTCCGAAAACGTATTGCACGAAACTAATTTCAGCGGCACCGTGCGATGACGCGGCACGATCAGTGGAATGCCTTCGCCGATGAAGGTTGGAATAACGTGAATGATGAACTCGTCGATCTCGCCGGCGTCGAGGAACGATGCGATGATGCCCGCGCCACCCATTATCCAGATGTCTTTTCCCTTTGCAGCGCGCAAGCGCTTCGCGAACTTGCTAATCGGTTCCTTGACGAACTCAAATCCGGAAGCTGCTTTTTTCGGCGGACGGCGAGAGAAGGCATAGTTCTTAATCCCGCCATAGTTGTCCGGGCCACCTTTGCCTTCCTTCTGAAACCGCAACACCATGTCATATGTCTTCCGGCCCCACAGAATCGTATCGATCGATTTGTAGAACTTGCCCATCCCGTAATCGCCGGCAGTTCGCGGTCGGTCCAGCCAATCGACGCCGCCATCTACACGCGCGATAAAGCCGTCAGCGCTGGTGGCGATGTAAACAATGATCTTTCGCATGCTTCTTTGCGTCTTCGCGCCTTCTCGTGACAAGAATCATTTCAAAACTTCGGCTTCATCGTCATGACCGCGGCCATCGTCTCGATCCCGTCCCAAAGATTTTGTAAACGAAGATTCTCGTTCTCCGCGTGCTGGTTGTTGTCATAGTTCGCGATGGGCACGGTCATGGTGGTAGTGCGCAGATGGTCCGTGATGATCGACAGCGGCAAGCTGCCGCCGGCAGTTGGCAGTCTGACGATCGGCTGCGTCGATGTTGACTGAACCGCCGTAATCGCGGCGATTGAGATCGGCAAATCCATTCGCGTGCGCTCGGCGTTGTAGCCGCCGGTCCGCGCGATGACTTTGGCGATCAGCGGATGTTGTTTTCGTTCCTCGTCGGTTGGATCGCGATCGATGATATAGAAACCCTGCTTGCGAATATGATCGATCAGTCGCTGCACCTGCTGACGATGATCGTTTCCTTTTACCAGACGCAGATCGAGCACGGCCGTCGCAGTAGTAGGAATGACGTTGCGAGCGAGCGCGCCCACGTCGCCGCTGCTGATGCCGTTGATGTTCAGCGACGGTTGATTGATCAGTTCCAGCAAACTCTTTCCGGCGGCTTCGGCGCGCGCGAAACCGAGCTGCGTCCTTAGCTCGTCATCATAAGCCGGGGCTTCCGCGATCGCGCGTCGCTCTGGTTCACCAAGCGGCTCAACACCTTCGTACCATCCAGCGATCGTTACGCGACCTGCATCGTCTTTCATCGAAGAGAGCAGACGCGCCAAAAGCATCGCCGGATTCGGCGCCCAGTTGCCATAATGCCCACTGTGCAGCGGCCGCTTCGCGCCATAGACAGTGACGTCGACGTTCTGATCGCCGCGCACACCGAAAACCACTTGCTTGCGGCCCGACTGATGCACTGGACCGTCGCAGATGATCCACGCGTCGGCAGCGAGCAAATCTTTATGAAGATCGATGATCTCTCCGAGATGCGGCGACCCGGCTTCCTCTTCACCTTCGAAAATGAATTTGATGTTGAGCGAGGGCGCGATGCCCTGCGCGCGCAACGCGTCAAAGGCCGTAAGAATCGCCATCACGCCGGCTTTGTCATCTGACGAAGAACGCGCATAGAGTCGCCATTCGGGATTGATCGGCTCGGCGTTAGCAGGCAAGGTCACGATCGTTCCGCCTGATTCCAATGCGGCCGATCGCCACACGGGCTGCCACGGCAACGTGCCCGTCCACTGCTTCGGATCGGTGGGCTGGCCGTCGTAGTGTGCGTAAAAAATTATTGAGCGCGTCGCGCCCGGCATTTTCCATTCACCGTACACCGCGGGCGGCGTGTCTTTCGTCTTGCCTTCGAGCAACTGAGGATTGAGACCACGATGCTGCATCATGTCGAGAATGAACTCAGCGTTCCGGCGAATGTTCTCGCGATCTGAAGCGACGTTGGGAATGGCAAGTAAGCGCGTGAACTCTTCAAGGATTTGGCGTTCGTGAGCGCGGCGATAGTCCCGCACAGATGATTGAGCGAAGGTGCCCGAGACGCTTGCCAGGATAATAGCCAGTGTAGGCAAAAGAAGCCCGATTGGTTTGTTGAGCAATCGATGCGACACGGTCCACTCCTTAATTGCGCGGCCTAAGACAAAGCAAGAAACGACGCCTCGGCATCTTCTTGGAAAATGGCGATAGCGGCGAAGCTTCTGCGCAACAAGTCTTTCAACGTCAGATGTCGAGCAGTTGCCTAAACGCACCCACACGAGCTTAGGCGGATGGCCTAGCACGAAACTTCGCTGATGCAGATCCGAGTCCTTCGAGACGATGATCAGACGGTTTTCTTTAGCGTGCTGCCATACAACCGGATCGTCGGCCGATTTCAAACCAACATCCCGCACGTGAAGTGATTCAGGAAAGAGATCGGCGACGAGCCGCACCAGTTGGGGCGATAGGTTTTCATCAAAGAGAAGTCTCACGCGGCTGGTACGGTTACAAGCTTACGCTCGCGGTCAGCGGCAAAAGCGATGCACGCCTTCAGATCCTCGCGAGTGAGGTCGGGAAAATCTTCAAGGATCTGCTCCTCGGTCATATCAGACGCGAGATATTCGAGCACCTCGTAGACCGTAATCCGCAATCCTCGAACGCAGGGCTTACCGCCGCGTTTGTTCGGGTCAATCGTGATGTAATCGTGATAGTTCACAGCCTTGAGGTTACGTCGGCTTGTTCGCCGGGTCAAGAGCCCATCTCACGCGCCGACCTGGTAGCGCTCGCGCAGAACTCCCATGTGATGGCGGACGTGACCGGCCATGATGAAAGCCAGCGCGCGCACTGAGACTTGCGCGTCGTTCGCCGTTCCGAGGCACATCCACGCCTGCTCATCCAAATTGCGCAGCATGGCGATGTTGGAAAGACGCACGAGGCGAAACTCGCTCAAGAGATCTTCCAGGTCGATTTGATCGTAAGGAGCGCTCAGCATGTATTCGTTCTCGTCAAAGCCGGGCAGATTCCTGCTCTCGCCGCGCGCAATGCAGAACGCGCGATAACCAAACACGCGCTCAGCATCGATCAAGTGCCCCGCGATTTCGCGAATGCTCCACTTGCCTTCCGCATAAGCGTACGTCTCGCGTTCCGGTGCGACTCCGCCGAGCAGCACGTCGAGATCGTCGAGTTGGGAACGCAACACCGGCAAGATTTCTTCCTCGCTCACGTGCCCGACATAACCGCGATAGAACGGCGCGTATTCGGTTTCGAGTGGACGATTCATCAATCAACCTCTGTCCTCTGTAGTGAATGCTTTCGGAATGCGAATCATATTGCGAGTTTACTAAGCTTGCAACCGAAGTAGTTCTGTCAGTACCGCCTGCGTCAGCGGGCGGGTGCTTGAGGGTTCTCAAGCTCGCGTTACTGCGCCCCGGATCCACGATAGATGAAGCGATCGCCTCTTGCCCTTCTCATTCTTTTGTTCGCCGTGAGTGTATCCGCGCACGGCCAATCCGTTGCGCGCGCAAATCCATTGCGCAACCTTATCTCTCAAACCGAAACAGGCGATGATCAGATTCTGACGGCAAGAGCTATCACGGCACTGAAGCGTCTGGACAGAGACGTGCTGGTCTATCGCTCGCTCGGAGACTTTGAAGAGAGCGGAAAACTCGCTCGCGTGTCATGCGAAACCTTCCGAAATGATCTGCGAGAAGTCACTGCCGAAGTTGAGCCGCTGCTTTCACGCTTACCGCAAAGCAGACTGAAAAACGAGATTAGTAACGCGTTAGATTCCTACCGCGACGGCGCGTTCTGGTGGCAGAAGATCAATCAGCCGCGAGTCGTGCACGTCTCAGCGCTGATGTTTAGCGAGGTCACTCATACATCATCCGACGAGGCGTTTCTGGGGGCAGTTCCTTACACCGTTGCGATTCATTGGCGGCAGGCGAGCAAATACCTCCAACGCGCGGAAGAAATGATGAACGGGCCTGGAAAATAGCCCGCTCGTTCTATCGGCCTTGCACAACGCCGTCCCTCTTCTCACACAAACGCTGATAGGCTTCTATGTCCACAGGCTGCGCCCCATCCCACTTGATCTTTTCC
This sequence comes from Pyrinomonadaceae bacterium, assembly GCA_035545035.1. Taxonomy (GTDB): domain Bacteria; phylum Acidobacteriota; class Blastocatellia; order Pyrinomonadales; family Pyrinomonadaceae; genus UBA11740. The sequence continues at coordinate 7,401 of DASZZL010000013.1, forward strand.
CACTCGGGATCATCAGGCTCCAGACCCATCGCGCTGATGACCTCAGCCTCGCAGACAAAGAAGTGGTGTTTGTAGCGCAGCAGAAATCCGCCGTCGCTTTCGCGCGCGCGTCGCGCATACTCGTAGTTCGAGAACCAGCGGTTCAGGAAAACATCCAGATTAGTTTGATACCACACAGTATCGACGTTCGCT